>JAAEQF010000419.1 GCA_024231695.1 FCB group bacterium
GGCCAGGGCCGCCACCGTGGGTTTTTCGAATAACGAGGCCACCTGGAGCTCGATGCGATATCGGGCTCGGATCTTCGAGAAGAGCTGCGTTGCCAAAAGGGAATTCCCGCCGGCGTGGAAGAAGTTGTCGTGGACGCCGATCTTCTTGGCGTCGAGGATCTCGAGACACATCTCGACCAACTCCTCCTCGAGCGGCGTTCGCGGAGCGACGAATTCCACTTCCGGCGTCGCCTCCTCGATGCCGTGCAACAGCGCCTGCCGGTCGACTTTGCCGCGGGAGGTCAGGGGCAATTCGTCGTGAACGACGAAGAGCGACGGGATCATGTAGTCGGGCAGGCGTTGGCCGAGAAATCGCCGGATCGTCTCCGGCTCGGGCTGGGGCTGCGAGTCCGCGGCGAGATGGGCGACCAGCCGGCCGTCGACGAGCTGCACCACGACTTGTCGGATCGCGGGGAAGCCGGCGAGCACGGCCTCGATCTCGCCGAGCTCGATGCGCAGGCCCCGCAGCTTGACCTGGTGATCGACGCGGCCGAGGAAATCGACGTTGCCGTCGGCC
>JAAEQF010000420.1 GCA_024231695.1 FCB group bacterium
GCCCGCTCGGTCTCGCTCCGCGGCGCGGCCTGGGCCGCCTCCGGCTGGGCCCGGCGACGCTCCGGGTCGCGGCGGGAGAGGGTGCGTCGATCGAGCTTGCCGCTCGAGGTCCGGGGCAGGCTCTCGAGGGTGACGAAGAGCGCCGGCACCATGTAGTCGGGAAGGCGCTCGCGGAGGTAGGCCCGGAGCACCGCCTCCGGATCCGGTCCGGCATCCGGGCCGGGGACGATGCATGCCTTGAGCCGTACCGCTCCCGGTCCCTGGTCGGCGGTCCGCTCTTCGACGACCACGACCGCCTCGTCGACCGCCGGGTGTTCGAGCAGGTGGGATTCGATCTCGCCGAGCTCGATGCGGAAGCCCCGCACCTTGATCTGATGGTCCAGCCGTTCCAGGAACTCCATCTCCCCACCCGCCAGGTGACGGACCAGGTCCCCGGTCCGGTAGAGGCGGTCCCCCGGCGCCGAGCCCAGGGGATCGGGCACGAAGCTGCGGGCGGTGAGCTCGGGACGGCCGGGGTACCCCCGGGCCAGTTGGGCGCCGCCGATGCACAGCTCCCCCGGCGCCCCC
>JAAEQF010000421.1 GCA_024231695.1 FCB group bacterium
AAAACCGGCCCCAAAGGGCCGGCTTTGCTAATCTCTATCAAAATTTGTGGTAAATCAATTAACTGCCCGAGGGGAAAATCTTAGCCAGTTCGCGGCGGAACACCCGTTCGGGCTGAGCCCCGATTACGCGGCCGGTTTCGTTACCCGCGGCATCAAAGAAAATCGTGTAAGGAATACCCTGACCCAGCTTGAACTCCTCGATCGTTTCCGCATCGGTATAAAGAACCACCCAGGGCATCTCTATCTGCTTGGCAAAGGGAACGACCTTTTTCTGATCGCGGTCAACCGATATGCCGAGGATTTCAAAACCCTGTGGTTTGTATTCGGTATAGAGCCTTTTGAGGATCGGGATTTCCCGGCGGCAGGGGCCGCACCAGGTGGCCCAGAAATTGATGGCAAACGGTTTGCCGACGAATTCGGACCAGATTCGTTTTTCGCCGTAGATGTCGGTTAATACAAATCGTTCGCCGGGATATTCCTCCACCGCGGCGGCGGCCGGTTGATTGGCCGGCTGTGATGTCGTCTGCGGCGTCTCGTCTCCTCCGCAACCTAATGAAATCATCGCGCTAATAAGCAGCAAACCAAAAGTAAGTATCGTCAAACGTGTTTTCATAATCTCACCAAAGTTGGAAGTAATTGGATTGATCGGCAAACGGTATCTTTCGCCTGAAAGTTATTTGCTCTTTTTCCTATTCTCGATATAGTCTTTGAATTCCACTGTCATGTAAGTGTCATCCTTGAGGTAATCGAGGACGTCGAACATGAAACGAGCGTCTTTATATCCGTTGACCGGAGCGATTTTCTCTCCCTCGGGAGTCAGAAACCAGAAGGTTGGGTAACCGCTGACCCGGTATTCTTTCGCCAGTTTTTTTTCGGTGGTAATCCAGCCGTCGATATCAAGTGTATCGCGCGAATCACCATCCACGGAAACGCTGACGAAATTATCATTAAGTAAGGCAATGACCGAGGAATCCTTGAAAGTAGTGGCGCGCATTTTCCGGCAATAGCCGCACCATCTGGCGGTAAACTCGACAAAAACTTTCTTGCCGTTTTCCTTGGCCTGGGCCATACCTTCGCTGTACCTCAGCCAATCTATTTCAGCCGGAGCTTTAACCTTATTTTGTTCCACTACCGAGGATTTGTCGGCCGCTTTTGATTTAGCTGCCTGATTGCCGGCGAGAGCCAGTGAGGCCAGTAGAAAGAAGCAGGTGCAGGTCAAAAAGAATGAGAATTTTTTCATATTACTCCAATATCTCGAGGTCGATCCCAGCCGTTGTCTGATTCTTATATGTATCATAGGCCATAATAGTTTACAATAAAATCGTAAAAAAGCAAGCCTCTTCTTAGACTCAGACCCTTCCGGCCGGGGCCAGATAGGCTTTGTTCACGCCGATCAACTCTTTCAGATTATCGACTACATCACCCGAAAGATTCAGCCTGAGATTCCGCGGTTTAATCTGCAATTCCTCGCCGTTATTATGAAGCAGGATAATCAGTTCCTTATCTCCCCGGTTCGACTCCAAAACAGGCATTAAGCGGTCGATCCGGTCATAGTCCTGACGTTCGAGATCCAAGATCAACCGGCAGTCGTAAAAATCATTTAGTCTGTTCAACGGCAACAGGTTGGACACAACCATTTTGGAAGCCTGACCTTCTCGCGTCGAAATCCGGCCTGAAGCCAAAATGATTCCATCGACTACCACAAAATCCTTCGACTGTTCATAACAATCGGAAAAGACGATCAGTTCCAAACTTCCGCCAAAATCCTCGATAGTCACGAAAGCCATAGTATTGCCCCGTTTGTCCTGTAGAGTCTTGATGGTCTGGACGATTCCTCCGATCCGGACTTCTTTATTGTCGTCGGCACTGGAGACTTTTTCCGAGGTCATACTTGCGAAATGACCCAGTTCACGCCGGTACTGGGCCAGCGGGTGGCCGGAAACGTAGAAACCGAGCATTTCCTTTTCACCGTTAAGCCTTTGTGAAACCGGCCAGTCGTCGGTATTGGGAATCACCGGCGCTTTGCGCGTTTCGTCCTCGGTTCCGCCGCCGAACATATCCACGGTATGCGAATCCTGCTGGACGGTTTGCCCATAAGTCACCATCGCTTCAAGCACTTCGGTCATTCCCTTGCGGTTGGCATGAAGCAGATCAAACGCTCCGGCGGTAATCATCGATTCCAAAGCCCGTTTATTGAGGGCATGCAAATCGACTCGGGCCACGAAATCGGCCAGCGTTTCGAATTTTTCGCCTTTTTCGCGAGCCTCGATAATTTTTTCTACCGGTCCGGTTCCGACATTTTTGATAGCCAGCAGTCCGAAACGGATTTTGTCGCCGACGACCGTGAACGAACCCAGTGATTCGTTGACGTCAGGTGGTAAAACTTCGACTCCCATCCGCCGGCATTCTTCCATCAACACCACCACCCGATCCGAATCGCCCATTTCGGAGGTCATCGAGGCGGCCATGAATTCATGCGGATAATAAATCTTCAGCCAGGCCGTCTGATAGGCCAGCAGGGCATAGCAGGTCGAATGAGCCCGGTTGAAGCCGTAGCGGGCAAAGGTTTCGATCAGATCGGAAATCCGTTCGGCCGATTTTTTATCCACTTTGTTGGCCACGGCGCCATCGACGAAACCTTTTTTCTGCTCGGCCATGATGGCCGCATCTTTTTTACCCATCGCCTTGCGCAGGATATCGGCTCGACCCAGTGAATATCCGGCCAGCGAGTTGGCGATTTTGAGAACCTGCTCCTGAAAAACAATTACTCCGTAGGTATCATCCAGAATCTTTTCCAACATAGGATGATCATACTCTACTTTTTCCCGACCGTGTTTACGATTAATATAAATATCGATCATACCGGAATCGAGCGGTCCGGGTCGATAGAGGGCGTTCATGGCCACCAGATCGGTCAGGACGGTCGGTTTCAGTTTGGATAAATAGTCGCGCATGCCACCCGACTCAAACTGAAAAATCCCGATTGTCCGACCCTGGCCGAACATCTTATATATGGCTTCATCATCAAGATCGAGAGTGTCGATATCAATTTCTTTGCCCTTACCCGATTTGATCATTTTCAAGGCGTCGTCGATTACCGTCAGCGTGCGCAGGCCGAGAAAATCCATCTTTAAAAGCCCGACCGACTCCACCCATTTCATATCGTATTGCGTCGTTATTTCGTCTTTGGAGCTTTTGAAAAGTGGAACGTAATCGGTCAGGTCGGCTGGAGCGATAACCACTCCGGCCGCATGCGTGGAGGCGTGGCGAGTGAGACCTTCAAGTGTTTTGGACAGGCGAATCAACCGTTCCACCCGAACATCGGAATCAACCAATTCTTTCAATTCCGGAGTTTGAATCAGGGCTTTGCTTAGTGTCATATCCGTCTGAGCCGGAATCATCTTGGCAATTTTATCCACTTCCGTATAAGGCATAGCCAGGACCCTGCCGACGTCACGGATAACGCCGCGGGCGGCCATCGTTCCGAAAGTGATAATCTGAGTCACGTTTTCGCGAGAATATTTTTCCACTACATAATCGATGATCTTATCCCGGTAGCGATCGGCGAAATCTATATCAATATCCGGCATCGATATGCGTTCGGGATTGAGGAACCGCTCGAATAGAAGTTCGTACTTGATCGGATCGACGTTGGTAATCCCCAGCGAATAGGAAACAATTGATCCTGCCGCCGAACCACGGCCCGGCCCGACGGGAATGCCGTTATTCTTGGCATAAAGCACAAAATCCCAAGTAATTAAAAAATATCCGGCCCAACCCAGTTGTTTGATTACCCCCAGTTCGTATTCCAGACGCTTTTCAACTTCCGGCGTAATCTCGCTGTAGCGTTCAGCCAAACCCTCACGCGTTAACTCCTCGAGGTATTGATCGGGGGTTTTGCCTTTGTCGGGAATCGGGAAGGCGGGCAAAAGCAGGTTGCCCATCTCAATTTCAAGATTACACCTTTCGGCGATGCGAATAGTGTTCTCGACCGCCTCCGGGTAATCGGCGAACAGTTCCTGCATCTCCTCGGCCGACTTGAAATAAATCTGATCGGTATCATAGCGCATCCGGTCGGTATCGGAAACCAATTTACCGGTTTGAATGCACAGCAAAGCGTCATGCGCTTCGGCATCCTCGCGCTTGATATAATGGCAGTCATTGGTGCAAACCAGAGGCAAACCAAATTTCTTAGCCATATCGACTAATTGGGAGAAAGTCCGTCTTTCGAACTCCAGATCATGATCCTGAAGCTCGATATAGAAGTCATCCTGAAACAGCTCGCCGTAGAATTGAGCGGCGTCTTCGGCTTTCTCTACGTTATCACGGGCCAGCCAGTATGGTATTTCCCCTTTTTGGCAAGCTGACAGGGCTATCAGACCAGAGGCATGTTCTTTCAATATCTCCCGGTCGATGCGGGGTCGATGATAGAAACCCTCGCGAAAGGCAGCCGAGGATAATTTCATCAAATTTTTATATCCGGCCTGATTCTTGACCAGTAGAACCAGATGAAAACCGGTGTCGGGATAACCGGCCACGCGATGATGATCGGTGCGCGAGGTACCGGCGATATAGGCTTCCATGCCGATAATCGGCTTTATCCCGGCATTGCTGACTTTTTTATAGAACTCAATGCAGCCGAACATGTTACCGTGGTCGGTAATGGCCATGGCGGGCATGTTGAATTTTTTGGCCGTAGCCACCAAATCGTCGATACGACTGGCGCCGTCGAGCAGAGAATACTGCGTGTGATTATGCAGATGGACAAAGTTGCTTTTTTTCATCGGTTGTTCTCATCTCCGGTTCATGCAATGCCATAGTAGCAGAAAACGGTACGCGGATAAAGCAATAAATTCAAGAAAAACGGATGTCACTGTTTCTTATGGACTTCGACCGACCGGCTAAGGATAATATGGCCGGGATCGAAGCGGACATGAGACACTTTTTGCGGAAACGGTCCTAATTGATGCGTATTTCGCAAACCGATACCGTCAATGCGAAAAAGCCGCCTGTTGCCGTCAGCGAACTCAATCTCGACCGGGAAAGGCGTTTCGAAGCCATTATCCATACCGGAAACATTGATTTCCAACGCCAGCGATTGCCGACCACGGTCATCGGTCAGGACGGTATATTCGGCTTCAAATGCAGGAATCTTCCAACCATAAAGCCAGTGCCGGAAAAACCGCTCGGCCTGCGCCGATCCGATATATTTGCTCGCAATTTTAATAAAATCGGTACTTGACGCCTGCTTGCCATGAAAATTGCGAAGGTAATCGCTCAGCATGGCCGAGAAAAAATCCGTCCGATAATTCGGCCCATCTATTTCAAAACGAAGCATGCGGAGCAGACAGGCTGCCTTGGCGTAAACCAGAGCCATATAATCGCCCGGAGAGGACGACTCCAGAAAACGCATCCCCTGCAGTATCGACCCGGCCCGATAGCCGCGCGAATAAAGCCCGTTTACTTTGCCCTCTTCCAGCACCTGCCTCCGCCAGAAATCGAGTAGTTCGACAAAGGCGGTCGTATCGTGCAGATGGTCGAGCAGATATAGCCCTGCCGAATATTCGGCCAGCCCTTCCGAAAGCCACATATCCCGCACCGTCTTCGGCACGGCTGTATGTCCCCACCATTGATGAGCTATTTCATGGGCTCGGAAACGGGCCTGATCCCGTTTCGTCTCAAAGGAAATATGCGATAGATGTATAAGTCCCGGGCTGCTTTGTCCGACGAAGGCAACGCGATCGACGATATCGAGTTCCTTCGAGGTCGGCGGGCCGAAACGGTCATAAAAGGCCTCAAAAGCTCCCGCCAGATCAGCCATGACCTCACGCGGTTTATGCCGGTTGAACAAGCCCATATTATTTTCCCGGCGGATATATAGATTTACGGGAAGATCATGCACCGTTTCGGTCAGTGTATCATAAACCCCGGTGGCGAAACTGACGTAGGAGATATTATCACCCGTACGATAGGTGATAGTTTTTTTTTCGCCGACAACCTTCTCTCCCACCTTTTCGCCAACCGACAGCAAAGCCATATCTTTGTGGAGAGCGTAATGGAGGATGAAACGGCCAAGTGTTCGTCGGGGCAAATGCGGAAACCAACCGGTCATGTTGACCGGCAGATCAAGGCCCACTCGGGGAGATCTCAGGTATTTCCCCCGATAAAAGACCTCGACCGAATTCGGCGCAGCGATATCCTGGCTGCGTTGAAGATATAAATTGCCTCTTAGTTTTTTCTTGTAGAACGGCTGATTTCGGCCGCCGCTCTTGACCGAATCGACGGTAAACAGGAAAGGCAGGTTCAGTTTCATCCCCGCCCGATAGCTTGGATTATCTCTGTCATCTCCGAAAAATAGTTTACAGCGAGCATCAAACCGCCCCGATTCTTTGAGCTCGATGAATATCTCGGTGGAATCGATTTCAATCGGCCGGGATATTATCCGTCCCCCCAGATTATAGCCGCCGATCAGGTTCGGTGTTTCATCTATAGCATCATAGGCATAGAGATGAAGCTGTTCGGCAATATCCGGCGACAGATAAGCGGCCAGCCGGGATTCATCCGCCAGTTTCAGATCGATCCAGACCGGAAGCGGAAAAATCTCCCGCTCCGACCAGATGTCCAGCTCGGCTCCAAGGTTTACGCCGAAATGTTTGTCCGGCGCTTTCAGCATAAATTGAAGTTCGTTCCAGTGCGGCCGTTTGATCTTGTCCTCGTGCCAGCCGCCGGGGTCAAGGCCAAGCAGGACCGGAAACCTATCTCCACATAGATAAGCCGATACAAAATCAAGCGTCTTTTGTTTTTCAAACTTTTCCCTGCCGGCCACGGTCAAACCTGAGGTGTCGGTGACAATAATCCGGCCTCGCCCCAGAAAATAATAATCACATCCGAGGCTGTCGAGGCGGCGATAAAGAGTCCCGTCATTAAACAAAACTTTCAATCGACCATCGTAATCAATCTCGGCGTCGCTGACTTTGATACTTTGGGTATTGGATGGGAATTTCTGTTTGATTTCCAAGAAGGTCTCGGAGGCCTTCTGCGTGCGACAGCCGGAAATGGAAATGATAAAAACGACAGAGAAAACCGCCAGTGCTGTCAGACTATTTTGGCGATGATCAGATAATATTCGATCTTTCGTTTTCATAATGCATCAACTATGAATTTCACTCCGATATAAAGCAAAAACAGAGCACAGAGCGAAATCAGGATATAATACGGTTTACCGGCCAACAGTTTTTTGCCGATCGAGATCATAAACGACACAAACGAATACCAGACCAGATCGGAGAGAATATGCCCGAAATAAAACACCACCGGGCCGACAATTCGGCCGTGATCCAGCGAACGAGTTAAAAAAGCCGAGCCGACCGTTGCCCACCAGACAAACCAATAGGGATTGGAAAGCGAGGCGGTGATCCCTTTGCCGACCAAAAGGCCCGAACTCGAGCCAGGCATATCGGCGTCGAAAGTAATCCTGCGGCGGACTATGTCATGGAGCATCGCTCCGCCCATAAGAATCAGAGCAACTCCACCGGCCATGCCGATGAATTTGAACACTGTTTCCGAGGCCAGAAATTCCGACAATCCGAAAGCCAGCCCGACCACTACCGCCAGTTCGGCGATAGCGTGGCCGCCGATCAAAATCGGACCGGTCCAGAATCCTTTGCGGGTGGCTTCGGCGATATTAACCGTTAAAAGCGGGCCCGGCATCAAAGCTCCGGACAGCCCGACAACAAACGAGGCGAAAAAGAGGGTCAGCAGATTCATAATTGTAATATAAGAAGTTATCGCGCTCTTCCGGCCCTAAAAATAAGACTTTTCAGCCGTCGAAATCGGGCAAATATTTTTTAATATTATTATTCTCATCCGGGAACAATTCTCCTCAACCAGCGTTGGAAGTTGACAAGTACTAACTTGGGAAGGTAAAAAAAGACGTTTTAAAGGCGGCTAGGAACTGGGATAGTAGGATGAAAAAACAGGACGGACTTTACTTCGTGAGACGCTAACTTTGAATATGTTTGTCCTTTGGGCACCGCAACCGGAAATTACTTGTCTTGAGCCCATATATTGGGGCATGACTTCTTAGAATCCGACATCACGAGCCCCTCAAACCGCTTCCGGTAATCCGGAAGCGGCTTTTTTTTGTGTTGGTTTATCAAAAAGTGACAAATAATAATTGGGCCGCTCTCGCCGGTTTTTATTGAATAAGAATTGACAATACGGGTATATTGGTAGAGGCTATATCGCAAAACAATCGATATAATTTCAAAATGTTTTGGCCGACAGGAGGTTGCAATGGAAACAGCCGTATGGGTCTGGTTGGCGCTGGCCTTCATATTCCTGATGATCGAAATCTTTTCGCCGGGATTTATTTTCGCCTGCTTCGTCGTCGGGTCACTCGGTGGCGCGTTGGCGGCGGTCTTTACTCCCGAGTCTTACTTGCTCCAGGGCGTGGTCTTTGCGGTGGTATCGTTGATATTGATTCCACTGTCCCGGCCATTGGCCAATAAGATCACCAAGCCATCGCCGATAAAAAGCAATATTGACGGTTTGATCGGCAAAGTCGGGTATGTCAAAGCCGAAGTTACCGACACAGCCGGGCAGGTTATCGTTGAAAATCAAACCTGGCAAGCCCGTGCCAAGAATACAATTGCGGCCGACAAAAAAATATCGGTCACAGCAATCGAAGGAACCACAATGAAAGTGGAAGAAATCGAGTAACGATAGAAAGGGGTGATTATATGCCGGGAACATTAATATTTACCGTGGTCATCGTCTTCTTCGCCTTCATCATGGCCATGATGTCGTTCAAGGTCATCCGGCCATTCGAAAAAGGTCTGGTGGAAAGGCTGGGTAAATACCAGCGCACGCTCAATTCGGGCCTGAACATCATCATGCCCGTTATTGACACCGTCATCAAGGTTGACATGCGCGAGGTCGTCCTTGATGTGCCGTCTCAGATGGTTATCACCAAGGACAATGTCGGGGTCGAGGTGGACGCCATAATTTACGCCCAGGTCACCGATCCGTTCAAGTCGCGTTACGAAATCGGAAATTACATCAGGGCTGCAACCAAGCTGGCTCAGACCAACCTGCGTAATATCATCGGCGAGATAGAGCTGGATCAAACTCTGACTTCCCGCGATGTTATCAATGGCCAGCTCAGGGATGTTTTGGATACGGCCACCGATAAATGGGGCGTTCGGGTCAACCGCGTCGAACTTCAACGTATCGACCCGCCTATGGATATCAATCAGGCCATGAGCCAGCAGATGAAAGCCGAGCGGATGAAACGAGCCAATATCCTTGAAGCCGAGGGCGTCAAGCAGGCGGCTATCCTCAAGGCCGAGGGCGCGAAGCAATCCCAAATTCTTTCAGCCGAAGGTGAAGCCGAGGCGATCAAGCGTGTGGCCGAGGCCGATAAATTCAAGGAAATCACCGTGGCCGAGGGTCAGGCCAAGGCGATTGTTAATGTTTTCACGGCCATCCATGACGGAAAAGCCACCGAGGATGTGGTTACCATCAAATACCTCGAGGCGCTGGGGCAAATCGCCGACGGTCAGGCCACCAAGGTCTTCCTGCCGATAGAAGCCTCTGGTATTCTGGGTGCGCTGGGAGCGGCAGTCGAATCAATCGCCGGCGGCAAGGACAAGGGTAAAGGTCATGCGCCCGCTACCGGTCAAATAAGCGGATAAAAAGGAAAATGTGAAAATCGACCAACATTGCCCCCGGCTGTTTCATGCCGGGGGTATTTTCTTTATCTATTTGAGCTTGAATCAATCTTATTTTTCCATATATTCCCGGTTCAAGGAGTTAGTCGTCTTAATGTGGCAAAGGCGGTTTTTAAGCCAGATAAATATGGGGAGGTGATGTATGAAATTCGCCAATATCATACTGACTGGATTTGTGATTATTTTCATGGCCGCCGGGCTGTCGGCTACCGACCGCTCGCAGACTCCAATCCGTCTGGCCATTATCGGTGACCGCACCGGTTCGCCCGATATCGGCGTTTATGGTCAGATTATCGAGGAGATAAACCGACTGTGCCCCGATCTTGCCCTTACCGTCGGAGATATGATTGTCGGTTACACCGAGGACAAAACCCTTCTCCATGCCCGCTGGGATGAATACGACTCAATTGTCGCCGCTCTCAAAGCGCCGCTTTATTACACACCCGGCAATAACGATATTTACAACGATGTCATGGAGGTAATTTATCGCCGGCGAATCGGTGAACCTTATTTCTCCTTCAATTACGAATACATCCACTTCATCATCCTCGACAACAGCCGCTGGGGATCGAGCGACGAACTCCCTCCCGAACAGATAGCCTGGCTGGAAGAGGATTTACGGGCCAATCAAGGCGCGGGACAAACGCTGATATTAATGCACAAACCGTTCTGGTATAATACGACTGCCAAAGGCTTGCCCGATACCCTGCATACGCTTTTTGTCGCTTATGGCGCCGATGCTGTTTTCTCCGGACACTTTCATACTTATTTTACTGGACGATACGATGATGTTGTTTATACCAACCTGGGCAGTTCCGGCGGCGGCATGAATCCCGGACCGACCGGCCTGGGTTATCATTTCTGCTGGGTAACTATCGATCAGGAAAGTATCATTATTACCCCAATTAAGAAAGACGCTGTTTTACCCTGGGATGAAGTCACGGCCGATGAACTCCTGATTGTTACCAATATGAGGAGATTCGGTATCGACATGGGCAGAACACTGGTCGAAAATGACCTGACCGCGACCAACAGAAATTTCAGCGTTACCGTTAATAATTTATCTCCCGATCAACCGATTGATGACTCATTATGGTGGGAGGTTCCCAATGGCTGGGTAGTCCACCCGGAACATATGATGATCTCTGTCCCACCTGATGATTCCCGAGCCGTGACTTTTACCGCCTCTTGTACAGGTGAGCTATATCCCACGCCAATCGCCAATTTTGATTTCCACTATGCCCAAAACAAGCAGGCGGTAATTCAAACATCGCTCTTGATCGGCAGGCAGGCTCAATGCTTTCCCGCGAAAAATCCTCCTGTTATCGACGGGCAATTAAACGAGGAATTCTGGCAAAATCCGGAAACTGTCTTTTTTACCGCTGACGGCAACCCGGCCGAGGTCGAGCCGACCGAGTTTTATTTCGCCTACGATCAGGAAAACCTCTATCTGGCCTCTCATTGTTCTGAAACGGTCATGGATTCTTTACTTTCAACCGTCGTTGACCATGATGGATCAGTATATAACGATGATTGCGTCGGCTATTTCATTCAGCCCGATACGTCACAAGCCATCGGCTACCAGATATATTTCAATCCGTCCGAAATCGTCTTTGACCAAAAGTTGACGATCGACCAATACGGTTTTGCCGGCGGAGATCGAAGCTGGGACGGTGAATATCGAGTGAAAACTTACCAAGGCGATAGTTACTGGAGTATTGAGGCGGTTCTGCCTTTGGCCCAGTTCGGTATTGCTGCAAACACCGATGATATTTGGGGGATTAACTTCAAGCGCAAACAGCAGCGACTCAATATTTCGGCCAACTGGCAGGTGCCGATCGATTATGACCCGAAAACTTTCGGCCTGATGATATTGAGGTGACAATCGCCTCAAATTCACGTATAATATCTGAGGCTGCCGAAGTAATCGGGGGCAATTTGGAATTTGCAATGGAGTCGATATGTACAACGATAAGATAATGGACCATTTTCAGAATCCGCGTAACGCCGGAGATCTGAAAGACGCCGATGGCGTCGGCACCGTCGGCAATCCATCCTGCGGCGATGTGATGACCCTCTATATAAAGGTCAAAGACGATCGTATAGCTGAAATCAAGTTCAAGACTTTCGGCTGTGGAGCGGCCATCGCTTCCAGTTCCTTCACCACCGAACTGGTCAAGGGCAAAACCATCGACGAAGCGCTCCAATTCACCCGTAACGACGTGGCCGATGGCTTGGGTGGATTACCGCCGATAAAAATGCACTGCTCCAACCTGGCCCTCGACGCCCTCAAGGCGGCCATTGAGGATTATCAGTCAAAACAGGCCAAAAATTAGAATTGAAAAGCCACAATGCGCCTGCCCTTTTTGCGGCAGGCGTTTTATTTTGATGATTTTCTAAATGCCCGAACTGCCCGAAGTCGAAACCGTTGCCCGCGCTCTGAGAAAAACCATTCTTGGAGAAACCGTCACACAGATCAATATCAAACCGACCGCATCTATTTTTCCCGATAAAAGGCGATTTGCGAATTTGCTTCGGGGCAGCTCTTTTACACATATCCGCCGCCGAGGCAAAAATATCCTGATCGATCTTTCCAATGACCATACCCTCTGGGTACATCTCAAGATGACCGGCCATTTTTGTTATCTACCGAAATCGGAATCGGTCGGTAAACACGATCACGTGGTTATGCAGCTTGCCGACGACTCGTATCTGCTGCGCTTCAACGATTATCGCCGTTTCGGCCGATTGCGGATCTTTCCCACGAACGAAATCATGGCTCAACCGGGACTGGCTAAACTCGGCCCCGAACCGTTGGAAATTATCGCCGATGATTTTGTTCGGCTGATGAAAAACCGAAAACGAATGATCAAACCGGCTCTTTTAGATCAGACCGTTATCGCCGGAATAGGTAATATCTACGCCGATGAAACACTTTTTCTATCGCGGCTTCACCCCAAACGATTGACCGATTCTGTTTCCGCGCGGAAACTTCGCGAACTGCACGGGCACATTCAGACTATTTTAAAAAAGGCGATTCGCCTGATGGGCACATCGGTGGACAGCTTCGCCGGAGTCTATGGTAAGCCGGGCGGATTCCAGAAATATCTACTGGCTTACGGCCGCGAGAATCAACCCTGCTCGAATTGCGAAC
>JAAEQF010000422.1 GCA_024231695.1 FCB group bacterium
ATGAGGAGCTCCCCCGCCACCCCCAGCGGCTGCGGCTCAAGCCTGCGGTCGACCAGGTGGAGATCGGTGTTGGCGATCGGCCGTCCGATCGACACCGCGGCGAGCTCGCCACAATCGGTCGGGCCGACCGCATGCACCGACGACCAGATCGTGGTCTCGGTGGGACCGTACATGTTCCACGTCGACGAGGTCCGAGCCAGAAGCGCCGCGGCCAGCTGCGGGCTCAGGGCCTCGCCACCGCACAGCGCCTTCAGACCCTCGCCGCCCTGCCAGCCGGCGCCGAGCAACAGGAGCCAGGTCGCGGGCGTCGCCTGGAGCAGCGTCGCGGTCCTGAGCCGGGCCCGCAGCAGCTCCCCGTCGACGGCGGTCGCGCGGCTCACCAGCTCGACCGCAGCGCCGCAAACGAGCGGCAGCCAGAGCTCCAGCCCCGAGATGTCGAACGACAGCGGCGTCACCGACAGCACCCGGTCGGCCGCACCCAGTCCGGGGCGCTCCCGCATCGCCTCCAGGAAGTTGACCAGCGCGCGGTGCGGGATC
>JAAEQF010000423.1 GCA_024231695.1 FCB group bacterium
CAAGAAAGAAGCCACACAGGAATAAACAAGCTGCACTTCATATTTGCAGATTAATATAAAAAAACACCGGGCGGAGAAATCAGACGATTCTCCGCCTACTTATTTGCGCAGGTTTCCCCCGCATTATTGACAGGCCGAACAGGGCGCCGGGCCGCTCTTGAAGATATAATTGATCAGGTAAACCGCATCACCGATATTGATGCTGCCATCGCAATTGGTATCGCCGCAGGCTTGCGCCTGTTCAGCAGAGGTCAGGATCATGGCGCTGTTGAGTCCATTGTAGCCACCCTGTAAACCGGCCAGATAAAGCCGCACCTCGCCGGTGCCCAAAGCCGGTGCAGTCCAGTCGAAACTGCCCAAACTGTGATTGTCCGAACTGAAATGGACACCATTGCTCTCCTTGAGATTGTTATAGGTTTCCGTATTGGTCCCGGCCGCTATCATTCCGGCATTCTCCGAACCGGCGCCGACCCGGCAACTGGCATTGAACTGTCTGATTAGATCACCGCCGTCATGGGTAATGTTGATCGTATAGGTCTGCCCCGGCTCATATTCGGCGGGAAAACCGGTCACCTGAATCGTGCCGCCGGGACTGCCATGGCAGTTGGCGGCACAGGTTCCGTTCGTTCCGGGTGCGCCGGAATATCCCTCCAGCGAGCTGTGAGCAAAGGCCAGCGATACCAGAACCAGAATCATTCCGGCAACAGCGGTCAGAACCAATCGTCTCATGCGAACTCCTTTTGCCTTGGCGACATCTAAATTGTAATGCTCCCTCATGGACTATATACGTCTGCCTTAAACAAAATAGTAGCTCTTTCCACAAAAACGAGAGACTCAAAAAAACTATGACCAATCCTCGCGCCTGCGTATTTTAATCTGGTTGATCGTTGGCCTTAACCAAAAGCTGGCAGGTTCTGTATGAACGTTCTGGTTTATTTCTTGATCCCCCTCGGATGTTATATCTTGGCCTATCGCTTTTACGGCCGGTTCATCGCCAAATCGCTCTCGGTGAGAAAACCGGCCGTATCTACCCAGGCTTAAATTTCTGATTAGACATAAAACAGGCGGAAAGGATTTTCCGCCTGTTTAAAATTCTCGTTGTAAATTTCTCTTACGGACAATCGGGATCGGCCACGTCAGTCAGGCCATCACAGTCATTATCAAGACCGTCATCGCAGATTTCTGTCGAAGGCGACTGATCCGGCACACAAGTTAAAACCCCACCGATACATTGCGTAGTCCCGGTGGCACAAACGCCCAGTAAACCGGTACTGCAAACTTGACCACCACCCGGATTGCCTTCATCCGTCTGTCCGTCGCAGTCGTTATCCAAACCGTCGCAAACTTCCGCCGAAGGCGACTGATTCGGCACACAAGTTAAAACCCCACCGATACATTGCGTAGTCCCGGTTGCACAAACACCCAGCATACCGGTACTGCAAACTTGACCCCCACCCGGATTGCCTTCATCGGCCTGACCGTCGCAGTCGTTATCCAAACCGTCGCAAACTTCCGCCGAAGGCGACTGATTCGGCACACAAGTTAAAACCCCACCGATACATTGCGTAGTCCCGGTGGCACAAACTCCCGGCATACCGGTACTGCAAGCCTGCCCCCCACCCGGATTGCCTTCATCCGCCTGACCATCGCAGTCGTTATCAAGACCATCACAAACTTCCGCAGAAGGCGACTGATCCGGCTCACAAGTTAAAACCCCACCAATACATTGCGTAGTCCCGTTGTCGCAGACTCCCGGCATACCGGTACTGCAAGCCTGCCCCCCACCTGGATTGCCTTCATCCGTCTGACCGTCGCAGTCATTGTCCAGACCGTCGCACTCCTCGTCCTGAGGAAGTATTTCTCCGACACAGGCTCCCCAGACAC
>JAAEQF010000424.1 GCA_024231695.1 FCB group bacterium
AGCGTGCCGGCCATATCGACAGGACTGAGCTTAAAGACAAGATTGTCGTTCCAATACGGACTGAGATGGATTATCAGGGGGGCGATCTGCTCACGCAGCGATCTCGAATGGAAATCTCCTACCACCCCTATTATTACTCCGGACTTGTCGTACAGAGAGAACTGTTTTCCAACGGCAGTTTCATTCGTAAAACCCATCGCCTTTACAGCGGCCTCATTTACCACGAAGCCGGTTTGCAGATCGGATGGATGCTCCCGCGAGTAAAACCGTCCCTGAACCACTTGCAGCCCAAATGTACCCTGCAAATCGTAGCCGGCGTAGATTATCTCCATACTAATGTCCTGACCCGGCGGTTGACCTTCCCAAGTGACTCGATTGGAGCTCGATTCCATACGACCGGGCAAGGTTCCGCAGAGCGTGGCATCTTCAATATGCGTATGCGACATCAACTCCTCAAACGCCGGGACCAGACTCATGACGTGATCCTCGGTGGTTTTCAAACAGATGATATTGTGTTTTTCAAAACCGAGGTCGGCATTCCTCATGTAGTCAAGCTGTCCGTGAATGGTAGCGGTACCGATTATCAGGAAAACCGAAAGCACAAACTGAAACAGTACCAGTCCTCTCCTCAG
>JAAEQF010000425.1 GCA_024231695.1 FCB group bacterium
TGGCGCTGTAACCGACCCGATTGGCCTTATAGATAACCCACTCTTCGAGTTCTCCCCGGTCATTGACCAGTTGCACCGGCACGGGGCGAACGGCAAATTCACGTCGGGTCAACCGAACGGCATCTTTGTCGGGCAGATCATAATCGGATATCTGAGGATAATATTTCTTCTTAAGATAGTATGTCCATTTATCCGAAATTTTTTCGACTTTTTCACCGAGGGTATAAGCCAGGATTTCCTCGAATCGCTTGTGCATGTGCCAGTTTTTAAAAATTTCGGTCAGCATCCCCGCGCCGTATTCATCATTGATAAAATGGCAAATCGATTCACCCAGCTTGTACATGTAATAGGTTCCCTGTACTGTCCACATCTGTTCAATCCGCGGCAGGGTGCCATTGATAACCATATCCCGGACAATCAGGTCTCCATCGCTTTCCCAGGGACGAGACCAGAACTCGGCCAATCCCTCAATGAACCACAGAGGTGGGTAAACGGAATTTATCCGGCCGTAGGTTTTTTCAACCCGATTCAGCTTGGAAATAGTAAAGACATGCACAAGTTCGTGGCGGACTACCCGGTCGAAGTCGTAATAGGAACCGTTAAAAGGCACAACCACCCGGCCTTTGATAAACTCGGTGAAACCGGCTACGTTTTCCGGAAGCATCGACCAGGTGACGTTGGTCTGGACAAAATGATTGGGATTGCTGTAAATAATAAGCGGAATGGGCGCATAAATTTCATGATTGAATCGGGAAGCCAGTACTCGATACGATTCCTCTGCCGAACGGGCCGCAATTTCGGCCAGTTCGCTTTCGGCGGAATAGAAATATATCCGAAAATGTTCGGTGGTCATGACCTGCCAGTCGAACTGCGTGTACTGGACCTTATTTTTGCCAAAATAGAATTGAGCCGCCAGCGGTTGGGCCAGCAGGATAATCAATCCCGTCAGGAGAATACTCAGAATTTTTCTGTCCAGCTGTCTCATCATAAACAAAAACGATATCTTCTATGCTTCAGTTCCCGGCAGGCCACACAATAAAGACGAACACTGTCTCATAATTGCTTGATTACTAATACTATCGACCAAAACGGCAAGGTCTTCAGACCGACCGAACGGTCTTTTTTAAACCCGGCAAATAATCGCCGAATCTTTGCCGCAATTCCGGCAGTGGGCGTTATCATCCAAACCGATTACCCGGACTCGATAACCTGATCGTTCGATCAATATTTCGCCGCAGGCCGGGCAATTACTGTTGGAACAGCCGGGAATCTCCATATTGCCGACAAAGAGATGAACCAGATACTCTTTCAATATATTATACGCCCGCAAGAGTGTTTCCGGCGGGGTTCGAGGCGCATCCATTTTATAGCTGGGATGATAAGCCGAGAGGTGAAGCGGCACGGCCGGATCAACCGAGGCGATAAATTCGCCCAGCCGGTGAAAATCTTCGTCGCTGTCATTATACCCGGGGATAACCAGATTAGTCAATTCCAGATGGGCCGGTGAGGCGGCGACCATCCTGATGACTTCCATAACCGGCTCCAGTCGAGCCTTGCAAACCCGGCGATAAAACTCCGGGCGCATCCCTTTGAGATCGATATTCCAGGCGTCGATCAGCGGCAGGAGATCGGTCAGCGGTTCGGGATTGATATAACCGTTGGAAACCAGGACATTGAGTAATCCCGCGTTTTTAATCTGCGGGGCCGCTTCGAGAATATATTCGTACCAGATTAACGGCTCGGTATAAGTGTAGGCGATCCCGATCGAACCTTGTTCCGACGCAATCTCGGGAAGCTGTTCGGGGGCGATATAACGGGTCGGCACTTTGTTCTGGGAAATATCCCAGTTTTGACAGTGACGGCAGGAGAAATTGCAACCGTTAGGGCCGACGGAAACAATATTGGCGGTCGGATGAAAATGATAGAGCGGCTTTTTTTCAATGGGATCAATGGCGATAGTGACTGTTTCGCCGAAATTATCAGTTTTAAGAGAACCACTGTCGTTGTGACGACTGCGGCAAATACCTCGTCTTCCCGGTTTTAGTCGGCATTCGGCCGGACAGAGGTGACAGATGACAACCTCTTCCTCCAGCCTTTCGAAATATAAAGCGTCACGTATCATTTTTCCGATAGAACAAAATCGATTGCCTCGACCAGCGTATCACAAATGAAATCAGGCCTCATAAACGGATGATCCGGCAATTGTTTTTCGGCTTCCGTGCCTTTGCCACTGCGCACCAGCACCGGCTGAGCGCCGACAGCCCGCCCGCAAAGGATATCACTATGCTTGTCCCCGATCATATAGGAACGTTTGATATCGATTCCCAGCATAGCCGCCGCTTCCTCAAGCATCCCCGGTTTCGGTTTGCGACAGTCGCAGTCGATCGAATATTCGGTCACCTCTCCATCGAGATAATGAGGACAATAGCGAATATCATCCGGCTCGCATCCGGCCTCATTCATCAAGGCGCAGAGACGGTCATTGACCTCCTCGACGATACCGACCGGATAAAATCCCCGGGCCACGCCTGATTGGTTGGAAACCACGACAACCACGTATCCCGCTTCCTTCAGCTTCCTGACGGCTTCCAGGGAACCGGGCAAAAACGCAATCCCTTCCGGATCGGCCAGATAATGCTTGTCTTCAATCAAAGTTCCGTCCCGATCAATGAAAACAGCCGGTTTCAAATTGATACGGTCAATGATACCGGCAGTTTTGTCATAAATGGAATCGACGCTCATCTTCGTGAAACAGTATTGATCTTCACGGTAACACGGTTTGTTGCCATGCAATGAACAGGGGCGGCATTTTTCATCGGTAGCCAGGATAACATCGTGCAAGCCCAGGGGATAAAACCCAAGCTGTTCGTGAGTCGGGCCGAAAAGCGCGATCGTCGGAGTGCCTACGGCAGAGGATATATGCATTAGTCCCGAATCGTTGGTGATGGTAAATCGCGAACGAGCCATTAAACCGGCTATCTCGGGCAGGGGCTGATTATGATATACGGTCAGGGCGTTTTCGGGAACTGAGGCGAAGGCCTCTTGCAGTTCACCGTCGTCGGGGCCCAGAAAAAGCCCAATCGGCAGTTTGAAATCAAAATGTATCCGTTCGGCCAGCTCGGCAAAGCGTTCAATCGGCCAGGCTTTTACCGGCGAACTTGCTCCGGGGGCGATGGCAACCATCTCCCGGGCCGAACCCGCGCCCCGGAGGATTTTCTCATCCAGATTTAAATCCGGTCGGCGGGCAATCCTCTCCCCTTTCAACTGATCGATGACCACATTGTACAAATCGACCGTATGCGGAATAGGCGACACAAATTTCTTGTCATGGACAGCCGCCTGTCTCTCCTTGCGCCGCTTGTGATAGACGACTTTATAGGGAGCTTTGGTCATGTTGGCCAGATGAAAGGAGCGGAAATTTTTATGCAAATCAACAATCAAACGCGGTTCATGTTCGTCAATGGCGGAGGACAGTTTGACCAGATCGAAATAAGCTCCATTAGCCGGAAAGGTCAAAACTTCGTCGCATCCCGGCAGCATCTCTATTATCGGGGCATAACCTTTGCGAGTGACAAAAATAATCCGCGATTCGGGATATTGGAAACGAAGATTTTTAATGGTGGGGCCGGTAAGAGTCACATCTCCCAGGCGGCCCAATCTTATAACAATTATAGTATCCATCAGGTCAAATATACCAACCCCAGCCCTCCAACCACAAGACAATAAAAACCAAAATAAAAGAGCTTTCCTTTTTTTATTAGCTTGAGCAAATAGTGAATTGACAGCAGTCCAAAAATAAAGGACACCGCCGCTCCCAGCAGGAAAAGTGGGAGCGTAGCAGCTTCGAATAATTTTTCACCCGAGGTAACAAAATCCAGAAGAAACGCTCCGATAATGGCCGGGACAGCCAGCAAAAAGGAAAACTCGGCGGCCAGCGCCGGTTTGATTCCCAAAAACATGGCGCAGGCAATGGTACTTCCGGAACGCGAAATACCGGGTAAAATGGCAACCGCCTGAGCCAGCCCGATAAAGAAGCCGCGGGAGTGGTCAATCGCTCTTAGTTTGTTTTGGGCCAGCGGCGTCAGGAGAAGCATGGTTCCCGTCACCAGAAGCATCCCCGAGGCCAGAACCGGCGAGTCAAAGGTCGATTCAATCATGGCTTTGAGGGAGATACCGACGACAATGGCCGGCAGAGTTCCAATTATCAAGGCCTTCCAGAGTTTACGGTTTTCCAGCAATTCTTCACTTTCGGATGAAAATATAGATCTGACCAAGGCGGTTATTCGCCGATGGAAATATCCCACCACAGCCACAAGGGTTCCCACATGTAACCATACTTCCAGACTGATACCGGGGGTATCCAGTCCCAAAAGCGTCTCTCCGATAACTAAATGACCCGACGAAGAGACAGGCAAAAATTCGGTTAATCCCTGAATAATACCCAGGATTATGGCGTCGATGGCGTTCATGTCAGGTGTTCCACTCTCGGTTGAAAAGCCCTAAAAGGCCAGAATGTCTATACCGAGAAGAAAAGCGGTATCGTCATCGATTTGTATTTCGGCTGTGAAATCAACCAGATCAATTACGGAGAAAACCGCCCCGACATTTAGTCCCAGTTTTAGTTCGCTGTCCGAGCCGCCTTTGACTGTCTCGGTGCCCAGACCAGTGGTCACAGTGAAGTCATCAACCGAAACTCTCTGCATCCGCAGATTAAAACGGGCGTATGGTTCGATACTGTGATTGTTTTTCATAGCCAGCGGCAGAGAGCCGATCACCGAACCGCCGACACCCAGAAGACTGCTATGTGAAAGATCGGCATATTCGAGGAAACCGCCCAAAGCGAGGTCAAACGGATAGTCGGGCTGATTGTATCCCCAGAGCTGATACTTGAAATCGGCTCCGAAAATGATACTCATATCGCCGCCATCAGGATCAATAAAGCCGAAACGCCCCCGCCCTTCGATATATTCGGAGAAACCATACCTGACCGAACCGACGACTGCCGTGGCTCCATCGGCCAGAACAACATACCCACCGGCTTTGCCAGTGTTGAGATCAACCACATCGGCCGAAGACATCTGGCCTAAAAACTGAGCCGACACATTACCGGCGGCCAGAATCAAAACTGTAACTATAAACACTTTCCACGATTTCACAATTAGACTCCCTTCATCATTCAAAAAACTTTCAAAATATACTATACGCACCAATTACTCAGAGTCAACAAAAACAGATGGATCCTCGGCCGACCCTGAAATTTAACCTTGACAATCGCCGGTGCGATTTCTACTATTTGACAGGCTTCCGGTCGAAATGGTTCGATGCGGCGGCCGCTTGCTTTGTACTATTTGCTGATGACTACCCGTTTATACAAAAAGACCGTACCGGCGATGCCATTTGGACCGATCGGTATCGTTATCACCTCCGAAGAACGAAATTCCATAATTAATATGAAAATATGGCGGAAGAGGTAATTATGGCTCGACCAAGGGAACAATGGGGAACCAAACTCGGCGTCGTTCTGGCCGTAGCCGGATCGGCCGTGGGGCTGGGCAATTTTTTGAGATTTCCGGTTCAGGCGGCTCAGAATGGCGGCGGCGCTTTTATGATTCCGTATCTGGTGGCCCTGCTGTTTATCGGCATCCCCATGATCTGGGTAGAATGGACAGCCGGACGTTACGGCGGCGGATTCGGACACTCTTCTGCTCCCGGCATCTTCCAATCCCTTTGGAAAAGAAATCCGATGATGAAATATATCGGCGTTCTGGGTATCCTGGGACCGCTGATCATTTACATGTATTATGTTTATATCGAGTCATGGACGCTGGCTTACAGCTACTATGCCATCACCGGATCGCTGGCTGAAGCCGGAAAGGCGGGCGAGTTAACCTCGTTTCTCTCCGGGCTGCAGGGGCTGGAACATAACAGCTATTTTTCCGGTCTCGGCGCGGCGTTCACTTTCTTTGTGATTACTTTTGTCGTCAATATCGGTATCACCTATTTCGGTATTCGCGGGGGGATCGAGAAAGTCTGCTATATCGCCTTACCGGCTCTGCTTATTTTCGGTGTTCTTTTAGCCATACGAGTCATATCGCTGGATTGGGGCGAGTTCAACGGCCTTGGGTTTTTATGGAATCCCGACTTTTCGACATTGAAGTCGCCGCGCGTCTGGTTGGCCGCGGCCGGACAAGTCTTTTTCACTCTCTCGTTGGGAATGGGCGTGATTTTGACCTATTCCAGTTATCTGCGTGAAACCGATGACGTACCCTTGTCGGGCCTGACCGCCGCCAGCACCAACACCTTCGCCGAGATAATCCTGGGTGGATCGATTATCATCCCAGCGGCCTTTCTATTTTTTGGCAGCGCCGGCGTAATTGAGATTGCTCAATCGGGCGCTTTCAATCTGGGATTCGTAACCATGCCGGGTATTTTCGGACAGATTCCAATGGGCAACATACTCAGTTTCCTCTGGTTCTTCATGTTATTCCTGGCCGGGGTTACATCGTCGATATCGCTGGCCCAGCCGCTGGTCGGATTTCTTCAGGACGAATTCGGAATGACCCGCCAAAAGGCTGTCATCGCTTTCGGGCTGCTGACCTTTATCCTTTGTCAACCGTCTGTATGGTTCCTGTCTCACGGTGTACTCGATGATCTTGATTTCTGGGGCGCTAATTTCTTCATTGTTTTCGGTGCAACCATAGAAATAATTCTTGTCGCCTGGGTTTTCGGCGTTGACAAACTCTGGGCGGAAATGCATATCGGCAGCAAAATCCGCATTCCATCCATTTTTAAATTCGTCATCAGATTCATCACCCCGACGTTTTTGATCGGAATCCTGGGCTTCTGGTTCGTAGATGAATGGTGGACATTCATCTTGATGAAGGACGTACCGGAGGCGAATATCCCCTATGTCCTGGGTACGCGTTTGGGGATTCTGCTCATGTTCTGCATTTTGTGCATCATGGTCTGGGTGGCCTGGCAAAGACGCAAACGACAAACCAAAAGCGAGGTATAGGATATGACCAACGGCGGATGGATTATGATG
Source organism: FCB group bacterium (assembly GCA_024231695.1). Lineage (GTDB taxonomy): Bacteria > Zixibacteria > MSB-5A5 > GN15 > JAAZOE01 > JAAEQF01. The sequence continues at coordinate 7,046 of JAAEQF010000425.1, forward strand.
GCCTGTATGTGGGGAGGCGTTATAGCCCTCGGCATATATTGCTTCGGTAAGATACTGTCGAAAGACAACGACTCCAATTTGTAGCCGGACCGGCAATCAATAGGAATTCGAGTGAAGACAGGCTCTACGGTTCTTCTTCGTTTTCCGCCCGGCGCAGGTAGGCCAGCGCGTTTTGTTTTAATCTGTCCTTGTCGAGATGTTCGACAACTTTTGAATCCAGAAATTTCTCAAAGGCCAGATCGAGGCGACCGAGATTGAGGTCGGCGTAAAGGTTCTCCTCCGGCAATTCCTTTTTCTCGAAACGAATATCAAGCGAGAAAGCATCCTTTTTCAATTCGGCAATCCGATCAAAGGGCAGGGCCCGATAGGTCTCTTCTGATATATCGGCCACTTTAATCCGGACGATTTTGTCTTCCGGTTTTTGTTCTTTAACCGCCCGTTCCAACTGGTTGATTATTTCATCGGCCGATTTCCCCTCGCTTTTCATCACCGGTAAGTCGATCATCACCCGGGATTTGACTTCATGGAAAACAATCCGTTCGGCCAAGTCAGCCTTGTCCGGATTAATCTCGATAAAACCCTTGGCATGGCCCGATTCCGATTGTGACAACCTTTCGGTTGACCCGGAATAGTAAACGTTTTCCTCGACACAGGTAAAATTGTGATAATGTCCCAGGGCGACATAGTCAAATCCGCGATGAAAATAGGAGGTTTTGATCTCCTGCTCGGACAGATCGGCCATCTGGAATTCCTTGATACCACCAACCACCCCATGAAGGACAAGAATATTGTATTTGGCCTTTTCATCAGGGGCGATTTTATCCAGTTCAGACTTCAGTATATCGGTCGTCAGGCAATGAGGTACGGCGGAAACGGCGCAGTCACCGATTTTGATTCTCTCATACCGGGATTTATAAACGACCTGGATGTTTTCAAAATCCTTAAAAATTGATAAAACAGCGCCGATCTGTTTTTGTTTGGGAGCGTCATGATTGCCGGAAATAATCAAGGTCGGGATGCCCGCTTTTCTTCCCAGACGAAGCAGTTGCTCCGAAGCAAAGGCGATCACGCGGTTGGAAGGACGGACCATGTGAAACAGGTCACCGGCATTGATGACCAGATCGGGCTTCAAATCGATAATGCGGTCGATAGCTTCGGCAAAGCTGTCGAGGATATCTTTTTCGCGCCGATCGATCCCGGCGCCCAGATGATTGTCGGCAAAATGAATGATGCGCATATTAATAGAATTCATCCTTAACGGTTTCATGATCCCTGCCGGTACCGGTCGCATGCGCCAGATAGGATTCGTATAGATAAATTTTCAGCGGCAAGGCAAAGGGCACCGTCGGCGAGGTTAATAGCGCTTCTCCGGCGGACAGGGTTTGGATCTCGGTGCCGAGAGCGGATATGTCCTGCTTGGCCGAAGAGCGGACGATATTGCGGTCGCGTTCATCGGCCAGACCGAGGATAAAGATTGAATTCAACTGGGATAACAACTCTTCGGACAGCATCTTCGGCTGCTGAGTGATAACACCCAGGCCCACTTTAAACTTGCGTCCTTCGCGCGCCACCCGATGAAATATATTGCTGTCTCCAGCCGAGGCCGACAGCACCCGCTGAGCCTCTTCCAGAAGGATCAGGCATGGTGTCAGTCTTTCAAACTCATCCCCGGATTGATATTTCCTGCGATAACTGGCCAAAGCCGCTCTGGTTATAATTGAAGTTATCATTGTTTCTTCAGCCTGAGACAGGTTGGCCGTGTCGATTAAAACCGTTTTGCCACTTTGCAATTTGCCTATGATATCGCCGATAGTCGAGACGCCGCTGTCACGAACGACCGTGGAAAACTCCTTGATGCGGTCGGCCCGGCGTTTGAGCACCCCCAGTGTGGCCTCGCTGAAAGTTGAGTTTCCGGCGGTCAATTCCTCGAAAAGAACATCCTGATCGGTCGTAATCAATTTTTCCAGCCATTGCCGGCCGAATTTGGAGCGGACAGCATAGAGCGCTTCGTACTGTGCCTGTGAAAAGCTGAATATCTGGGCGATATCTTCAATCTCGATTTCATAGGCCGAGACTTTCAGCGAATCGTATTCACCTTTCAGTTTACGTCGCGTATAGGTGAAAAGACGTTCTCGGGCCAGCGGATGATCAAAAAGCCCCTTGCGCCCGGAGCCTTTACCGCCATCATAATACTCGCCGTGCGGGTCGAAAAGCAATAGCCCATAGCGGCCGCTTTCCATGACCGCGGCAGCCAATACTTTCATCAGGTTTGATTTGCCCATCCCGGTGGTGGCAAAGATGCCCAGATGCTGGGCCAGCGTTGAGCCGTCCAAACCCAGCGAAATATCCATTATCGTTTCGCCGCAGCGCAGATTACCGACAATCAGGTCGCCGCTGTAAAGCCTGAGGAATTCCATCGTCTCGGGATCGGGCAGAGCCACGGGCGAAAAATGCTCAGGGATCGAACGAGGTCGATTGAACTTCCCTTCAAGGACATACCCCAGAGGCGAACAGCGGGCCAGCTTGTACAGTCGTCTTTCCGGATCATGCAACCGGAAAGTACCACCACGAGCATCCTCTTCCATCATCCTTCCGGCCGCTTTTTCGGCCCAGTTGGCCTCGGCGCTTTCATGACCGTAACTGATATCGGTGATGCGCAAGAGATACTTGCGACCGGTGGAATTGTCATCGACAGTGACAATGCCGCCGATCGAAAGCGGCATCCGGTAAAGAGAACGGAAACAAAGTTCGGACACCGATTTACCGACCAAACGACCAATGGGCACTGAATTCATCTTAGACTCCCCCGGCCAACGCCTGTAAATCGGCATTGAGTTTTATATGTATATCGCCTTTGAGATAATCCCATTTTTGCGATGAGAAACCGGCCTGCTCCAGAGCCGCTCCGACCCTTTCCTGCATAATCGTCTTGAAGGAACTGTCGATACGAGCCAGCCGATGAGCAGCCGCCAAAGGATACGGATAGCCACAAAATTCGACGTCGTCGCTGACACCGGCCAAAGCCGAAAACAGATCGATGGCCGGGGCGGTATCGTAACGATTGATGTATATGAGATATAGCTTCTCGGCACAGGGATGCAGACAGGTTTGATAAAGGTCGCCGAGCCAGGGCGAAGATTCGGGTAAGGGCTTGCTGATACGTCGATTCCAGACTCCGGCCTGAGCTTTCGTCTTGTCTTCAGCATTAATATCCAGGGGCGCACCGAAATTCTGCGACAGGCGCGTTTCCTTGGTGACGGCGGCGACATGAACGCCTTTATCGCCAGCCTTAAGAAGTATCCGTTTTTCCATCCCGGAACCAAATACCGGATTAACCCGCAGATTGCCGTCCATTAATATGATAGAATCGGCTTCGGCCTCATCTATGATTTGTTCAGCCATACGCCATTCGGTCAGATAACGCAGATCGTCCACCAGACGAACTATCGTCTCCCCCGCATCGTCATCCTCACGGTCATCTATTAAGTATTCTCTGATTACATTTGGGGCGTTAAGACGATTGTAAGCTCGTATCTCCGGCGGCGGACAGCTTTCGCTTAATCGCTGAGTACCTTTAAAGACAACCATCCCGGCTCGCCAGGCGACAACCTCAATATTACCACCTTTGGCCAGAACGGACGATCCGCCATCGACGGCATAGACACGGCCGGTTTCTGTTTTCTCAGGAATAGACACTCTGGGGATGGCCTCGACATCATCGACCAAGGGCGGCGCGCCGAAAGAACTTTCCGGCGGAAATGGCGGATTTTCCGAAGGATCGAAAAGACCGATCAAATCCCGGGCCGCGGCCCGAGCGGCACTTGATTCCAGACGATTATGTTCGAAAGTTTCCAGCGGCATCAAAAAAATATAAGCGCCAGTCGTACGACTGGCAAGGATTTATTCAATTGAAGCGCTATAGAGACACAAGAAGATATTAATAAATGCCGTATTTGCTGATACGATCACGCAGAGTATTGCGGGAAATCCCCAGCATCTCCGAAGCTTTAACCTGGTTGGAATTAAAATGCTTGAGACAACTGGAGATCAGTGCCTTTTCCATGGACGACTGCATCACATGGTATACTCGCCCTTCGCCGTTAGCTATCAATTTGGGAAAAATCGGATCTATCAGCCGGGCGAACATTTCGGTGTAGTTATCCTGCAAACCTTCCAGATCAATTTCCACTTTGTTGGAATCTTCGCTGAAAACCGGGAAATCCTCGGGCTGAAGAACATCGGACTTGGCCATAACCATGGCCGTATGGACGTTATTCTCCAGTTCGCGGACATTCCCGGGCCAGATATGCTTTTGCAGTAGAGCCTTGGCCTTTTTCGACACAGAACTGATATTCTTCTCAAGCAGACGGTTGTAGCGGTGGATGAAATTATCGAGCAAAAGCGGGATGTCCTCTTTACGCTCGCGTAGCGGTGGAATGTAAATGGTGACTACTTTTAGGCGGTAAAAGAGATCCACACGGAAGGAACCGTCCTTCATGCTTTGCACCAGTGATTTGTTGGTGGCAGCGATTACGCGGGAATCAACCTTGATGGTTTCGTTTCCACCAAGACGTTCAAACTGCTTTTCCTGCAAAACGCGCAGGACTTTGCCCTGAGTCAACATCGACATGTCGCCGATTTCATCCAGGAAAATGGTGCCCCGATGACACTGTTCGAACTTACCGATCCGTTTGAAATAGGCGCCGGTAAAAGCTCCCTTTTCATGACCGAATAATTCGGATTCCAGGAGAGTGTCGGAAAGTGCGGCACAGTTGACCGAAAGCTGAATATTCTCGCGGCGGCGGCTGTTGCGGTGAATAGCCCGGGCGACCAATTCCTTACCGGTTCCCGATTCGCCAAAAATCAATATAGCCGCATCGGTCTTGGCCACCTGACCGATCAGTTTGGCGATTTCAACAATTTCGGGGGACTGGCCGATGATTTCATCCGAAGCGAGCTCGTCTTCCGCTGAGCCGGTGATGGTATTGCTTCGGCCAATATCCTGAGCATAGCCGCAAGCTTTGTTGACGGTTTCGATAAATTGCTTCACCTCAAACGGCTTGGTGATGTATTCATATGCACCCTCGCGCATGGCCTCCATGGCGTTTTCGGTGGAGATGAAACCAGAAATTACTATGACCGGGAGATTCTCTTTTATTTCTTTAATATTGCGAAGAATGTCAAGACCGGAACAGGAGGGTAAGTTAACATCAACCATGACCAGATCAAGATCATCTCTGTTCTGAGAGACATAACCGGTCGTAGCCTGTCCATCGTTGAGATGATGAAAAGAGTACTTATTGGGATCAAACAGATCTATTACTGATTTAGATAATTCAAGGTCGTCATCGACCAGCAGTACATTCTTCATCCGCCACTTTCTCCATAAAGCATAAAGGCATTATGGTATAATATAATCTTCGGTTATTGGAGTAATAATTTTAGCGATAAAGGCGCAAAAACATTGCATTTTGCGCCAGTAAGATCATTTTTTGAGTTGATATTTCTGGATCAAATCATATAGAGTCGTTCGACTGGTACCCAGTTCCCGGCTGACCCGGGAAATATTCCAGTTATTTATAACCAGCGATTCCGATAAACAGGCTTTTTCGGCCTCCTCTCGTATTTTCTGGAGCGACTGCCTGCCGGATTCTTCGGCAGCCGCAGACGGCAACGTCAAATCAATCGGTTTAATTCGTTTTTCCTGAGCCATTATTACCGCCCGCTTGATTTTATTCTCCAGCTCGCGAACATTGCCCGGCCAATCATAGGCAGCGATAGCTCTGGACGCGGCCTCGGAAAAAGACAGATTGGGTTTGTTGTTCTCCTCTCCATAACGACTAAGAAAGGCGGTTGCCAAAAGCAGTATATCATGGCCGCGGTCACGCAAGGGCGGCATATCGACGGTAATCACCGACAGGCGATAAAAAAGATCCTCACGGAAATTGCCGGCCTTGACCTCATCCATCAGATTCCGATTAGTAGCGGCCAGAATCCGGACATTAAGTGGTATCTGATCCCGCCCGCCGATTCTTTCGATTTTGTGGTCTTCGAGAAAGCGGAGCAGTTTGACCTGCAGGGTCAAGGACATTTCACCGATCTCATCGAGGAAAATCGTTCCCTGATCAGCCAGTTCGAATTTCCCCTGTTTCTGGATATGGGCATCGGTAAAAGCACCTTTTTCATGGCCGTATAATTCCGACTCCAGCAATGCCTCGGGAATCGCGCCGCAATTGATGATGACGAACGGCTTGTCCCTGCGGGCCCCGGTCGAATGTACTGCCTTGGCCACCAGTTCTTTTCCGGTCCCCGATTCGCCGGTAATCATGACCGTATAATCGGTGCCGGAAACGGTTTTGATGGTCTTGAAGGTATCCAGCATTTTGTCTGAATCACCGATTATATCTTCGAAGTTTTTAATCCGGGCGATTTCGGAGGTCAAGTAATTGTTTTCCATCTCCAGTTGGCTCACCCACACAGCCCGATCGATGATAATTTTTAACTGATCCAAATCGACCGGCTTGTTGAAAAAATCATAGGCTCCCATTCTGATTGATTTGAGGGCATTCACCTTCTCGCCATGACCGGTAACCATAATGACTTTGCAGAATTTGTTTATATCCAGATATTTTTCGATTAGATCCAGCCCCTCGGCCGCACCTTCGCGAGCCGTTAGGGAAATATCCTGCAGAACCACCTGCGGATTGAATTCTCGGGCCAATTCGAGAGCATCCTCTTCCCCGGCCGCTTCCTTAACGTCATAAGTATCGGCCAGAGCCCATTTCATCTGCGACCGAATGCCCTCTTCGTCATCGACTATGAGTATAATATTTTTATTCACGTTACTTCTCTCCCGGCAGGAATATGGTAATCTCCGAACCCTCACCAACTGCGCTGGTCACTTCTATCCGCCCCTGATGAGCCTTGATAATTTCTCGCGATTGGTACATGCCTATTCCCAGACCGTAAGCCTTGGTGGAACTGAACGGCTTGAATAGCCGCGTCGATATAAACTCACTGTCCATACCTTTTCCGCTGTCGGCAAAAACAACGGCAACCATTCCCGGCGGCTGTTCCTGGGCCGGAAAGATACGTATCGTTCCGCCGTCAGGCATGGCTTCCATGGCATTTATCACCAGGTTGTCGAAAACCGAGGCCATTTTTTCCACATTGACAAAAACGGCGTAACCATCTTCGAGTTCAAATTGAAGTTCCACAGACTTTACGCTGTCAAGTCTGACTCGCTCCAATGTTTTTCGAATCAAGTTGGCCAGATCGCACTTTTTAACCGAAAGTTTATCATCCGCCTTCTGGTCGGTCAGGCGGGCGATGATTTTTTTCTGCCGATCGACGGCCTTGCCGATGGTCAAAAGGGCCTCTTTCTGAAATTCGGGATTGCCCATATTGGTCTCGGCGTTTTGCAGAAGCATGGAAAGCATACCAACGGAGTTTTTCAGATCATGAAGAACAAACGAGGAAACGCGGTGGAACGATTCGAATTCGCGGGACGTCACCAATTCGCCGGTCATCTGTGCGCCCAGCACGGTCAGGGAAACCGGGTTGGCGGCCGCTTCAATAAAGCCGATCTCATCCGAATTCAAAGGCCGTCCGCCGCTGCGGGCGCCGATCCCCCAGAAACCCAAATTCGACTGACGTGCCACAAATGGAACCAAAAGGAACAGATCGAAGGGAATCAATTTTTCCAGGTTGGCCAATTCTCCGGTTTCGGCTGAGACTTTTTCCTTAAGGGTGGCTGCTTCCACCGGATGACCAAAACGATAAAGCCAGTCACACAATTTTTCCAGCTGTTCGCCCGGTATTCCCCGATCAATGCCATCGCCGCAATATAGAGTAAAGTTTGAGGACGACTCCGATTCCTTGATCACAAAAAGGCTATGATCAACTTTGATCAGCCGCCGAAGCAACAAATCGGAGCGTTTGTAAATTGTTTCGAGGTCGAGGATTACTGAAATCTCCTCGGTAAATTCCTTCCATTCCGCAGCGTACACGCCTTTGCCCGGCAGTCTGGTCGTCGCCGGCAACAAGGCCTTGAAGCGTGACCGAATAGTCTGTGATAGAACCAGAATCATAAACGTCATCACCAGCAAGGCCAGAATGACAACCGAGAAAAAGAGGCCGTCGTCAAGATTGTACTTAACCAGAAATTCTCCAACTGTCCCGATAATCAAGAAATATATCCCCACCAGAACAACGACAATCGATGAATAAACACCCTTGCGAGTCAGAATAATGCCATCGGAAGCGGGATGAAAAAGGATATAATGGCGCGCCGCCGGAACGAAAACCAGAGCCGACAGTAAAAAAGTGATGGTCAACATCCAATCGCTGATCTGATGATACAGCCAGCTCACAGTGGCCACCGCCAAAAGGGCGATGCCATAGGCCAACAGCGGAAGAAAGGAGCGTTTGATCCTCTCCCGCGACAATCCCAGCGAGGAACGGTAACAGGTCTCCAAGGCATAGAGCCCCATAGTGACGCAGATGACCAAAAAGATGCTAAAGAGGAAATACCGGTCGCTCAGATCAAGATACCAGCGTCCGCCCACGATTATCAAATCAGCTTCGTGGGAAAGCATGAGAAAAATAAAAATGGCCGTGGAAACGGCCAGGATTATCCGGCGCGGGAAAAAACTTCGCCGGCCATACTCGGCATCATCAAGGCCCCAGCGGCAGGTCAGCATATACCAGGCGGCGGGCAGGAATGAAAGATAGAAGAAAAGCAGAACATATCCGGCTTTCCAGAAAACGGGGTTGGCGGTGGTTTCGAATCCGACGGCGATTATGCCGGACAAGTTAACCAGGATTAAAAACAGCAGCGGCCGCACATAGCGGTCAAAACTTTTTTTTCGGATCAGGACAATGGCAATAGATGCCAGCAGGACGCCTGAAAAGAGATTGAATATCTGTAATAGGTTCATCGATCAATCGGACTGATCCATAAAGAATTTTACCGATGTCCCCAAAAGTACAAAATTGACTATTACATCGACAGCAATTGAAATCAGGATCAGGTAATAAACCATCTCCGGGAAAAAGTTGGTGACAACCTTGACCGACTCACTGGCCCATATGGACGGTATAACTCCGAAAATGTAAGGTACCAAAACCAATCCCAGCGTGATGAAAGGATGTCTGGCAAATACGGCAAAGCCGCTTTTTATGGACTGCCCCAGCGATTTCCCACCGACCATAATCGCCGGTAAAAGATAGATACAGGGCATGTATAAAAGCACGGTCACTCCCCGTAGCGCCAGCGAAGCCATAAACTGCCGCCGGGGTGCTTCGACCAACGAGTAGCCTATAACTTTATCGACGAAATCAAAGAAATAGATATTTACCAGATAAAGCAGTGCAGTCAACAGAAACCAGACAAGGGTCAACGGCAGGTAACGCCTAAGAGCGGCCTTGAAAGAAACGACGAATGCCGGTCGCTCGCCCCGGTGGAGGGCGATAAGCATATCGATCATAGCGCCAAACAGAAAGGCCTCGAGAAAAATATTGACCAAGAGTCGGGCATTACCGAAAAAATACGGCATGACAATGAATTGACCGGGATAATGAGTCAAACCGCCGGCCAATTCGGGTTTGATCAGTTCGGCCCAGGCCCTCACAATCGGACCGGCCACGGGAGAAAAAACATAATAATGCAACTCCATTATCATGAAAGCCACCAAACCGAGGATCAAAACCGGCAGCCATAAATTCAACCGTCCCATCTGCCGAAATGTCTGGCCATAAAGAAACCAGAATTCCGAAAAACGCACGCGTTGCGCCATATCTCGCTCCGAATGATTTTAACGTTTATTTTCGCTCATAAGCCCCCATGAGGGGCCTATGTCATTACGGTACCGTAATGGTCAGGACATTGGAACCGGTCCACTTGCCCTGTTCGTCAAAGACAAAAACTTTGTAATAATAATCACCGCTCGCCGCCGGATTGTCAAGATAGGATGTCGTACTTTGACTGTTGAATATCTTGATAACCAGTGCACCGTCGTAATCGACCGGAAGCGGATTGATGTCGCGCATGATGTGATAGGCCTTGAAGTCATCGTCATCGGCCTGAAGCCAACTGATCTCCACTGTCAGCGAATCACCGGTCAGATTACCGGCAATTGAGATTGAATCGGGCGGGTCGTTATAGGCGGTGTATAGTTCCAAACTTTCCGATCCGGCCGACAAACCGTTCTCATCGAAAACGTACAGACGATAGAAATAGGCGGTTGTATCATCCAGCCCGGTATCGTTATAATTCAGGGTGGATTGACTGGTGACGGTCGTCACCAAAAACGAGGTCTCATCCACAGAAGCATCATCTGATCGGAAAAGACGATAACCGCCGAAATCAGAAATTTCCGAACGAGTCCATTCCAACAGGAGTTCACTCGAAGAAACGGTATATCCGATCAACTGAACCGGATCGGGCGGGAAGGCCGCATTGAGGCGCGTAGCCGCTTTAATTTCGGGCGCATCGTTTCCGGCCGGATCTGAAAACCGGCCGATTATTTCCGCCTCGACCAGTTCGGTACCGATCGGGATCACATAGTCGATTTCATAAATGCCGTCGGAAGCCACAACATCTCCGGCCAGGCCGTAATCATTGAGTTCAATGGCCGGCAATCCGGTCACCTGAACTTGGGCTTCCCCGCCGTATTCAGCGGTGAATATGGCAAAGTGAACGGTATCACCAGCACCCTGCGTCACCCCGCCTGAGCTTTCGGTAACCGAATCAATAACAGCGATGCGGTCAAGCAAGATACTGTCCGAGACGAATCCGATTGACATACCGCCACTGCCCATCTGGAAGCGGCCATAAACAGTTTTTGCGCCGTCTCCGTCGCTAAGTTCGATTGTTTTGGCGCTAAGATATTGATCCCAATGGGCGCCGACAAACAGTGAGTCCTCGGAAACTTGCATCAAATCAGTGCCCTGCGGAGCGGTCAAGTTGACGGTTACGGCCCGCTTGTTGGTATAGAGATGGCCCGATTCGAGATTTAGCGAGAAAATTCCGGGGACAGTGGCAATCGGCCGCGACATTTCCCCTTCCAGACCGCTCAGGTTGAGCGCAGAAATCCGGAAATAATACGTCCGGCCATTGGCCAGGCCATCCATCACATAAGCCGCCGACTCAGTAGAATCAACCAAACTCATATAATCGGCGGCAGCAGCCGAGTCGGAAAAATAAACTTTGTACCAGGAAACGGCTCCGGGATCGTTTGCCAACCAGGACAAGTCAATCCGACCGTCGCCGATTGAAGCCGTCAAACTTCGCGGCGTTTCCGGCTGAGGCGGCGGTGAAACGATTGCGCCGGGAGGATCCACCGATTCGTTACAACCCAGAAACACCACACCGATCAACATCAGGCCGATCCAAAATTTACCCTTGCTTACCATCACTAAAACCTCATGGATAAATTAAGCCCAACACGGTCGTCCTGCAAAAGCGGCCGGGCGGTTATAGCCTTGTATTCGGTGTAGGAACTATGCTCGGGGAAAAACAAGAAGGCATCAAGAACATTCCAGGCATAAATACCAACTAAAACCCCCTTGACGATATTCAAGTTGGTTTCGGCATCATTAGCCGTTTTCTGAGCATCACGAAGCTGGGCTTCAAGATCGGGAATATCGCTCCATTTCGTGGCCGCGTCCCGATCCGCCTGCCTTTCGAAATATATATCCAATTTGGAATCGTAGTCGTCCTTGACGAAAACATAACCCATTGTCGAAGCCACCATACTCAATGCAAAGAGCGTCGATTTGGTCGAGTTTCCGTAATACCGTTGCCCCCAACCGGGGATAACCAGCGATCGGAAAAACGCCTTGGTGCGGGTTTTGCGGACGAGTTCAATATCAATCTGCGACGGCTGCAACTCCGTAAAAAAAGTCGTCGTACGGAAGCGCTCGTAGCCATCGCGTTTGATTTCGATTTCATATCGACCGGAGAGGGCACGATCAAACTTGACCGGCGTAACTCCAGATAATGTCAACTCGCCTCGTAATTCCACTAAAGAACCCTGAGGGTCGCTGTTGACAATGACGTTTCCTTCGCCTTGGGCCGCGGCTATTCCAATCAAACTATAGAGATAGACGACAAAGACGGCCAAAAGCATCCGTTTTATGGCCAAAATCATGATAAATTCCCTTTTACCCTGTTTCGGGAAATATATTCATTCCTTGATGTTGAGGCAATAAAAACCATCACCTCTGCAAAAAAAAACCGCACCCATGGGGGTGCGGTTTTTTAGCGATTTTTTATGCTTAAAACGCGCCCTTGCCAGTAACTACAACTACTACCGTCTTGAGCATGATTTTAACGTCCTGTAAAAAGCTCCAATTGCGAATATATTCAAGATCATAATGAACCTTGCGGGCAACCGAAGAGATCGAAGAATCATAACCGCTTTCAACCTGAGCCAGACCGGTAATACCCGGTTTGACTTCCAGACGTTTCTCGTAATTTTCCACCTGCGAGGATAACTCCTCGACAAAAACGGGACGTTCCGGACGAGGCCCCACCAGCGACATCTGACCACGGAGGACATTGAAGTATTGAGGGATTTCATCCAGCCGGGTTTTGCGCAGGAAAGCACCGAGACGGGTAATCCGGGGATCATTATTGATAGCCCAGACCGGCCCGCATTTCTTTTCGGCATCAGCCACCATCGTCCTGAATTTGATCACAGGAAACATCTGTCCTTTGACGTCACGGCGACGACGGTCACGGCCGGTGCGCCCCAGATTGGATACTCCGGCCTCGCGACGATTAGAACGGCGGCGGTTATGCCCCACACGAGTCTGAAAGTAGAACACAGGGCCAGGACTGTCCAGTTTGATTAAAATCGGTAGAAAGATAAAAAATGGCAAGGTCAGGATCAACCCGACTATCGCGCCGGCAATATCAATTGTACGCTTAATCATCCTACTCATGCCCCCGTTTAATCTTTTCAATCGTGTACTGCGATGTAGCTCCCGCGAACCAAATACCGCAATCATAACCAGATTCGACCAAATGTATTCGTGAAAGAAATAAGAAACTGGAGACATCCGGGAACGGGAAACACCGCTTTCTACTTTGGCGCTACAAACAGCGCTGTCAATTGGATTATGATTAGTGGTTGGTTGGTTGGCGACTTTTGTATGAATCAACTCTGACAGCATTTTTGCCTTTCAAACTAGCTTTTTGAACTTTCGAAGTTATGTCCCAAAGTGCGTTACCCTGAAATAAGCAAAATTACTGCCAGAATAACACTGATTCGAAACAAATCTACAATCCTTCAAAACCCCACAATCCCGATGTGTTATTATATTGACAGGCAATCACTTAGTCGACTAATCATAGACTATTACGGCCCATTTTTCTCTATTGTTTTTTGCTAAAAAAAACGCCTTATAGACTTCAATGAAGATTTTGTCATATTAGATGCAATCGCATGCAATATAGATAGGCAAAGTTGCATCTGCTTGCAGAGTATGTGGAATTGAAATAGGTATCAAAAAGAAAGACGGGCAACCGGTTAGGTCGCCCGTCATGGGTAAAACCAATTAGAATCGGTCTAATTATTTTTTACCAACCGACGCTTAGAGTCAGATTATGAACAGCCTGACTCCCGTATTCATCGGAAGGAATGAAGGTATAGTCGAATCGCCCAACCCCGTAAACCAGCCCGGCGCCGAGATTAAAGCTCAGGGCATTCATGTCCTGAAGCGTGTTCGTCCGATATACCGCACCGGTACGAGCATACAATTGATCGTTGATTTTGAATTCAACGCCCTGATGAAGGGTCAAGCGGCCTTTGATCGGCGCATGCGCTTCAATGGTAAAGAGCGCTCGGTCACCGAATTCCCGGAGAGAAACACCAACGCGAATCGCCGCCGGTAATTCATCTTCCTGCTGAATGAATTTCATTTTCGAACCGAAGTTCACAGCCGCCAAACCAAATCGCAATTTGTCGAATTCGGCCATCAAGCCAATATCTCCGGCAAAAGCGCTACCCTTGACAATATCGAAAGATTGCTCGATATACTTGGCGGTCACGCCGATTGAGAAAGTCTCATTAATATTTCCGGCGGCAGAAAAAGCAGCAACCAGATTGTACATCGACAACTGATCGCCCGGATCTCCGTCAACATCATAGGATTGAAAGTCGCCGTAATCAAGATAGGTTATACCGGCTCCGAAGGAGATACGCTGTCCCGGAAAGACGGCAAAAAAGTTTTCAACCTTGATATCCTGGTACCAACTGTAATGAGAGAATTGCATTTGACGCGAATCAAGTCGAGAAATTCCGGCTGCGTTCCAGTATATGGCCGAGGCATCATCGGCAATAGCCGTATAAGCGTCACCAACACCAGCGGCGCGAGCACCCACACCAATCTTTAGAAATCCGGCAGTTGTGGCTCCATATTCACCAGCAACTGTCACTTCGCCAAAAAATCCGGCTATAATCGCAGCCAACGCCCAAATCAGAATTACAAATTTAACAGTCTTCATAGCACCTGCCCCATTTTGGAGTCTGCTCCGGTAATTGCATAAGGGGTGCCATCAACGATTCCTGCCGAGATTGCGAAAAAATAAGATCGGTCCATTCTCACAGACGACCCTACTTTATTGTCGAGCATAGACTTACGCTTCAGCTCGACTATTATAGTTTTGTGACAACCAAAAATCACTTCTGAAAAACCTTTGTTTTCATCAAAAACAGATGGTCAATTTTTGCGCGCCGACAAGTAATACAGCCCCAACTGCGCTTTAAGTAACGATGTAGAAAGCCCTTAACCAGTTCTGTTCATTATCAGCACATTCTCTTTGTTTGATCGGAATACGTCCTCGATCACTTAACCCGACCTGATAAAAAACTGAACAATTCGCCATCTGTTTTCCTTCTGTTTAAAGTGTAATCAGTTTTATAACTATTTGTCAACCAATTTATTAGCTTTTTTCATAAAAACATAAACTACTCTATCCACTATCACTTCAAGGACTTACGCCATCAATTCAACTGCAACTCCGACCTGAGACCGGAGCGCGCCACCTATCTCTTTATGTATCAGACAGTTATAATGACATACGAAGGCTTTCAATGATAAATAGCAAATGCGGGTAATGGCTTGATTTTGAAATATAATTTGGTTTTTTTTCAAGATTGGCGGCTGATTAGCAAATGAACATCTGCAGATTTATGGGTTTGTCTTAGGGCAGTTTATTTTTCATTTGCTGGAATTTTCGCGAATCCAGAACCTGATTAGGAATTCTGGGCAAGGATGGTATCAGATTATTGACCGCCGTTATCCTATCCGAGGTCTGAGGATGGGACGATGAGAGCATTTCGAAAAAACCGGCATCCCGGTGACCTGATATCGACTGTAGTAATTCAAACATCCCAGTCATCCCCTGCGGATTCCAACCAGCTCGGTTCATATAGATCAGGCCGAATTCATCGGCTTCATATTCTTGTGAGCGGGAATACCCGGACATGACTACTCCCAGAGCGGCTCCGGCGATATTCTTGGTAGTTTCCGATTTTTCTCCGAGAGCCAGATCAAGAACCAACGAAGCTCCCAGTATCGTCTGCAACCGTTTTACACCATGTCGTCCGACGACATGGCTGATCTCATGGGCTATTACCGCGACCAGTTCCGACTCACGATTAATTTTTTTGAGCAGGCCGGTATAGATGTATATGTATCCGCCCGGCGTGGCGAAGGCGTTGATTTGATCTGATTCAACGACGGCAAAATGAAACTCCAATCCCCGGCGATCGGAGACGGCTACAATTTTCTGGCCGATTTCATTGATATAATACTGCCAACCGGCATCGGGCAGAATTTTTTCGGTTTCGCGTATCTGCCGATCCATTTCATTGCCGATTGAAATTTCCTGTTTGTCGGAAATAAGGATAAACGATTTTTTTCCACCCGGTCCGGTGGTGGCGCAAGACAGGAACAGGCCGAAAAAAACGATTAAGGAAAGAACAGCGCTGGAACGACGCCCGGATAGCATGGTTAGTCCTTTACATGCGCAGCTTGTCGGCCAGATCGCCGACCAGCGGAATACGGTGCATTTTACCCTGGATGGCAAAGAATATCCCGGCCACAGCGGCGCCGATACAACCGATAATTATCGCCGTCCAGAAAAGCTGGCTGAGGTGCGGAAAGGAAAAGACGAAAGCTATGATTTCCAGAAAAAAGAGCACCAATCCCTGGCGGGCATGAAAATAAGCATATTTGTCATCGCGCATTTTTATTAAAGGCACAAAACATAGAAACGGTATATAGGCCATTACGGCGGCCATGCGCCTTTCTTCCGACGGTCTCCCGGCTTCTTCACCTGCTTCCAGATCGGGGATGGCGCCCTGCTCGGGCTGCTGTTCGTCGGACTGGCCATGATCAAAAAACGAGTCTGTCATATCTCCTCCGAATCACTCGCCGCTATTTACAAATCCCAGACTATTTCTTCGCCCTCCCCCGAAAAGCGGAAGCGGATAGGGTCGCCCTGCGGCCACAACTCGACATCCTCATTACCTTCAAGGATACCGATCTTGAAAAAAACTTCTCCGCAACCATCCGGGAAAAACATGGCTTTTTTCAAACCAATTTCGGCGATATCGCCGATCCCAAAAAGAATCTCTTCCTGGCTTCCGGCCCAATCGGGCATCGACACTATTCCGTCCTTGTCGAAGACGAAGGTTCCCTGTCCGGGGCTGAATATTACAACCTTCAACCGATAAGAGGAATTGTCAACTAAAAATCGTTTATCGCAGAAATCAGCCCGCATGTAAATATACTCGTCGTCGGAAACATAATACAGCGATGATATGATTCGATCGATACGGTGCATGGCTCCCCCGGCCTGTCCGGGTTCGAACCGGCCCGCCCCCAGCCATTCATAATAATGGGTCAGACAGCCATCGATAATAGGCGTTACGGTTCCCTCCGGCTCGGTGATCGATATCTCGGGGACACCTTGCGAGATCGGCGACAGGAGGGCGGTGGGAATTTCCAATCCCAGATGAGAATAAACGGAGCCGAGGTGGGCGCGATAAATCCGGTCGAAAACATCGTTTTGAGGCCCGCGATGTTCATCCCCGTACCACCAGTTCCAATCCGATCCCTCGGCCACCAGAATGGCTTTTTCGGCGGCGCCAATTTTATGCCGGTCGTAATCGGGATGTTCCTCTTTGAAGCGAGTCAGCGTCCGGCGGGTATCCCAGAGTAAATCCCAAGCGCTGTTATCTTCGGGGTGACCGATCCAGACGCGGAAATTATGATTGATCCAGGAGCCGGCGCGGATTTTTTTCAGAGGTGTGGGCTGGACGGTTTCGACCGCTTCCCCAAAAGTCACCGTCTCGATTTGTTTGTCCCGGTTCAATTTATCGAAAAGCAGATTCAAGAAGGCGTCGCCGTCGTTGGGGAAATACTCCCAGCAGTTTTCACCGTCGAGTATAATCGGCACCACGCTGTTTTCGTTCTGGTCTTTCAGCAGATCGGCCATGCGGTGCAAATGTTTCAGGAAATCATCGACCGCCTTCTCCTCATCCCAGCCCGAATAAACAAAGCCGATCCGGTCGGAAAGGGCGTGATCGCGAAATAGGACATGAATCGGCCCGGATGCCGTATCATGGCGATAGACAGTGTGGGCCGAAGCAGGGAAATCCTCCCCAGCCTTGGCCAGCGAAGAACGAAGAACCTCCTCGTCGGAAGCCATCCAGCGAATACCGTGACCGGCCAAAATCGGAGCCATCTGTTCTGAAATTGAACCTTCCGACGGCCACATCCCGGCCAGTTCGCGGTCGAATATCCGCCGATACATTTCCACCGCCAAACTTACTTGTTTCTCGGCATCTTCGGGATGGCAAAAACGGTTGCGCGGCAGATTGATGCCGGGTAAGGCCTCACGAGCCGATTCGGTATCACAGATCAGGGGTAGAATCGGGTGGAAATATGGCGTAAAGGAGACCTCAATTTTGCCTTCGTCCATCAGGGAACGATATAACGGAATAGTATCGGCCATAATAGCCAGTTCGGCCTTGACCAATTCCTGCTTTTCCTCCTCGGTAAAGCGGGAACCTTTAGCAAACAACTTCTTAAATGGCTCCTGGGATCTGAAAATAGGATCAATCCAGACCAGATTGGCCCAGACGGTCAGGTCTCTCAGTTCTGAAGGAGAGGTAGTCCGGGCGGCCAGTTCGGCGTCCATATTACAATCAACGAGTTTCTTGTAAAATTTTTTATAACGAGGGTACGGCTCGATCATGGTTTTGTGATTGGCCGTAAAGAAGGTCTTGAAAATCTCAGCTTTGTCTTCCCGGCTGAGTTCGGTTGTCGGTTTTTTGGTCAACTCTAGTTGACGATCAGTGGTTTTGCCGTCAACGTACAGAGTTATCTGTTCGATCAGCGACGGCACCAGATTGAAAGTCA
Organism: FCB group bacterium; assembly: GCA_024231695.1. Classification (GTDB taxonomy): domain Bacteria; phylum Zixibacteria; class MSB-5A5; order GN15; family JAAZOE01; genus JAAEQF01. Next base: position 25,484 of record JAAEQF010000425.1, read on the forward strand.
TTTTCAGGCGGTCGTATTTCTGCAGTCGGGCAGGCAGATCGTAATAATCTTTGAGACAATGCAGTCGAACCCAGGGAAGAATCATCCCTCCCGTGGCCGGATCACGGTAATAAGGCTGATGCATATGCCACAGGAATGCAACTTTAAGCACGGGAAGCCCCCTTTATTCGATCACTGAGCGATATTGTATTCTCCGGCAATTCGCTGGCTTTCGGTATAAAAGCGGGTTCCTTCAAACTCTTTGAGGATAACGGCATACATCACTTTGGCCGACCCCTCGTTGTTGCTCTCAAGATAAAGCTGCATGGCTTTCAGGTAAAACTCGCCGGCCGGCTCGAAATCGGTAAATCTCTCGCCCGCCTCGCGATATTTGTCGGCGGCTCCGGCAATATCACCACTACCGGCCATACAAGCGGCGACTCCGGCCAAAGCCGAAGTAGTGAAATATCTGTCGTTGTTATTATAATCTGCAAGATATGCTTCAAAGGCTTCCCTGGCCAGATCAAAGCTATTGGCCGCGAAATAAGCATTGCCAAGATTGAACTGAGCCTTCTCGGCCAGATCACTGGAGCCAAAATCGTCGATAACCTTCTGGAAATCGATGATGGCCAACTGATAGCTTTTACTTTGCAATTGCGCTTGGGCCCGGTTGAAGGTCTCGTTAGCCTCGATTTCGCTGGTAGCCATACTCGATTTCATCAATGTAACCGCAATTACCAGGGCAAAAACCAGGACCAGTCCGCCGACAAAATAAATCCAGCGTTCCATCACATAGTCTTTGGCCAGCAACATGAAAGTGGTGAACTTATCCTCTTTCATTTCCTGCTTGGTGATCTTTATCTGCTTACTCATCTATCACTAACTCCTGTTTCCAATTACTTATGGTATCGGAAAATAAATCAAATATACAAGAATAAAAAAAAGGCGGAACCGAAAATATCGCTACCGCCTTTTTTACAAACTTGGACTATAGACTAAAAATGCCCTATGAAAGTGAACCTGATTTCGTGGCCCTTATCTTCATACTTCTGATCTTTGGCCGTCTGGGTGGCCTGCAGCACACCTTCATCATCGGTATCGATAGCGCCGTCATTATTTTCGTCCAAATACCAGCTGGTCGTTTCACTGATATTCAGTTCGGAACCAAAGCGATAACGATAGCCAAAATCAAGCTCAACCTGAGACCAATGAATACCGGTGCCAAAGCTCAAGGACATCTCACTCTGCCGTTCGCTGGCCGTCTGTACAGTGTTAAACTCATTGGTTTTGTGCCAGTCATCGTTCTCATCGTCCGGTTCAATTATCTCTGTATGGACGAAATCAAAGGTCTTCGACTGCGGCAATTGATTGTATCGGAAACCGGCCCTAATCGGTATCCTGCCCAAACCGGTGGTCAATAGGTATTCCACTCCAGTACCAACCGAGGCAGTATTGTTCCAATCAATGGGCAACTCTCCGAAAATTTCGGTTCGATCGCCAGCCGCGCTGAAGAAGCTTTCTGTCCGATAAAACCAGTTGGTCGAACCATAATTCTGATAATTGAAGTCCAGGGTGAGGCTCAGATTCTCTTTGGGAAAGAAGGCCGTTCCCAGAGTCAGTGAAAGCGGGATTTCCTGCTTGGTAATTTGATCATCAACGTAAATCGTGTTTGAGAAATCAGTAAGGATCAAGCCTTCTTCGGTTGTGACTGTAATCTGGGTCTGATCAGCATCGTATCTCATTTTGAAGGGAGTATGGGCGACGAGACCGACATTGAAGCGGCGGGTCTTATGCATCAGGCCAAGAGTGAAATTGAGGCCGTCGCTGGCGATGGAATCAATCACAGTAACTGTCTGAAATAATTCGGTGGAAATAGGCGGGATTTCGCTGTAAACATTAGTCCACATTGCCTGCCCGATCTGTTCCCTGATTCTCCGCCCATTATAAATGTTGATAGTGAAGCCGAAAGAAAGCTGTTTGTAGATACGCGTGCTCAAGCCGAAATTAAAAGTACGTAAATATCCAGATTCCTCGGTGAAGACATCCGGGTTCAAGGCAGGATTATTACCGGTGAAGATGTCGGCCTCGACCGTATATTCATTATTCCGCACGTAATTGAAATTGAACACCCAGGGATGATTCTTGATTCGCATGGGGGTAGCAAATGAGAAATCGCTCAGGGATTTGACATCGAGACTGGCCATTGTCGAACCAATCCCCCAGCTGTCGGTAAATTCGCCTTTGGGCACATAGATCAGATAAGATGCCGCCAGTTCCGGGCCTTCCAAAACCCAAACACCGGCCGGATTCCAGGTGCCGCTGGTAATATCATCGGCCAACCCGGCAAACGCGTCGCCCATGGCAAAGGCCCGAGCTCCGGACCCGTAATAGCCATAACTATTCTCACTCAGCGCCGGATACCCCTGCCCCATCACGGCAGCAGATAAGATAAGCATGGTCAGCGTCGCAAAACCTACCAGCGTCTTCATACGGGAATCTCCTTCCATTTATCACACGTCACAATTATAGCCTACTAACAAATACAGGCGTCAGACAAGTCGAAAATATAACAGTTTACCTCTTGCCTGTCAAACGGTTTTCAAAAAACTTTCACCGGGCTAAAAGACCATTTTCCAAGCCTTCGCACACCCGGTATATTCTCAAATACTGACGTGCTGAGGGATTAAAATGTGAAAATTTTTTACAGCCGATTTTGAGGAAAAATCGGCTGTTATTATTCTATGACTTAATATTAGCCCGAACTTAAAACTCAATATCCGGGATTATTCCAAATCCAACTCAATCCCCCCGACAAACCCGGCCGTAAAATTGTAGATAAAGGCGCCGATCAGACCGGCAATAAATCCAAAAATTCCATAAAATAAAGGAGCCAGGATAATTGCTCCGGCCCCGAAGAGGAAACCGAAAGCCCCCCCCGAACCACTACCCATCCCTGAAGAAAATAATCCGCCCAGCATCGAAAGCAGGGACATAAATAAACCGATAATAAGCCCCATCGCGGCGCTTATTATACCATTAATCTTAGCCATGGACAAAACTCCGACTCGACGTAATATCATGGGAACCCTCCTCGTTTGAATGATTGATATGTTAGTATCAGGAATACAACAAAAACAGTCAACAAAAAAGTGACAGAGCCACCATGAATTCATCATGGTTTCTCACTGTCGTGAGTACAATCACAATACAAGCGAAGCGAGACGACCAGGCGGAGCCTACATTGAGCGCGGCTTTTGGCCTCACTACGGATATAGGTCATCCACGCGACAGTCAGAAAACAGGCTATGCCTGTCCACGCGACAGCAGAAAACAGGCTCCGCCTGTCAAAATCATATAAGTGTGAAAGGCCCCCGGGTGCGCGGGGGCCTTTCGTACGTGAAGGTGTGCTCTTTTCGGTTGCTATCTTTATTACGGCGCTACACAATCGCAGGGTGCCGGGCCACTCTTGAAGACATAGTTGATCATCCAGACAGCATCGCCGACATTTATAGTACCGTCGCAATTGACCTCACCGAGATCGTATGGAACCGGCTCCGGACCACTTTTGAAAACCATATTAATCAGAAACACGGCATCGCCGACGTTGAGTGAACCGTCGGAATTGGCGTCACCGCATCCATATGCAGGCATATCGACGATCATCTTCATCCGCGCTTGTGGAGTCGGTTGTGGGTCTTCCCAGGGAGCGAAATCGGGATCGGTCGATTCGACATCGATGTAAAAGTAATTGTCGCCCGGCGATAGCGCAGTGGGATCGACCTCGAATATAAACGAAACAGGTAATCCCCCGGTATATATTTGACCGTTGACAACATCACCCATCGGGTAGGGAGAGACCCAGCTTGCCCACGATGACCCGCGATCAGAGGCGGCCTCTTTACTGTCTGATTTAACAGTTGCCTGGATAGGAATCATTTCATCGTTAACTTCAGACGAAGTTGCCGCTTCTCGCGGAGGATCTCCGGCTACCAAAGTAGCAGTATAATAAAGCGTCGCGTCACCCAGGTTTGATATTGCAACGCTACAGGTACACAGAACCGGATCGATTTCAGAAGGTTCGATCGTTTTGATTGTTCTTTCGAAATCGGTGATATGCATTCGAGGGCGGACAACATCTTCAACGGCAAAAGCATAGACTCTGCCGGTGCCCGTGCTGTTCCCACCGTATGTGTTGACTACTGCATATTCCCGGCCATCGGAGCCATAGGCCAAAGCTGTACACATTACAATATCATCATCGAGATGGTACTGCAATTGAAGATCACCGGTTACAGCATCATGGATGCGCCATTTCCCGTTGCGCATCCCGGAAAAAACATAGGGATCACAGGTCACCGAGGGAGGCATGGGGGTCATGTCGGCCGGGTTTGCACTCGTTTCCTGCCAGAGAATTGCGTTAGTCGCTATATCTACGGCTTTAAGGCCTAATACATCGGGATGTACGGACGAAATATCTGTATATGCATCACTCCCGAAATAGGCAATCCCATCAAAGACGGCCGGAGACGAATAGAGCGGCCGCCCCATCTCATAGTCAGACCAGATTTCGGAACCATCTGAAGGATCGATATTTATCCGGTAACCGTTATAGCCATTATTGTTGGCGGGATTGCCCACATAGGAGTGGGCCAGGAGATCGCCCTGATAAAATACCGGTGTGGATGGGAAACCATCGGAAAGCGTGGCGTTATCAGGATTTTCATAGAACCAATGGGGTATAAAAATTCCACCGACCGGTTCCATGCCAAAAATGCCACCCGGACCAGGTATGCCTTGGGCACCCCCGAAAAAGAGCATATCGGTCGGTGTACCTAAAACATCAACAACGCCGTATGAGGGTGCGGTATATATTGGCAGACCCAGAGGCTCGTAATGTATTTCGTAACCGGCGTTTTTGTCCAAAGCGTAAAGCTGGCCGTTTTCATCACCGAAATATATTGCATCTCCGATGATCACACTGTGCGCCCAGCGGGTATCACCTGGAGTGCCCGGAAGCGGGTCTACCATCACTCCTCTGGCCCAAATGATATCACCAGTGGTCGCATCGGCACAGACAAATCCCTGGGTAGCACCGGTACCGAAATATATCCGGTTGTTGGCCACATCGATTGTGGGTGCACTGCGGAGCTTATTGAATATGACTTGAGTATAATCACCGTGGGTATATGTGTCCCAAAGGGGAGCACCGGTAAGCAGATCAATAGCATGAAGACTCTGGTTATAGGCAACATAGACGATATCGTTGGCTATAACTGGTGAACTAAATGCGCTTAGTTCCCCGCTATTAGACGACTCATAAACCCATTGGCGAGTGAGACCGGTTAGATCACCGAATTCCAAACCTGACTTCGATGTCCGGCCAAAGTCATGGGCATAAGTCGGCCATTGATCATTGGGATCGCAAATCTCACCAACATCACGACAGGGAGTAGTCAGCCACATGACCGGATTGACCGTCCAGTACATTGATTGCGGCTGAATTACGCCCCCGGGCATTTTGTCGTTGATATACATGATATCAAGGACATTACCCTCGGTAGGGAAATTGCCTCCGCCGCAATCGTTGGCCGGGCGGCCGTAGCGGGCCATGGAAGCCCAATTATCACTGTCGCAGTCACCGGGGGCGCAGCCCGGAGTTTCGGAATTGGTCAGGTTTTGCGGTTTATCCCAGGACAAGCCATCATCATTTGAAGCCGTCAAGTACAATTCGCTGTTGACATTGCCTTCAATACTTATATCGCCGCTGGGATTGCTCTTGTTTCCAAA
>JAAEQF010000426.1 GCA_024231695.1 FCB group bacterium
ACATTTGTTCTAACCTATTAATTATCGGCATCTTTGCCGACTTTCCTTATTATCCCCCGGCAAACGACATATACTCGATCCGGCCTCAAAAATCTACATAAAGTTGGAAGATGTTGCAATTGGAAAAGAAGGATACGAGCGCATGAATATTCTGTATCTTCAAAGTTAATTCAATATTTTGCGAATTATCGACACAATCTCCCTCATTTCACGTTATATTAGCATTCAATATGTTTGAGACCGCGAATGAAAACCTGGCCGAGCGGATTATCCTGGTCGGAACCGCTCTGGGGAAAATGACCCGCGAGGAAGCCGAGTACTCACTCGATGAACTCGCTCGCCTGATCGATACCGCCGGTGGTATCGAAGTCGGCCGTTTCCTGCAAAAACGAAACCGCCCCGATGGAGCTTTCTTTGTCGGCAAGGGAATCGTCGAAGAACTGGCGGCGAAGATCGAGGAAACCGAGGCCGATCTGGTCGTTTTTGATCATCTTCTCTCCCCCAATCAACAACGCAACCTGGGCAAAAAACTGGAAGTCAAAGTCATCGACCGGGCCATGCTGATCCTCGATATTTTCGCCCTTCACGCCCGCTCTGCTGAATCCCATCTGCAGGTCGAACTGGCCCAGATGGAATATCTTCTGCCCCGCCTGACCGGCCTCTGGGTCCACCTTTCCCGCCAGCGCGGCGGAATCGGAACCAAAGGCCCCGGTGAAACACAGCTGGAAACCGACCGACGGCAGATCGGTAAAAAAATATCTACGCTGAAGAAACGGCTGAAAAAGATCGAAAAACAACGCCGGACACAACGCCAGGGCCGCTCCGAATACCGCAAACTGGCCCTCGTGGGCTACACCAACGCCGGAAAATCAACCTTATTCAATCAGTTGACGCAGGCAAAAGTGACTCAGGCCGACCAGCTCTTCTCGACTCTCGATTCCACAACCCGGATCATGGCTACGGAATATCCGCAAAAAGTCGCCCTGACCGATACCGTCGGATTTATCGAAAGACTGCCTCATCAACTGGTGGCTTCGTTTAAATCAACCCTCGAGGAAGTCACCCTGGCCGACCTTATATTGCTCGTAGTCGATTGTTCCGATCCCTATAAGGATCGTAAAATCGAGGTCGTGACTTCGGTTCTGGACAGCATCAAAGCCGGGCAAATACCCCGCTTGCTCATATACAACAAAGTAGATTTGCTCGAAGCCGAATCCGAGGCGCCGATCCCAACCAACGGGATAATACCGATTTCAGCCTTGAAAAAGGTAGGTCTCAATCGTCTTAAAGCCGAAATCATAGCCCGATTCGGCTAATCTCTGACTCAATTATCCCTGCTATTTGCCGATACCTTTGGTAAAGGTACTGTATATATGGCTGGAAAAATTCTAATCGTAGATGACAACCCGAATATGTCCTCGCTTCTCTCCGAGATGCTTGAGGTCTTTGATTATGAATCTATCCGTGCCGGTGACGGCTTTGAAGCGATTGAACATGTCGATCAGCAGGATTTTTCATTGGTAATTACCGATATGAGAATGCCGCGTATGTCGGGTCTCGATCTTCTGCAAAAAATAAAAGACAAAAACCCCAAGCTTCCGGTTGTCATTATTTCCGGATATGCTCTGGATGAGGAAGGCAATACCGTCCTCGATACTCTGGCCGATGGGTTTTTAAACAAGCCGTTCAAGATGTCCGATATAGAATCCCTGCTCAAAAACGTCATCAAATAAACAGTTTCAATTCCACTATAAATATTAATTGTCGTTTTCAATGGCCCGGTTTATATTCTTTTCATGAAAAAATCACTTGAAGATTCCGTGTTGTTTTCCGGGCTCGAACCGGATGATCTGAAAATAGTCGAAGAGACCGGTCACCAGGTCAGCGTTGAGAAGGACGCTTTTGTCTTTTTCGAGGGTGATCCAGCCGATGGTTTCTATGTCGTTCTATCCGGCCGAATCAAAGTCCATAAAACCTCACCCGACGGCAAGGAACAGATACTACTGATGGCCGCCGCCGGTGATTCCTTTGGCGAGGCAGCATTATTTGCCGGTAAACAATATCCGGCCTCGGCCCGAGCCGCTGAAGCGGCCGAATTGATCTCCTTCACCCGCAGTAATTTTATGGCCCTGCTTAAACAAAATCCGACCCTGGCCGCCAATATGATTGCTCGAATGTCGATGCTTCTTCATCACCTGACCCGGTTGGTGCAGCAATTGTCACTGGAGGATATCAGTACTCGGCTGGCCAGCTACCTGGTTGATTTAATCGGAGAGGAAACAGCCGGTCGGAAACCGACCGTGACCCTGAAAGACAAGAAAATGGTTTTGGCCTCGATATTGGGGACAATCCCGGAAACGTTATCGCGGGCGTTCGCCCGGCTTTCCAAACAGGGGATTATTTCGGTCGAAGGCCAGCAGATTACTGTCCACGATTATGATAAACTGGCCGATTTGGCCACCGGACAAAAAATCTAACCTTTTGACCTAAATCAAATACTTTCCAGCCCGATCTCCCGATATTTCTCTCAAGAAACATAATTCAAACTGCGGGAGATTTTGTCATGTCCAAAAAGACAAGAGACATTGTCATCATAGACGAAGAGCTCTGCGACGGCTGCGGAGATTGCATTATCAGTTGTGCCGAGGGAGCGATTCAGATCATCGACGGCAAGGCCAAACTGGTATCCGAGAATCTTTGCGATGGTTTCGGTAATTGCCTCGGCGTCTGTCCGTTGGGTGCCATAACGGTCGAAAAACGGGAAGCCGATGATTTCGATGAAGAGGCCGTAAACGTGCATCTGAAAAATCTGGATGCCAAATCACCCGCGACTCCGAAACCGGCCGGTTTATCCTTGGGTAATCCTCAGATGCCGCATCACCAATCAGGCGGCTGCCCCGGATCGGCCATGAAATCATTCGCTACCCCCATCGCCGGTTCCGAAAACGATACGGCGGGAGAGATCAGGTCCACCCTGACTCAATGGCCGGTACAACTCATGCTGGTTCCTCCGACCGCGCCGTTTTTCAAAGGCAAGGAAATCCTTCTGGCCGCCGACTGCTGTCCGTTTGCCTTCGCCGATTTCCATCGCAAATTCCTGAAAGACAAAGCCCTTTTGATCGGCTGCCCCAAACTCGACAATCTGCCCCATTACAAAGATAAACTGACCGAAGTATTCCGGGACTCCGGCTGTACCGGCGTGACGGTTATGGTCATGGAAGTCCCCTGTTGCACGGGCTTGAAAATCGCCACCATGGAGGCTATGCAAGCCGCCGGAGTAAATCTTCTGATAAAAGAAGTCGTCATCGGCGTACAGGGCACTATTTTACATGAAGCAGCCGTAGCCTGAAAATCTTCCCATGAGCGTCACAAGCGGATATCCATTGGAGGATGCCCGCTTTTTTAATAAAAGCTCGTGAAGGCGTAGTTTTAGCCCGGTTTGTGGACAAAAGTCACCGCGCAAACCCTGAAAAGAGTTGCCAAAAATGGGATCCTGTAGTATATTTTAATTGGATCTAAACACACGCAAGATCCAAAAAATTGATACTTGATGTGCTGACATAGTCTCCCGTTTCGGCTTTGATACAGCGAAGCGGTAGATGTATAGATTCAGTCAGCCTTGGGCTGACTAAAAGAACACCCGGATGCAAAAAGTGAAACCGCATCCATATCGGAGAACCGGCCGGAATCCCCTCTGGCCGGTTTCATTTTTTATTCGCTGGGGATACTGATTTCGGATTACACCTACTGCATTTGTTGCAATAGGTTGAGAGCGGTAGATTTTTCCGGACCATCGGGCGGATTCATTTCCAAATAACGATTCAGAAGCTTTATGGTTTGAGACCGCAACCCCAGCTTCGCTGCGGAAGCCCCGGCGACCAGATATGCAGTTTTGTATGTCGGTTCGATTTGAACTAATTTACCGGCATATACAAAAGCCGAATCATATTGTTTGAGGGCATAAAACCCCATCGTCATCCCTCTCAACATCATATTATAATTGAGATCGTATCGTTGCGCGCGGCGAAGGGCTTCCATCATGCGCTCATATTGACCGGCGTATTGATAGATCTTGGCCAGCTCAGATAAAAAGACGTGGTTATCCGGGGCCAGACGCACCGCTTGCTCCATATCCGAAATTGCGTTATTGTAGTGCCCCATAAGATTGTATATCTGACCTCTAACATTGAAAGTCTTCGGAGAATATGGGTCTTTTTTGAGCTTGGATTCTACCAATGCCATCGCCTGTACATAATCGCCGGATTGAGCCAAAGCAAGTGCTGATTCGTCCCAGTTATCATCGGGAAATAATTCGTTGGAACGCTGTACAAGGCTATCAGAGGCTTTCGTATTGCCAATATTGAGATAATAGTTCTGCAACATGACAATTCCCGCTTTACTCAGCGGCTGATCAAGTCGCAAATTCCATTTTACATATTCCAACGATGATGAATAACTCAGATTAGTTATGAAAAAGGGCAAAATTAAGATCAAACTCATAACTGTCAAGGCGGGAATAAACCTCCTGATCCTGTCTCCGTCTGAATATATTTGCCTTAATACCAGAATCAAAGGTCCCAACCCCGTCAAGGCAAACATATCCCAATCACGACCCATCCCGATGCGGGGATCAATGATAAAAAGGAAACAAAGGCCTCCCAGCCCGAAAGCCATCAGAAATCCGTTAATCTTATTAAGGGATCCCTTGATTTTGCATTGTACTCCAAAATAAACCAAAACCGGCCAGAGTGGAATCAGAAGACTCAACTCATTTATAATATCCACCAAATGTTGAAAGGAAAAAATGGTATAATTTGGAGTCAATGGCCGACCGGTAATCAGAGGTAGGAAGTGCATCTGGAATTCAAGCTGCTGATTGTATTTTTTTATAAACAGAATCATAGCTACTGTCAAAAGGATTCCTGCCCCAGACCAAATCAACCATCGATAACGGCGATACAATCGCTTTCCCGTTCCGCGTGAAAAAAGCAATACCGGATAGGAAACAAGGAAAAATAAGGTCTGAAGATGCAATATCAGAGCAATTGCCAGCATTACTGTCGGCCACAATAAATTTTTCTTACCCTTGATGTATTGTATGGAAAACAGTATATAGCCGGTCATGAACGGCCAGAGGATCGGGTAGTTTTCGGCATAGCCAAAAAAGAGCAACATCCATCCGGAACAGATAAACATGCAAACAGCAAACAAGCGCTCGATCGGTGTACGACCAATCTCGTTGGCTAAAAACAAAAATACCAATAGCGTTACGGACCCCGAAAGAACCGAAACAATAGCAAAGGCATATTCGCCCTGCTCCAATCCACCCCACGGTAAGATTTGAGATACTAAATGAACGACCCAGATGGCGCCGATTTCCGACCATTTGAAAATCACAGGCAAATCATTGCCGATATTGTTTATTACCGTATAACCATCGCCAAGTAAATTAGTCGGCATACGCAAAAACCAGAATATCGGAATGGACATCACGGCAATAAGAAGCCATCGTATCTCACATCCGGACTCCATCGTCGCCCCGGCCACGCGTTCAAACCATACGACCACCCGTCGCCCCATGGATGGGATGAGCAGAACCAGACCAATTATTCCGACAACAACAAAAATGATAGTGAAGTATGGTTCAAGGAACAGAAGATGATTGATTCCCCACAACCGAGCGTCAGGCCAAAGAAACGGCAGAAAATGAATCGACCATAATAGAATCAATATAGGATAAAGTATCTGGTTCCTTGCCTGAAAGCTTTCACGAGTATTTATCATATTAGAAGACATGCAATATATTAATATATTGCCGGCGTTTATCAAATACTTTATCAGATAGGTAGTTTATAGCTTACTTCGAAATAACGGTCAGGCGGGCGTATTTGGCGACCAGCTTTTTGGGGCCGTACGAGGCGAAATCGACATCGACGCGCATATCCTCACCCATCCCATCGACCGCTATTACCCGCCCATGACCGAACTTGGGATGTAGCACCGTTTGACCCGGGCGCACGCCCTGATCATCCTCATATTCATAATAGACACCTTCGATAGCCGCCGGTTTTTTATCCGGTATCGGCTTTCCGGCGGAACGACGAGGACCTGTCGTACGAGTCGGGCCGAAATCCCACTTGTAGGCTCGGCGGTCGATTTTATCAACCAGCTCGGGCGGAATCTCTTTTAAAAACCGCGACGGCGGCGATTCGTTGCCGTTGTAGCGGCGGCGTTGATGAGCCATGGTCAAGGTAAGTTGCTTGCGCGCCCGCGTGGCTCCGACGTAAAGCAGACGGCGTTCCTCTTCCAGTTCATTGGGATCATCGAAAGTCCGGGCCAGCGGAAAAAGGCCGTCCTCCATACCGGTGACAAAGACAGCATCAAACTCCAGACCCTTGGCATTGTGCAAAGTCATCATCGTCAGCTTTTCATCGCTCTCCTGATAGCTGTCGGTACCGGCATAGAGAGTGATTTCGGCCAGAAAATTATCGAGCGTCGGTTCGGGATTGCTGGTGAAAAATTCGGCGGCGGCAGAGATAAACTCCTGCATGTTTTCCAGCCGCGCCTCACCACTCACCGGATCTTCGGCCACCAGGGCATCGCCCAAAGCGGTTTCATCGATTACGGCCTGGATGAATTCATCCACCGGCAGAGTATCCGCCTGCTTTTTAAGTTCCGCAATCAATTCGGCGAAAAGGGCAAACCCTTTGCGAGCCCGCGGACCCAGAGTCTCGCATCCGGCCGCTTCCGAAGCTGCCTGCAGAAGCGATATCCCGGACCTCTTGGCCTGTTCGGTAAGTTTGGCCAGCGAGGTATCGCCCAAGGCCCTCTTGGGGAAATTGATTATGCGCACAAATGAGGCTTCGTCGCAGGGATTGGAGACCAGTTTCATGTAGGCGATCAGATCCTTGATCTCTTTCCGCTGATAAAACGAAAGGCCGCCGATAATCTGATACGGCGTATTGCGCCGCCGCAAAGACTCTTCGAATGAACGCGATTGAGCATTGGTCCGATAAAGAATAACCATATCGGATAAGGAATAATTATCGGTCTGACCCAGAACGCGGTCGATAACCCAATCGGCTTCCTCGCTTTGCGTTTCATTGAGAGCAATAGTGATCTTCTCGCCCCCATCGATTTCGGTCCAGAGGGTCTTATCCTTGCGGGCGGAATTGTTTTTGATCACGGCCGAGGCGGCCGATAAAATAGTCTGCGTACTGCGGTAATTTTGTTCCAGCTTGACTATTTCTGCCCCCGGAAAGTCTTCCTCGAAACCAAGGATGTTGGAAATGTCGGCTCCCCGCCAGCCGTAAATCGACTGATCCTCATCGCCGACCACACAGATATTATTGGACTCGTTAACTAGCTTTTTGAGCAGATTATACTGTGCATGATTGGTATCCTGATACTCATCGACCAAAAGATAACGAAAACGGTTTTGCCAGGCGTTACGGACGGTGTCATGTTCGTCCAGGAGCTTGACGGCCATACTCAACAAATCATCAAAATCAAAAGCGGCCGAAGCACGCAGTTTCTGTTCGTACAGGGTAAACACCTGAGCCGTTCGTTCATCGTAGAACCCTTCCGCCTCGGAGGCGAATTTCTCGGCATCATAGAGCAGGTTCTTGGCCGATGATATTTTTCTTAATACCGAGGCGGGTGTGAATTGTGTCCCGGAAATACCCAGTTCCTTGAGACAACGACTGACCAGTGATTTGCTGTCGCTGTCGTCGTGGATAGTGAAATTGGATGGATAACCGAGATGTTCGGCTTCCATGCGCAGGAAGCGGGCACAGAAACTGTGAAAGGTCGAAACCCACATACGGCTGACATCAAGGCCCAGAAGACTCGAAATCCGCTCTTTCATTTCTCCGGCAGCCTTGTTGGTAAAAGTCACGGCCAGAACTTCCCACGGCCGGGCCAGACCCTCTGATATAATATAGGATAGTCGATGAGTCAAGACGCGGGTTTTACCCGAACCGGCTCCGGCTATCACCAAAAGCGGTCCCTCGGTGTTGATCACCGCCGCTCGTTGCCTGTCGTTTAATGCTTCCAGCAATCTACTCATGGGACGACAATATAGGGGCTGGAACCCACTCTGGCAATCATTGACCCTAAAATGAAGGGGTATTTTTTACAAAATTGTGGAAAACCCGGCTAACCAGGGTATGGCCGCCGGTTCCGACTACATGAATTCATCAAAATCAAGTCTGGCGTTTGCTGATAAGCCTATTCGGTCTGAAGGAAAATATTATTCCGTTTCCTTTTCCTCGACTTGCGGCTCGGCTGCGATTGTAAAACGGGTTGTAGCCATGACGACGCCATCGGGACCGACCACGCGCGCCTCCCATTCGCCCGTCCAGGAAGGGAGAATTTTCTTACTGCTCCAGGCCCGCCACGAGGCGCTCTTGACCGGCAGATCGACGACAGCCATTTCCTTGCCTTCATACAGCCAGACATGAGATATCATGATCGAATCGGTCGCGCCGCTGATTTTACTCCAGAGAAAAACCTTCTCCACTCCGGGATCGAAACGGTCGGCCACTCCTGTCGGCTGGCGTTCCTCAATGCCCGAACATATTTTGGCGTCCACCGTAAGAAGTGAAGCCTTGATGGCTGGTTCGGCCACGACCGGCTCCGGCTGGTTCGAATCGGCCTGTTCGGTCTGCGCCGACACGAATGTCGCCACCCAAATGACAAAAATAGCCCCAAACACAAGTATGCTTTTTTTCATGAACCCCTCCAATGAATTAGACGATTTGATAAATAATCAGCAAGATGTCGAAGTTTATACGCTTTGGGCATCAATAGGCTTAGGTTATTTTTTCTGTCGGCGACTGCTCTACACTCCGCCGCCCGATCGGCGGCAGCGGAGCGCCGCTTAGGGATCAGGCGCGAACTCATCCCTGTAGTCAGTTATATATCAAATCATACGAGTACTGCAAACTGTCGGTAATTCACGATAGCCTGTTCGTGCGGGTGTACGATAATGTCGGCGCTTTGATCGACACCTTTAGCGTCACAAAATGAAGGATCAGGGAGTTGTATCAACCGCCGCCTTACCGTGGGCGATAGCTTTCAAGCCTTGCGACGAAAACCGCATTCCAGAAGCCAGCGCTTTATTAATCGGAGCCACCGCCACGGTCTTATTCTGTCCTGAAACTCCAGCCTGCTTGGAACCCTCAAATTGTCCCACTAAAAACTGCGCGGCGAAGCCGGCGAAGAAAATAAGCAGAGCCGCTGCCAGCCGGGTCAAAGCCACCCAGGGTCCGGATAACCGGAAAGGATTATTCACCTTACTGCGGGCCTCGATCAACTGACGTAAGATATTATTTTCTAATTGCAGTTTGTCTATCGGTTCCAGAGTATCGACAGCGCTGTCATCATACATGCCGACCACAGCGATTAGACTTTCGAATTCATCCCGGCAGGCAGAGCAGGCCTGTAAATGGTTTTCGACTTCCTCTTTTTCATCTGAAGGCAGTTCCCCCAGAGCAAGGAGGGAAATTTTATCTTTATATTCGGGACAACTCATAATTTCTCCTCCCGCATCAGCGGCAAAAGCTCTTTTTTCAAGTTTTGAAGTCCCCGGGCAATATGCACTCTGACCGATCCTTCGGATATCATCATCGCCTCGGCTATTTCTGAAAGCGACATCTGGGCGTAAAAACGCAAAGTCAGAGCCTGTTTCTGGCGGTCGGCCAGTGTATCCAGGGCGTTTTTAAGAAGCACCGATTTTTGCGACGACTCATAAAGTTGGTCGGGCTGAGACGGAAACGTATCCGGAGTCTCGGCCTTTAGAAGCTCTTCCCCGGCCCGGCGGCGTTTCCGATTTCTTCCGGCATTGAGCGCTCGATTGAATGCCGTCCGGAATATATATGGCTGCAGATGTTCAATCCGGCTTTCCCGGTTATTATTCAGCAGAACCTTGACGAATACTTCCTGCGTCAAATCCAGGGCTTCATCCCTATCACCGATAATCCGGTTTATCAGACCAAACACTCGCTCCGACAGTTCGCGGACAATTTTTGAAACGGTATCACTCAAGGTCGATTCACCGGCCTAATGTTCGACAACGGACAGGGCTCGCAGAGCAAAATCCGTGTCATAAAGGTCCTCTCCCATAAAGCACCATTCGATTTTTCCCGGCTCTTCGGGATCGACCAGACCATTGGTTTCGATTACTATTCCCGGCATGGCCAGATTGATCAAGAATGTGTGCGGCCCCAGAACTTCAGTAATCTCATATTCCAGCACAGCCGTCTTAAAAAGTCCCATATATTTCTGCGTTAACACCTGATTATCGGAAGCGACGACTTCTTTGAAAATATGGGCAAAAGAATCATGCAATTCGCGTTTGAGATTATCAAGAGCCGTATCCATCGAATCATCATCCTTGCCCAGAATACCCAGTATCCGCACCGGCGTGATGGTGCTTTCCAGATAACCGCTGGCTCGGGTTTCGATCTTTGCTTTCTGCGCCAGAGTAATATCGCCCGCATGCGTCATGGTTCCCAGTGTTTCCCATAGAAAGCGCCAGTTTAGATAAACATAGGCAGTGACAAACTGCTCCAGATAATCCTCACGGTCCTGTTCGCTGGCTTCGAATATACCTTTTTCCAAAACGCGGTTCTCCAAGTCCTGATCCCAAAAGGGATGTTTGGTCAGGTTGATACCGCGGAACGGCCGCTGCCGATAGACCCGTTTGAATTCATAATAGGTACGGTTCCCTTCGGTCCAGTATTTTACCTCCGATGGAAACTGCAGATGGACACCACCGTTTGGCTCATCCGGGCGGGCAAAAGTATGCGGCCACGGTTCGCCATAGGCCACGGTTTTCTCAGCCTTGATTCTTGTCTGATCCTCACGGCTGACCGAATCGGCTTCCAGTATAGTCCATTCCGGTTCGGAGGGGTAAGCCATCAACTGGCCGAAAGTATCTTTCGGGCCGGACAGATCTATCTGGATAGTCGCCGAGCCATCCTCGGCGATGGAAATCTCTTCGGTTCGCTCCAGACAGGAAACACAGGTGAGAAGCAGGAGAATGCTTAATACGGGTAGCACCACTGATACTATTTTCCGTCTCATCTCTAATCTCCTTGAATTATGGTTTCTGTATAAGGAGACACCTCAGCCGGGCAAAAACGCGACACGGAGACCGATATTTTTTGGCAAATTTAAAAAATATATTACTTGTACAACCGTTCGTAATCCTCGCGCATAAGACCGTAAACCAGTTCATCAAATGTTTCCCCCTCGATCAACCGATGATCTCGCAACCGCCCTTCAAGCACAAACCCCAGACTGTCATGAAATTGCATTGAAACTGTATTCCTGCCGTTAGCCCCGGAAACCAGCCGGCGCATATTCAGATTTTCAAATACATAATGAAATATCAGGCGAGCCGTTTCACTGCCGTAACCTTGGCGATTATATTCCGGTCCCAATCTGATACCCCAGCGGCAGCGCCGATCATGGTCGGATATTTCAAAGACGACGGCATTGCCGATATGCTTGCCGGAGCTTTTAAGAATTATACTGAAATGTAAAAACGACGTACTGGCCATCTTTTTTACCAGTTTTTCCCTGACCTCATCTCTCGTTCTGGGCTGAAAGCGCCCACCATCCAGAAGGGAAAGCTGATGATCGTTATCCCAGCGGAAATTTGTTTCCAGGTCATCAAGCGTCGGTGGGGTTATAAAGAGGCGTTCGCTTTCGAGGATACGTGGTCTGGACAGATTAGCTGATCCCGGCATATGGCTCTCCGCTGTTCATTAGCTTAAAAAGGCTTTTGGAGTTATGAGTGATAACAATATATCGCCTATGACCGAATGAAGCAACTTTTCAATATGATCGTATCACGCCCAAAAAAATCACCGGGGCAAGAAATTGCCCCGGCGATTTAATTCGCCCCCAAATCTTTCGCGATTTATACCGCGATCAGGTTTGGAACAGATATTGCAGTTTCATAAAAAACTGCCGCGAATCCAGTTTCATTTTGGTGCTGTTGGGTGCACCATCACCGGTCAAATCTCCGGCCGCAACTTTGTAGTAATCGCTGGTGGAGCCAACATAGAACACCGAGAAGGAACTTATACGGTAGGTGATCATCGGGTCGATATCCCACGCTTTATCATGCCAGGTTTCGCCGGAAGCATAATTGACCATTTCCCGTGAATCATTGTACTGCACGACCAATCGCAGGGAAAGTGCGCGGCTGGCTTGATAACGGAAACGAGT
>JAAEQF010000427.1 GCA_024231695.1 FCB group bacterium
CGTCACAAATGGCCTTCGCCGCCCCACTTGCCAACACTCTGACTGAATCAATGCCCCCAAATCTGCTCGGCTCTGGTCAGTGTTGTGCCGGGACCGGTCAGTGTTGTTTGGGTCAACTTTTTGCCCTGCGCTTTGGCTGCTTGGACACGTCTCTCCTGGCTTCGTCTGGCACCCGCGGCCTGCGCACCCGGCACCGGCCTGCCTTGCTTCTTCTGGCCGCAACAATACTTCGGAGACGTGCTGGCGTGTCTTTCGCAGGCCAACCAGAAAATCCCACTTCTTAAAATACCCCAGCAATGTGGTACGGATGCATATGCCGCATAGCACACGCGCAACTTTGTCTTGCCAACTGCTGGCAGACTCCTGCCGGATGGAAAGGCGAAGCTAACAAACCGCTGGTGAGCGCTTGCGTACACGGACTACGCCTTTTCCCCATCGCCGAGCACCCCCCTGGTTAGTGTTGTGCCGGGACTGGTCAGTGTTGTGCCGGGACTGATCAGTGTTGTGCCGGGACTGGTCAGTGTTGTGCCGGGACTGCTCAGTGTTGTGTCGGGACTGGTCAGTGTTGTGCCAGGACTGGTCAGTGTTGTGCCGGGAGTGGTCAGCGTTGTGCCGGGACTGGTCAGTGTTGTACCGGGACTGGTCAGTGTTGTGCCGGGGCTGGTCAGTGTTGTGCCGGGACTGGTTGGCCATTTTCGATTTTTTGGGGTAAAATCGCTAAGTGAACAAGGCACATTTCCCCTTGTAAGGGTCCAAAAAG
>JAAEQF010000428.1 GCA_024231695.1 FCB group bacterium
GTAGTCGTCAAACAACTGGAAACCGACGCTGTCGAACCGGTGGTTGAAAATGAGCCGGTAACCGAAACCAAACGCACCGGGGAACAGATCAATTGGTGGGTGATGGCTGCGGGCGGCGAGATGAGTGGTATGTCGGAAACCTATGAGCTCAGCGGAACTGTCGGTCAGACGGCCACTGGAAGCGGCGCATCGGATAATTATGGTCTCGGGCACGGATTCTGGCAGATACTGGATCCTAAATCCTGCTGTAATCTTCCCGGTGACGCCAACGATGACGCAGCCATCAATGTCGGTGATGCCGTATGGATGATCAACTACGTTTTCAAAGGCGGCGATGCGCCTACCTGCCTTGACGAAGGTGATGCCAATGCCGACTGTGCTCTCAATGTCGGCGACGCGGTTTTTCTGATCAACTATGTGTTCAAATCCGGCCCGACGCCTCTCTGCGGATGTGTTGAATGACGACCATCAGAAGAGCATAATAACAACGCCCGAGTTGATAAACCCGGGCGTTTTTTTTATGCGATCATCGGCGGGTTTGCATACAACTCACTTAATACTTGACATTTTTGAGCCTGTTTGTATATTAGAATAGTTATACGAGTGCGACTTCTTCGATAGACATCCGTAAATACCATCAGTATTTCTGTAAGAGCACAGGAAGCGAAATACTACACCAATCAGGTAATCAAAAATCGTTATTAATATTTTGGGGCATTTCTTCAGGAGAAATCCATGAAAAATTCCGTCATCGTTCTATTGGTAACAGCCGTGGCGCTGATAGCTTCCGCAGCTATGGCCGAAGTGCCGGGTTTGATAAACTATCAGGGGCAATTAACCGATGATCTGGGTGATCCGGTCACGACCACGGTGGAGATGACCTTCACCATTTATGACGATTCAACCGGCGGCAACCCGAAATGGACGGAAACACAACCGACGGTATCGGTTGCCGGTGGTTTGTTCAATATTCACCTGGGGTCAGTCAATCCGATTGATGACAGCGTTTTCAACGATAATGATCGCTTTCTTGGCATAGCGGTTGGCGCTGACCTTGAGATCCAGCCTCGTACAAGGCTGATGTCGGTACCATACTCGCATGTGGCGAGCACGGTCAGTATCCCGTGGGAGGTGACCGATTCCTATCCGGATGGTCAGGTAAGGATTACTAATGATGATGCGAAAGGGAATGACACCACCGCAGCCTACCTTGCCACCGAAGACGCCGGTATCTGGGGTTATGCCTCTGGATACCGATACGCCGTTTATGCCGAGAATAGTACTGGTACCTATGGCTTTCTGGGATCAGGCTATTATGGTGTCGTTGGGGGTACGGGTGAGGGTGAGCATGCAGGAGTACTGGGTGGCGAAGATTTTGGCGTCTATGGCCAAATTACATCGAGTGGTGATCCTAGTGCTGTCAGTGTCAAGGGTGTGAACCAACGCAGTGACAATTCCGGTTACATCGGCGGCGACAGCGTCGGTGTCTTCGGCCATGCCGAGACAGCTGATGATTTTGCGGTTTATGGTAGGAGTGCTGCGGATGACCACTTTGGATATATAGGCGGCCCGAATCTTGGGGTTTATGGAGAGAATGGCAGTATTGGAACCTCAGGCCAGCTCGGAGCCTTGGGCGGTGGAGTTATTGGTTCCGGTCCGACGGCAGCACCCAATACTATGGGGTATCTCGGTACTGGTTTCCATGGAGTACTCGGGGTCGTTTCCGGTGAAACTTGTACAGGAGTCGAAGGAAATAATTCTACGGGTACTAAAGGATATCTTGCTACCGGTGATGCCGGCGTTTACGGTGAGGCCGGGTCCGGCAGTTACTGGGCCGGTTACTTTGACGGCAAGGTCCAGGTTGATGGTGACGTTACCGCCACAACCTACTACGGTGATGGCTCCAACCTGACCGGGATTGCCGCCGGTGATGACGGAGACTGGACTATCAGTGGAGGTGATGTGTATCGAGCTTCCGGTAATGTCGGCATTGGCATCACTAGTCCAAATGGTCCGTTGCATGTAGAAAGCGGTATGTCAATTGCTAATTCTGATCATTTCGTTAATAGAGAAGCTCCTTTGGTTGTCGGCGATGCTGATGGAGATGGATCAGGCGCTTGTCTTCTGATTGACGGTAATCAGATTGAGCAGGCGACTGGATATAAACTAAGTATCAACGCAATTTCACCCGAAGATGTCGTAATGGTTGTTGGTGGTGGCAATGTAGGCATCGGCACAAACACACCGGCATATAAACTCGATGTCAACGGTAATATAAATGTCTCAGGCTCCTACAATGTTAAGAAAAACGGAGTTAACTATACCCATCCTGATTATGTCTTTGAGCCGGACTACAAACTGATGTCACTGGAAGATCTAAAGAAATATGTAACGACATACAAACATCTTCCCAACGTAATCTCAGCCGATGAGGTCAAGGCAAATGACGGCTTCAAACTGGATGAGTTGTTGATTCAGATGCTGGAGAAGATAGAAGAACAGACTTTGTACATTCTGCAGTTGGAGGAGAAAACGAAAGAGGTCAATGAACTCAAGGCCGAAGTGGCCAACCTAACATCTCAGGTAGAAAAAATACTGGCCCAATTAAAAACCGGTAACAGTGAATTGGCTGTTAATAATAAGTAGTCTGGATGGAGGATTTAAAAATGAAACAGATTGTATTTAAGCTGCTATTATCTGCGGTTTTTGTGGCTCTGTTGATGACCCCATCCGGAGAAGCCAAAGACAAACCCTCAGCCGAGAATCGCACTGCTGTAGTCGTCAAACAACTGGAAACCGAC
>JAAEQF010000429.1 GCA_024231695.1 FCB group bacterium
GGCGGCGAGCCCGAGCTGCCGGGTGCGCGCTTCGAGGGCGGTGCGCACGGCCAGCTCGACGGCCAGCTCGGGTTGGCTGCGGAAGCGCCGCGGGCACGCGGAGCCGGGCGGCAGGTAGCTGAAGCGCACGCAGCCGACGTGCCGGCGCTCGACATCGAGGGTCTGGGTGAAGAGGACCTCGGAGGCGAGGACGATCTCCTGGAGGTGCAAACGTCCGAAGACGGTGGTGCGCAGGAGGGACATGGGCGGTCCGAGGTTGTCTTGGGTGCCCACGGCCTGGCCGAGGGCGAGGGCGAGATCGGCCAGGGTCGTGGGATCGTTGAGGGTGTTGTCGAGCTCGATCCGGGCGCCGTCTTCGCCGGGCACGATCAGCAGGGCCTCGCCGTCGAGCACGATCACCTCGGCGTTCTGGAAGGCGGCGCCGGGGCCGTTGCGCAGCCGCGCCCGGAGCTGGTCGCGGACGGCGGCGAGATCGGCGAACGGCAGGAGCGCGCCGAGATCGAGGGTCAGCTCCGTGGGACCGGGGAACATCCGGGCGATTATCTGCGGCGCGTCGTCGGTGAAGTGGACGGTGGCGCCGAGGCGGCCGGAGAGGAGCGCGCCGACGCGGCGCACGCCGCTCACGAAGCCGAGATCGTCGACGGTGGTGGCGTCGTCGACGGTGGCGGTGATGGTCACTTCTTCGGGGAGTCCGGGGACGACGACGAGGCGATCGCCGGCGATCTCGACCCGGGCGTTGTGGAAGCTGGGACTGCTGCGGGCGGCGCGAATCGCGGCCTCGAGGCTGTCGCGGGCCTCGGCCAGGGTGGTGGGCGTCGTCGCCAACACGGCGGTATTCGGACCCTCGTCCCCGATCCGGACGTCGACGGCGGGTCCGGCGGGAAAGGCGGGGAATGCTTCGAGATTGCCGGAGAGAAGGGCATCGTCGCCGGCGACGACGGCGCTGGGGGCGTCGAGCTTGAGCCGGCTGACGGGGGAGGTGGGAACGGTGAAGGCGACGCTTTCCCCGGCGTCGCCGGAGGTGACCAGGAGGCGATCGTCGACGACGCGGACCCGGGCGCCTGAGAACGAGGGGTGGGCGGGGTCGGCGTCGCGAATCGCCTGCTGCAGCAAGGTCGCGGCCTCGTCCAGGGTCTGGGGCGGCGCGGTCATCTCCAGCGTCCGGACGTCGGGGCCGAGGGTGATCTCGAGGTCGAGGGTGGCGAACGAATTGGGCACGCCGCCGAGGAGACCGCCGGCGGGCATGAGGTTGTCCAGTCCGAGGTTGGCGGCGGTGTCGGCGTCGGCGGGCGTGGCGGCGAAGGCGACGGCGTCGCGCGGGTTGCCGGGGGTGATCAGCAGCCGGCCGAGGGTGAGGTTGGCGGTGACGGTGGCATTGCGGAAGGTGTCTTCGACGGCGTTGTCGCGGATGGCGGCCTGCAGTACGACGGCGGCGGCGGGGAGATCGCCGGGGCCCGAGGACAGCTGCCGGGTATAGGGACCGGCACCGCCGATGGTGACCTGGATCTCGTAGGTAACGAAGCTGAGCCCGGTGAAGGCGGAGAGGTCGCCGGAGAGCAGACCGTCGGCGGCCAGACTGTCGGCGGCGGCGAGCTTGAGCTCGGCGGCGGTATCCGGGCCGATCCCGGTTTCGGCGAAGGGATCGACGGTGACGTTGCCGGCGCCGGGGGTGACCAGCAGGCGATCGTCGACGACGCGTACGACGGCGCCGGTGAACGCGGGACTGCTGACGGCGACGCCGACGCGCTGTATGCCATTCTCGACGGCCGATCGGGCCTCGTCCAGGGTTTGGGGAAAGGTGGCGAGGGTGACGCGTCGGGTATCGGTGCCGGGACCGGGGACGGCGGTCATGGTCAGGTCGAAGGCCGGCGTCCTGGTCAGGCGGAGCTCGCCGTTGATCAGTCCCTCGGTGAGGACGGCGCCGCCGGCGGCGTCGAGCATGAGCTCGGCGACGGTGGCGGGATTGGCGGCGGCAGCGGCCACGGTGACGGTATCGCCGTCGTTTCCCGAGAGGATCAGCAGCTGGTCGTCGACCCGTATGACGCGGGCGGCGGTGAACTCGGTACTGCCGTCGGCGGCGCGCAGGGCCTCTTCGAGTCGTTCGCGGACGTTGTCGAGGGAAAGATCGGTGAGGGTGCCGAGGACGACGGTCACGGGTCCCCGGGCGCCGAGGGTGACGTCGAGCGCGGCATCGGCGGTGAGGGCGGCGAGCGGGTCGGCGA
>JAAEQF010000430.1 GCA_024231695.1 FCB group bacterium
CATCGTTAAGCGTCGCAGAGATCAAGGCGCTGTATACCGGGAAATACCAGGTGTTCAAGTTCAACGACTTTTTGAAACACCTCAACGCCACGTATGCGGCGGGTGGTAGTTTAGAGATATGAGTCTTGAACTTATCGCGACCGTGGTTAGTGTTTTCAGCGTCGCATCCGGTGCGGTGGTCAGCTTTCTCGTGTGGACATCATCAGCACGGCGTAACCGTGTGGACGAACTGACCGACATCATTAGCGCGGTGAGTGCCGAAAATGACCGACTGAGCGAGCGCATAGACGAACTGGAAACAGACAAGGCAGATTCAAGTAAACGCATAGACGATCTGGAAGCAGACAAGGCGAATTCAGACAAACGCATCGATGAACTTGAAAAAGACAAGGCGAATTCAGACAAACGCATCGATGAACTACAAGCAGACAACGAGCGGATGCAAGCAGAGCACGTTGTGCTAAGATCAGATTACGAGGTGTTGCAGGATGAGCATAGAGTTCTGGAAGCCGCCTACAAGAACCTACTAAAGGAAAATAGTGATTTGCGCAAATTCCTTCGTGAGCACGATTTGAACATACCGCGAGTGCGCAAGCAAAAAA
>JAAEQF010000431.1 GCA_024231695.1 FCB group bacterium
CCTGCACCGTATAAGTCAATGCTCAAGCACACAAGAGGCCGTAAATCAAAGAACCACAAGATATAGGGGTTACCTGAGTCAAGTGGATACCCCCTTTTAAATAATTTAGGTGAAAATGGGCTATATACCGATAAATATTGATAGCAGGACACCCCGAAAAACTCATATTGAGGATTTTTGGATGCCAGCTATCATACAATACCCTACCGTCGTCCAGCAAGCGTTGGATCAGTTCGGCGATCATTTCCAGAATGAGCCAGAGCGACGCCATTTTGCTGAATATCTCACCGGGTTGCTCATTGCCCGAAAAAAGAACGTTTCGGCGATAAACCGGGAATTTGCCTTTACAACCGACCAATCTTGTTTGAATCGCTTTGTCACTGAAGTCGATTGGGACGCCGAATCCCTCAATACAGATCGGCTGGAATGGCTTCAGCAAGACCCTAAAACTCGCTACAGTAAATCTGGAGTCATTGCCATAGATAACGTTTTGATCGACCATAGCGGCAAGCATATAGAAGATGTAGGCTACTTCTGGGACCATGCCGAATCCCGCAGCAAAATAGCCCACGATTATCTGATAGTCAATTATGTCTGCAATTCCGGCAAGCAATACCCGCTGGAGTTCTACCGCTTCGTCAAGAAAGAGGAGTGCCAGAAAAAAGAGATAGAATTTCTGGACCACAATGTTCTGTTCCGTAATCAGGTTGATTGGGTCATTGCCAATGAGATTCCGGGAGACTTTACTTTTGACAGTTGGTTTACCCACAAAGACAATCTCAATCACATCAACTTTCACCAGCGTAATTATGTCGGGGACTTGAAGCTCAACCGCAAGATTATCTTTCAAGGACAGGAGATTAAAGCTGAAGAACTGGCTCGGACAATCGAACCAGACGCCCGTAAGCTGATTATGATCGGCGGTCAGCGCCAATACTATTTCACTAAAAGCGTCAAGATTCCCGGTGTGGATCACAAAGTACGCATCCTGATTCTCTGGAAGAAAAAGAAAGATACGGATCCTAGAAAGATCCTCGTTTGTAATCGATGTCACTGGGAAGCGATACGTATGCTGAAAGTTTATCGCTGCCGCTGGCAAGGCACAGAGTGCTTTCATCGAGACGGCAAGCAGTATTTGGGCATGGGCGACTGTCAGCTCAGAAACGGCCTGGGTCAGACCCGACACATGTATATGGTGTTTCTGGCGTATAGCGTATTGATGTCTCAAATGCAACAGAACCGTGTGTGTGAATGGGCTCGCGAACGCCTGACGACTATCGGGCAGTCTTGCATGGCAGTAATGCGTGAAACTCTCAGCGACACCATCTCCTGGGTAGTCGATCAAATCGAATTGGAGGGATTGAGTTTTGAGCGTATCAAGATACAATTAGATTTACCTTAATTTTGCAAAAGTTCAGTTAATAATAAGAAAAGAAGGTGAAAGTAATGACGTTTATTATGAAAACGGCTATTTTATGCGTCCTTTGTATTTGCCCGGCGACGATTACCGCCGAGGCAGTTGTAAATGACAATACAAGGAATGATCTGGAATTTCTTCAAGACGGAATCGTAAAAGATATAGCGCCGCAAAATTTGCCTGCGACAATAAGTCTGAGCAGTCGTTGGCTGAAAGTTAAGTTTAACACCGACAACGCCACATGGGAGGTGTTCGATAAAAGAACGAACCAAACACGGCGTCAAAAAGCGCCGGTTCAAAATGTCATTCTTACTTCAGTTAAAAAGAAAAATGACCAGAATCTAATATTTGACTGGTTTCAGGCTGGCGGCCAAATGCGCTGCGGCGTTGAAATTGAGTTGGAGAAGTCCCGGCCGGAAATAATTGTGAGGATACAGGGCGCCGGTGAGTTGAATCAGCCGATCCAGTATCCCCAGCCGTTTGTCAGTGAAGCCGGAACGCATCTGGTCATCCCGATGAATGAGGGGATATCCTATCCGGTTGACGATAAAACTATAAAACCTCGTCGGTTAATCACTTACGGCGGGCATGGGATCTGCATGGCGTTTTGGGGCGCCACTGACGGCCGGGATGGTTATATGGCCATCCTGGAAACCGCTGACGATGCGGCGATAGACGTCCGACGGTTCGACGGCAAATTGTGCGTTTCGCCGCTGTGGGAATCACAGCTTGGGAAATTCGGCTATGAAAGACGGCTCCGTTACGTATTTTTTGAGAAAGGCGGCCATGTCGCGATCTGCAAGCGCTATCGTCAATACGTCGCCGGCGCCGGCAGGTTGAAAACACTGCGAGAAAAGGAGCGAGAAAATCCGAATGTTGATTTGTTGATTGGCGCTGTTAACATTTGGAACTGGGACAAAAATCCAGTTGAAATTGTCAAGGAG
>JAAEQF010000432.1 GCA_024231695.1 FCB group bacterium
AGCCGTGGGAGCGCGGACAGAAGTCGTCGTTGAGGATGGTGCCGACGCCGAGCGGATCGAGAAGCACGGGATCGCCCGCGGTGCTCAGGTTACTGAGCTCGACGAGGAAATCTTCATCGGGCTCGTCTTCCTGGTCGCCGATGACCGGCACCGGGACGGTGCGCGTGGTCTCGTTGGCCGGGAAGGTCAGGCTGCCGCTGGTCTCCAGGTAGTCCTCGTCCGCGAGCGCGGTGACGTCGCAGGTGAGGTAGTCGACGCTCACGGCGTCCTCGACGGCACAGGCCAGGTCGACGGTGAAGATCGCATCCCTGAGGCCGGTGTGGCCCTCGTAGATCGTGACGTCGTCGATCTGAACCGTGGGGGCCCGGAGCGAACGCAGCGACAGGGCGTCGAAGTAGCCGTCGTTGTCGCCTTCGGTGAAGCGGTTACTGACGAGCCGCACCCGGATCCAGCCGGTGCCGGCCGGGGCCGCGCGCACGTCGGAGACCTGGTGCCATCCGTAGGGATTGGCAATCTCGCCGGAATCGAAGGTGTCGAGGGCGACGATGTTGCTGGCGTCGCGATACTCGACGATGATGATGGCGACGTCGGGCGGCACCTCGTCGTAGGTGCGGACCCAGCCGTCGAAGGCGAAGTGCTGGTCGCCGGCGGCGATGCGGGCGGCGTAGGCCGTCACCTCGACGTCCTGGATGAGCTCAGCGAGCTCGGCGGTGCCGGCGAAGAACGATGCCTGGCCCTCGGCCGGCTCGGGGGGTGCGAACCGCCGCTGCCAGTCGCTGCCCAGGACCATGGTCCAACCCGGAAGCCCGCCGTCCTCGGGCCGTGCCTCGGCTCCCGGGTTGACGAGCAGGTTGGGTCCGGCACAGACCTCGTCATCGAGGATGGTGCCGACGCCGACGCCGTCCGCGATGGTTGCGTTCACCGCGTTGAAAAGCTCGACCCGGAAGGTCTCGTCGCTTTCCAGGATGACGTCGCCGACGACCGTCACGGCAAGCGTGCGCTCGGTGACGCCGGCCGCGAACACCAGGGTGCCCGAGGTCGTCAGGTAGTCGTCGCCGGCGGTCGCGGTCGCCGGCACCGTCAGGTAGTCGACGCGGATCTCGCGGTGGCTCGGGGCCGCGAGCGCGACGGTGAAGAATGCATCGGTCGTACCGGCGTCTCCTTCCGCGATCTCGACGTCGTGGATCGCGATCAGGGTTTCGTCGTCGTCGTCGATCGTGCCGAGCGCTTCGCCATCGAGCACGGTCGCGCCGTCGACCGAGGTCAGGCTGAGGACCAGGGTCTCGTCCGGTTCGGCGAGGAGATCGTCGATGATCGGTACCGGAATCTC
>JAAEQF010000433.1 GCA_024231695.1 FCB group bacterium
ACGATATTAATAGCATCTTCATGACTACTTGTTAAATAGGCTTGAACTTCTTTATCATCATGCGATTCGCATGATGCCAGGATGATAAGGACTAAAAATATGATGAAATAATTTAATTTTTTCATAATTTTTTTCTTCATGGTACTGAACTCCTCCCCGTTAGATTAGTAAAAAAGACCTCTCATCAGTTAATTTAAAAATAATAAAAACAATTAACTATTCTTCTTCAATGATGGCATGCTGTCTGTCTATTTTTAATAATAAAATTTTATAATATATGAAAGAATAATATTTAATAAAAAGACAAACAAGGTTTGATTGTAGCGCCGATATACATAGACCCACAAAATAAAGAGGTTTTGCTCCAATTTTCGTTTGGTACTCATGTATTTATAAAGAAGAAAAACCAACGGCTAAAGAGAACCAATTATCCGATATTGATATGGCCTTCTAAAAACTGAACCATTTATAATATGTTTGTATAAAAACTGGCTAACCAATCGATTATCGGTATAGCATAGCTATGTCTGGTCAGACGGTCTGGGGTGACCGGTTCTCATGAAGCACCGCGAGATCACCCCTGAGGAAGAGTTTCTGGTAGTGCCGCCGCCGCGGCTTGCCGCTGGAGGTCTTCTCGAGACTCCGAGGCTCCAAGAACACCACGGATCGCACCGCCAGGCCATGTCCCTTGGAGACGGCACCCCGGACAGTCTTTACGGCCGAGGCCCAGAACTCATCTAGAGATTTCGCTCCCTGGTTCTCGGACTGCGCCTCGGCAGGAAACTGGCGGTCATCCACCTCCGCAATAATAACAAGCTCTTCGGCACCGTTGACAGTTTCCGAGATGGCCACGCAGGCCCCCATGCGAACCGGAGCGCCAGATCGCTGCACAGTGAGTTCGATGTCACTCGGGTAGTGGTTTCGTCCGGCGATGATAATCAGGTCCTTCAAGCGACCGGTCACGTAGATCTCGCCCTCAGCAAGGAAGCCCAGATCCCCGGTGCGGAGAAAGGAGCCCTCAACCGTATCGGCGAGACGCCCCTCAAAGGTGGCTGCAGATTCCTCGGGCAGCCCCCAGTAGCCGCTAGGCACACTGGGGCCTTGCACCCACAGCTCGCCAACCTGGTTGGGATTGGACGGGGTGAGCGTGTCGGGATCTACGGTGATGACCTGGTGCCCGGATCCCGGCTTTCCGCAGCTGACGACCTTGCGCCCGCCGGGCTCGTTATCGGCCAAGACGCGGACGATGTGCGTCTCCAAGTCCGTTGCGCTTAGAGTGAGCACCTTAGGAGGTTGGGACATCGGTTTCAACCCGCCCACGAAGAGCACGGACTCGGCCATACCATAGCATGGCATGAAGGTCTGCGGTCGAAACCCGTAGGGCCCGAACTTCTTGCTGAACGCTTCCAGTGTTTGCTCAAGGACCGGCTCACCCCCATTTCCCGCTATGACACAATGGCTCAGGTCGAGACCCTCGCACTCTTCGGGCTTTATCCGCCGCACTGAGTATTCGTAGCCGAAGTTCGGGCAGGCGGTGTTGGCGAT
>JAAEQF010000434.1 GCA_024231695.1 FCB group bacterium
AAGTCAATCTTCTGCTGTGGCGAGACTCTTGAGCAGAGAGAAGCCGGTCAGACCAATGATGTCCTCAAGCAGCAGCTCGATGCCATCAAGAGCTCTGTCAACCAGTGGAGCACCATCGTCATCGCTTACGAACCTGTCTGGGCTATCGGAACTGGCAAGACAGCCACTCCCCAGATCGCCCAAGATGCCCATGCCTACATCAGATCATGGCTCAACGACAATGTCAGTGCTGAAGTCGCTGCCTAGACAAGAATTCAATACGGTGGCTCTGCCAATGCTGGCAACTGCGCCGAATTGATCGCTCAGCCCGACATCGATGGCTTCCTCGTCGGTGGTGCCTCACTCAAGCCTGAGTTCGCCGTCATCGTCAAGACAGTCAGCGACGCCAACGCTGCCCAGGCATAGGCCGAATGAATTCGCTAGTATGCCCAATAAGGAGGGACACCTGTAGTAGCCAAACTTTGATTCAAGGGACACAAGTCGTGTTGCATTATGATGTCATCGAAATTCAGGATAATTGCCAAATTTTATTCGGTCAATAAAGCTTATATACCTCTCAAGGGGTTTTGGGGTTTTGGGG
>JAAEQF010000435.1 GCA_024231695.1 FCB group bacterium
GTTTTCAGTGAAATTTGACTGAGGAAGTCCGTCAGGCCATCAAGACATTTTAAAACCTATTGGAGCCAATAATCAATGGCGGTTATCTGAGAATAGTCGTCATCGTAGGTCAGTTCGGGGATATGTGTGGGGTTCCGTACCGGCGGATCGTGATTGTGAGTTTCCCAGAGGCCGAGATGCATTAATGTTTTTAACACCCTGTTCGTCCTTTATGTTGTTGTCAGCGAAGGTGTTGCAGACGAGGTGATTACATAACGATACATGAGGAGGGGAGATGTACTGGAAAATGTTGATACAGAGTGAGAATATCCCCGTCCAAACGGAATTACAGATATCATCATTCGTAGTGGTCAGGTCATGTCGATCATTCCTGAAAGGGTTGTCATGTGACTTTCGTTTTTTGACACTTTAAACTTATCAGCTGTTCTCCAGCCTGCCCCAATCCACCAGGTCCCGATCCGCGTCCATCCAGGCAGGGAAGGATTCCCGGTACGTCTTCATTACTTCTGCAGAAAGCAGAACGGTCCGGGTATCGGATACGTTTCCCATTTCAACCACCGCCCCGCCGACCGGGTCGAAAACGGATGAATCCCCCTTAAAGGCACGGCCGTCCCCGTCTGCTCCCACCCGGTTCACACCGATGACGTATGACTGGTTTTCAATGGCCCGGGCCGCCAGGAGCGTTCGCCAGTGGGCGGATCGCTGCGCCGGCCAGTTGGCGACAAAAACGGCCGCGTCGTACGCATTGTCGATGTTTCGCGTCCAGACCGGAAAGCGAAGGTCATAGCATACAAACGGCCGGATTTTCCATCCCCGCAAGTCAACGGTCAGATGTTCGTTGCCGGCGTGGTATACCTTCTCCTCGCCGGCCATTCGAAACAGATGCCGTTTGTCATAATAACGCAATTCACCACCCGGACGGACCCATATCATCCGGTTCAGGTAGTCGCCGCCCTCTTCAATGACCATGCTGCCCGTAATATCCACCTGTTTCAGCCGTGATGCCTCATGCATCCATTCCACGGCCGGCCCGTCCATCTTCTGGGCCAGCGCCGAAGCATTCATGCTGAATCCGGTGGTGAACATTTCCGGCAGCACCACCAGGTCCGTATCATCCGGAACCGATTCGAGGTACGTATCGAACAATGCCAGGTTTGCCGGAATATCCTCCCAGAACAATTCGGTCTGAACGAGTGTGATGTTTATATCCTGCATAATCCTTTCGCTGCAAATCCTCAAGGTGTCCTCTCTTTTTGCAAAGCAAAACCGAAGGATCTTTTAGTCTTTCTGATCATGATAAAACACAGATCCTCGATCACTTTCTCTATACCCCATTGTTGCAAAAGTCTGAATCGTTCAGCGGTCCCGCTAAAAGACAGCGGGATTTCCGCTCAGCTCCAACAAGGCATCATACATGAAAAGTGAAATCAAGACGTAAAAATCCTATACTGTAAAATAGACGGTTTTTATTTCACAGGACGACCCTGGCTCCTTTGCTCTTTGATAACAAGTACATATTGCTGACAATTTAAGTTCGTTTCCCCAGTCAGGTGATCGAATCAACATGACAGTACGGGTCTTGTTCTTCCCATTCACACATATGAGTCTTTTCCGATGACCTGAAAGACTATAGTCATATTGGGTTTAAAGGCCGGGTGCCTATCCAAGGGGTGAGCCTTTAAGAGGCTAAATGCCTTGCTGAGACTTTCCCGGCAACCCGATCCGCCGTACTGAGCTGCGTACTTCAGTCAGCAATAGGACCATCTTATCATTAAGCAGATGCCCTATTTATGCGGATCCGGCAAACAATTCGGGCCGATAGGCAACTCCTTTTTTCCAGATTGTGTACATCGCCGCCAGAATTTTTCGCTGTGTATTCAAACGGGCGTGCTTACGGCAATGGGTTCGTTGTAATGATTGATGATAAAATCGTTTGACTTCATTGTCACCTTTCATCGCGGACACAAAGGCCCGATAGCTCAAGGCTTTGAGTTCACCAATGCCGTTTCTGTCAAGGCGTTGATAGCCCAAAGGTTTCCCATCGCTGCTGCGATCGGTGATGGATAATCGACAGTACTTCCACAGCTGACTTGTTTTGGTAAACCGATGGGGCGTTTGGATAAAAGCATCAAAAAGATGCGCATTGATGTCGGCAATGCCCGGTATTTTTATAAACTGTTGTATCTCCGGATAATTGCGTCCAAGGTCTTTGAGTGATTTCAGCGCATATTGTTGCATAAGTTTGGTCTGATCCATGAGGTGATAGAGGCGAAGCAGTTGATTGCGTATGCTTAAGCCTTTTATCTGTTCAAGAAAATGGTCGCGCCTGGATTGACTGTAGACCGAATCGGTAAAGACGCTAATGATACCCCAGTGGCGGTACATGGCCTTGATTTTTTGTTTAAATCTGGTCAGTTGGTTGCGCAAATCGATATAATGCAATGCAGCTGCCTTGAAGAGGGCACGATCATCACTTTGTGGCTGATAAACATGATGCAATTCGTCCATTCGGAGTAAGCGGCATAAATTTTTTGTGTCAACTTTATCTTTTTTATAGGGATTTTTAAAAATCAAGGCATTAGCTCTTGGGTCGCAAGCGATTACCTGGTCAACGTATGGGTTGGCCACCTGAGCTGCCCAATAGGTTAAGGGGCCTTGCTCGATAGTAAGATATTTTCTTTTTGATTTTACTGATTGGATAGCATCGATGATGTGGTTCTCAGATGTAGGCAACTCAATAGATCCTTTGAAGGAACCATGTTCATCCATTTTACCCAATGTAAACGTTTTTACGTGTAAATCCATGGCCAGGTATGCTATTTTTTGTTTCATCGGACGGCCTCCTTTTTTTTGGCGTTAATGTTTTTGGGTTAAAAACACTATACACCAAGGTCGTCCGATTTTCATTTTACCAAGGGTGAAGCTGTAGTATGGTTACCGCAAACCCTTGATAACGCGGGCGCTGGGCGACTCAGGCTTTCCCTTGGGTAAAAAAGATGGAACTCAAATCGACCCAATCCTTGAATTCACCATTTGTTAATTCCACCGATGGAGGGGCCGCACCGATTGAGATCCACGGATAAAAGACTTCGTCTTTATTTTTCCATCTTTTTTATGCAACACTGGGGTTAATTCATTCTGCCGTGGTGATTGCCTGCATCAGCCGCAGACTCCAGTGCGAGAAACGGGTGGCGGGGGCTGTCGGTCTGAATGCTGTTGTGCGGTCCTTTTTTTTGCTTCCTTATGGAATCTTTATTCCTGAACCAACATCGATATTATGCTCAATACAATGATTATTGCCCTCAGGGTTTGTGAAA
>JAAEQF010000436.1 GCA_024231695.1 FCB group bacterium
CGTCCAAATTTTCCAGCGCAGGCCGGGCACTTCGGCAAAAGCGCCGGCCAGTGACGCGGCCGCCTGTTCGTATTCACCTCTTGAGACATTGAACTTGAAATTAATCAGCAACATTCTTTCTGACATGACTATTACTCCCAGTGAGAATTGAGAATTAATTACGATTTATATAAATGCCCGCCAAGGAGAGTTTGATATTCTGTCACAGAAGGTACGCGGTGCGAGGTGAATTGCGTTAAATCAATTATGTAAATTACAGGCACTCGAATATCACCCGGGATAGATCTATAAACGTTTCCAGTTCCAGTTGTTCGGCGCGGATTTTGGGATTACCGCAAATATCACCAATAATTCTATCCAGATCCTCACGCGGTAGCGGATAGGCGGAATTGAGATTGTTCAGTAAATTCTTGCGTTTACCGGCAAAACAGAAGCGGACGAATTTTTCAAAACGGGCCAGATCGCCGATATCGTAATTGCGATCATGGCGGACGAAACGAACGACGGCCGAATCGACTTTGGGCGGCGGCCGGAACGCCTCGGGTGGAACATCAACAACCGCCTCGCCATCATAAAAAAGCGAAGTTAAAACGGATATAGTCGAGCGTGATCTTTTTCCCGGCGGCGAACTTACCCGCAGAGCCACTTCCTTCTGCATCATCAAAACGGCTCGGTCGATAACATTATGGTTGGCCAAAAGCCAATCCATGATGGGGGTAGTGATGTTATAGGGCAGGTTGCCGATCATGGAAAATTTATCAAGACCGACTTCGCGTGGATCAATCGATAAAATATCGGCTTCGATCACCCGGAAATTGTCGTGCGCTTCGAAATGCTTTTCCAGTTTGGGGGCCAGTCTTCGGTCGAGTTCGACAGCGATGATATTCGCCCCGGAATTGACCAGCGGTAAAGTCAGGACACCTTCGCCGGGTCCGATTTCAAGAATCGTCTCTCCCGGCCGGGGACCAAGAGCATCAATGATTTGGGAAACTACAACCGGATCGAAGAGGAAATGCTGACCGAGCGATTTCTTGGCGCGGACCATCAGCCGAAAACCTCCACCAGCCGGAAAAGCTTTTCGGTATTGCGCGTCGTTATCTTTTCCACCTCGTCAAAACCTATCCCCCTTAGCTCGGCCAGTTTGGCGCAGACATGTTTGACATAGGCCGGGACGTTGCGTTTGCCGCGATGAGGAATCGGCGTCAGGTAGGGGGCATCAGTTTCGATCAGGATATTTTCCAGATCGATCTCCTCCCCGATGGCAGCCATCTTTGAATTCTTATAGGTCATAACGCCATTGACCGAAACGAGAAAGCCCATCGAGATTACTTTCCGAGCCTCTTCTACTGTCCCCGGAAAACAATGAAACACGCCGCCGACTTTTCCAACATAAGGCTTGATAATGTCAAGCGCATCGGCCATCGCATCGCGGACATGAATGACTACCGGCAGATCAAGTTCAATAGCCAGATCCAACTGGCGGATGAAAGCTTTCTTTTGAATATCACGGGGTGACAGGTCACGGTAATAATCAAGACCGATTTCGCCGATGCCGACTACTTTTTTATGTTCAGTCATCGTTTTCATTTCGTGGAGAAAATCATCGGTCAATGTTTTACTGTCGTGGGGATGAATGCCGACGGTGCAGTAGATGTTTTCGTATTGATCAGCCAGCGTAAACGATCTTCGGGTGGACCCGATATCGGCGCCGATATTTATCAACCGATCCACGCCGAATTCGGCCGCCTGAACGATGACCTCTTCCCGGTCATGATCGAAATCACGGAAATCAATATGGCAATGAGAATCAATCATGGTTCAACCGACCGAAGCGCCGGAAGCGATATCCTCGGCCACGGTAACCAGCGTTAGTTTCCCCTTCTTTTTGGCCGCCAGAAGCATACCTTGCGATTGGATGCCGCGTATTTTGGCCGGTTTGAGATTGGCCACGACGATAATTTTTTTGCCGATCAAATCTTCGGGAGCATAATGTTCGGCGACTCCGGCGATAATCTGCCGCTGGTCGCCGCCGACGTCGATTTGCAGTTTGAGCAGTTTGTCGGCCTTTTCTACCCGTTCGGCCTGTATCACTTCAGCCACCCGCAGATCAGCTGCTCCGAAATCGTCGAAACTGATCAGGCCATCCTCACCGGAATCATCGCCTTCGGGTTTCACCAGCGAAGGAATTTTTTTGGCATCGAGCCGCGGGAAAATCGAGGCCTCGATATTAATTTTATTGCCGCTGGGCAGATCAAACCAGGTGCGGGCCGAATCCAGAGTCAAAGTACTGTCATCCAGACTGAAAACAGTGCGAATATCTTTCATTTTTTGTGGCATGATCGGGTATAGCAGAATCGAGGCGATCCGTACGACTTCGGCTGCCGTATAAAGCACTCCGCCGACAGCATCCTTGTCGCCGTTTTTAGCCAATTTCCAGGGTGCGGCGTTTTCGATAAAACGGTTGGTCGCCCGGACCAGATCAAGCGCTCCGCCGATGGCGTCGGTCAGCCGAAATTTGACGACATGGTTGTAAACCGTGTCGGGCATATCGACTGCTTTTTCCATCAATTCCTTTTGTCCAACGATATCCGATTGCGGTAATGGGACAATGCCGTCGCAGTATTGGTTAATCATCTTGGCCACACGGGAAACCAGATTCCCCAAATCATTGGCCAGATCGGAATTGTAGCGGTTGGCGAAATCCTTTTCCTTAACATCGCCATCGACACCGAAAGGATATTGGTTAAGTAAAAGATAACGAGTGCCGTCCACGCCATAGATGTCAACCATCTTCTGAGGGTCAATCATGTTGCCGGCCGATTTACCCATCTTCTCGCCATTGATAGTGAAAAATCCATGAAGGAAAATAGTGTCGGGTAATTTCAGACCGGCGGCCATTAGCATAGCCGGCCAGAATATGGTGTGGAACTTGAGGATTTCCTTGGCCATTAAATGCACTACCTCACCCTTGTTCCACCAGGTATCGAACTGCTTCTCGTCATCTTCATAACCAATTGAGGAAATATAGTTGGGCAGCGCGTCCACCCAAACATAAGCAACCTGCGACGGATCAAACGGCAGAGGAATACCCCATTTGACCGACTCGCGCGAGATGGAAAAATCGGGAAGGCCCATTTTGAGCAAACCCAGAACTTCCTTGCGCCGCTCTTCGGGCAAAATAACCAGCTCGTTTTTCTCAACCATCTCTTTTAGGATCGGCAGGTACGGTTCGAGCCGGAAAAAGTAGTTTCTTTCCTTGAGCGGTGTGGGCGGTTTTTTGTGATAGATGCACATGCCATCTGTCAGATCAGTTTCAGTTAAAAACTTTTCACAGCCGTTGCAATAGAGACCTTCATACATGTCTTCATAGACGGCATCACGGCCATCGGGTGTTTTGGCCTGCTTGAGAACGGTGAGCAGTTTTTCGACCGCCTTTTTGTGCCGCTCATCTGTCGTGCGAACGAAATAATCGTGGGACAGGCCCAATGTTTTCCAGGTATCTTTGAAATGAGCCACGACGTCGTCGCATAATTCCTGTGGAGAAACTCCGGCGGCGGCGGCGGTTTCGGCTATTTTTGTGCCGTGTTCGTCAGTTCCGGTCAGGAAAAACGATTTCCTTCCGGCCATTCGGTGAAAACGGGAAAAATAATCGGCCGCAATCGAGGTATAAGCATGGCCGATGTGCGGTTTGTCGTTGACGTAATAGATCGGCGTGGTTACGTAAAAGTTTTTCAGCACAGTATAACCCTTCTTCACCAAATGAAAATTCTGCCCGATGGCAGAGGACTTGACGGATATAACACGGCCCGCGGCCGGAGATCATTCTTTCGGGTGCTTTTTCTCTCCTTTGCCCCGCCAGTTCTTAAAAAACGATTTCTTATGTCGCTCGCGTTTTCTAATATCAGTCAGGGTGACTTTATCCATCTCTCCGCCGGGAAGCTTGACCAGCATATAATCTTCGAAAATATTTATAGCTTCGATAATACCCTCGCCCTTATCAGTAATAAAATGTTCGCCCTGCCGGGGGAATTTGCTCAATCGTTCCATATAATGCTGTTTTTCGTAGGTCAGACAGCAGAGCAGGCGGCCGCAATTGCCTGAAATCTTGGAGGGATTAAGCGACAGATTCTGTTCGCGGGCGAATTGCGTCGAAATCGGTTCAAACCGCTTTAGAAACGAGGTACAGCACTGTTGCAGCCCACAGACTCCGAAGCCGCCGATCCGTTTGGCGGCATCGCGGACGCCTATCTGGCGCAGTTCGATACGGGTTTTGTAAATGGCCGCCAGATCGCGGACCAAAGCCCGGAAATCGACTCGATTATCGGAGGTGAAATAAAAAGTCAGCTTATTGCGGTCGTGCTGGTATTCCGAATCGATCAATCTCATCGGCAAACCATGTTTGGCCACCAGTCCTTCACAGCGGGTCAGGGCGGACTTTTCGGCGTCGGCGTTAGTATCGGCGTAGGAAATATCCTCGGGAGTCGCCGGGCGGAGAATCGCCAGAGGTTTGTCCTCCGTCTCGACTTCCACGCTCTCGGGGATCTGCTGGGATATCAGGCCCATATCCTCGCCCCGTTCGGCCTCGACAATCACCCGTTCACCCTTTTCCAGCGAATGATAAAAGGCGTTGTTGTAATAGCCTCGGCGATTGCCCTTGAATTCTATTAAAAACAGGTCCGGCATATCTACTCCTAATTGTCCATTATTATATATTCGGCCGAATAAGTCAACACCAAAGGCGTCCTATCGTTTTTGGAGACAGAGATATCGAGGATAGGTCAAGGAATTACTTTTAAATAAATCCAGGGTTACTGTCAATGAGATTAGAATTATGATTCCTATATTTGTCTTGTATTGGTATTATACGCTTGCTATTCACGAATGCTGTAGCTATATTTATTTGATTCGAATTGACCGGATAATTGGTTCTGTGTTTACATCAAATATGACTATTTTGTTAAGGTATAAATAATGCCTGTCCCACTAACTGATGTAATACCCGAAAACACTTTGAAGATTTTTTTACAGGGATTCTATTATAATTCACATATCGCCGCACACATATACGTAGATGGCGGTCGCGCTATAATAAACGAGAATGATGCCAATCTTTTCTGTTTTGAAATGCGAAAGCAGGACAATCCTGGATCCTGTTTGGTGAGAAACCAGGAATTGGCCCGTCGGGCCATCGATGAAAATGATAAAGATGCCGAGATCAAGCTTAGGAAGTGTGAACATGGCTTAAATATTCGGACCGAGGTCATCAGGCATGAGGAAAGCGGCCAACCAGTAGCAATCATTGAGTTTGGGGGCGTAATTACGGACCGAAGTAAACTTCGGCACTACGAAAAACATTTTCATGATTCAATGTATATGGCACCCGAATCTTTCGAGGTAGCAAAAAAGGAATTAGCAAATTTCGCCAATCAACTCAATGCCTATTACAATGCTCATGTCAATATGATGAGTTATGCCAATAAGCGAGCGGTGCTTACATCATACAGAAGTCTTGGCGAGTTTCCCAGTTTTCTTAGTTCAGTATATACAAACATCGAGGAAACCTACGATAATATCTTGAAATTCACTTCCAAATGGACTGACTCTGAACTTACGCAATTGTGCATCCTTGACCGTCACGAACCACTGGACGATCCTGATACAGATTATCTTGTGGTTCGTCAAGTGGATGGGCTCTCGGATCTTGAAGAAAGGACTGGCAAGAAGTTAAATCCTCCCGAGATCATACGGCTCCACGAGACCTTTGTCGGCAGGGCATTGGAGAAAATGGAACCCGTCTATGCAGACCCATTTGAATCACAAGATTATATCTGGAAAGATGTTGTATCTCATTTGGAGACTAGAAGAGCCTTGGCGATTCCGCTCATATTGCCCCCCAGAGACGGAAAATCAAACAACACAAAAGAAGGAAAAGGCCGAATTCTGGGTGGAATTATTTGCTTTCCCAGGCGACAAATTATGCCGGCAGAATACCCGGAATTAATGAAGTTTGCGTCAAAAGTTGCAATTGCCATTCATTTAGCAACGCGTAACGATCTTTATCGCCGGAGTAGGGTCTTTAGCCAACAGATGATGAGAATCTCTACATTGACGGGTGTTGAATTTTATAATGAGATGGCCAAGCTAATCCGTAAAACACTGACCGCCGCGGCCGCCTCAATCTTCATTGTTGACCGCCAATCGGGATACTTGAAATTGGCTGGGACGACTGATCAAAGCCCCAAGGGCAAGATCCTCTTGGGAACAAATGTTTATAAAATTGGCGAGGGTATCACTGGCTCCGTAGCGGCCCAAAAAACTAAAAAGCCGTATGGAGAAATTGTATATGATCTGTATGCTGATCACCGTCAGTCCCACAAATATGCTGAGAAGGTTCCAGGAACCAGAAGTGGCAAGCATTCGATGATGATATCGCAGATACGATCGCCTGAGGGCGAAGTATTGGGAGTTATCCGATGTATTGATGTAGAGGGTAAACCGGGAGCAGTTTTCAATAGTTTCAACAATTTTTATCTTGATGGCCTGCAATATTGGGCCAGCATATTTGGAATTATTTATGCTTTAAAGGAAAGAATGAGACTAAATACCGAATTTAATCTTGCCTTTGGACATGAATTAAGATCAAGCGCCGCCGGTATAATAAACAATATGGAACTCGTCAAAAAATTTCTGGATGGAAATTATCATATTGAGGCAAAATCTTATCTTAAAGACGCATTAATTATTGGAGACATCCTTGCCCACTATACCGAAGATTTATTATATGCCAGTAAAGCTGCAAATAGCGGCAAGCTTGAAATATTGACACCTGAAGAAGGCAAATGGTGGAATTTGGAAGAAGACTTATTACGGCCAGTCATCAAAGCCACCGAAGATTATGCTTTGCGTGAGAAATTCATTGGCTTAAAACTTGATCATCTAAAAGTAAGTATAAAGGCAGGACGAAAACAAATTATTCAGGTTTTTATTAATTTAATTAGAAATGCAATCAAATATTCACATGACCCCAAGGACCGCAGAACTTCAAAAGACATGCTTTCGGATATAATGATTACACCATATTTTGGCGAATATCAAAGATTATTCATCGACTTCTGCAACACCGGCGTGGGCGTTGAGCCAGATGAAAAAGATGAGATTTTTAAAATGTTTCGTAAAGGCAAAAACTCCGGCTCATTAAGTGCTGGCGGTTTAGGGATTGGACTTTTCGTGTGTAGTGAAATCATGAAAATTCATGACGGAGCAGTGTTTGTCAAATCCTGTAAAAGCCCAACAATATTCACTCTTATGTTACCCTCAAATAGAGTAAAGTGGATAAGAAGGAGTCTATGAAACATGAACATTTTATTTATTGATGATGATGAACTTCGTACTCGCCCTTTAAATGACGCTTTGAAACACGCCGGGCATAGTGTCACATTCGAACAGATACCCCTGAATGGCAAAAGGCTATTTGAGGAGAATCCAGACAAATTCGATGTAATTGTTATCGATATTATGATGCCTCATCATGATATACCCGCATATCGCGATTTTGCAATCCCCAAATTCTTTCCAAGTAATCATGATGGAATGTTTACAGGATTAAAGCTCTACTCGGAGCTGGAAGCTATAAAAATAGCTAATAATTTAGATACCTATGTTATAATATTAACCTGTGTGAGTGATATTGAAAAATATACCAAGGCAATTGATTTGACTCCCTCAAAAATTCTGTTTAAACCTATTTATATTGATGATTTTATTAGGGAGGTCGGAGATGTAATATAACAGCCACGCAAGATGTAGCATGTAGTCTATATTACATGTACACTAATTATGGTATTCCGTTATGAACATATTATTCATTGATGATGATGAAATCCGTAGTCGGCCACTAAGGGACACATTGCGAAGAAACTTGACTGAAGTTGCCGTCAGTTATATACAGAATCCAATCGAGGGCGTTGAGACATTTAGGCAATACCCGGATAAATTCGATGTGATTGTTGTCGATATTATGATGCCGCATTATGATGTACCCGCATACCGCGAATTTTCACTTCCTAGGTGTTTTCCAAGTAA
>JAAEQF010000437.1 GCA_024231695.1 FCB group bacterium
GTGGTGACGTCTTCATCCGGCGACAGCGTCGTGGCTCGTATCCTGCCCGATCCCGACCGCAAGGGGAAATACCGCTCCGATCTTGGCATCCTTCCGCCGGGGACGTATGATTACAAAGCGGAACTGCGGGCCGAGGCGGTTTTATTGGGAACCTTCAATGGTAAATTCGCCGTCGATAATATCGACCGCGAGACGGCTTTCGGCGATGTGGACTGGACGATTCTTTCATTGACGGCTCAAAATTCGGGCGGAGTATTCACCTCGTATAAAGACCTGACGCCGATAGTTGAGGCCATCGACATGGAGCAAACTGAGTTTATTGAAAAGCGCGAAATTCGTCTGTGGGATAATCTGGTTTTACTGTTGATTATTTTGGCGTCACTTTCGCTGGAATGGTTCATCCGCAAACGGAAGCAGTTGCTGTAAAAATAAATATGCGGAAATTTGGAGAAGACAATGTCTGACCATCATAATATACCAACCGAAGATAAAATTCTGATGCTCGATCCGCAGTATGTGAATGTCAAAGACTTTGAAGCCGACGGCCCAATACTCGATATCGGCGGCGGGGGAGAGGGCGTCATCGGCAAACTCAAAGGCGATCAGGTCGTGGCTATCGACACCAGCCTCGAAGAACTGAAAGAAGCCCCGCCCGGGCCGCTCAAAGTCGTCATGGATGCCGCCAATCTGACTTTCCTCGATGAATCGTTTGCCGGAGCCACGGCGTTTTTCACGTTCATGTTTATCGATCCGCAAAATCAACAGCAGGTTTTCAACGAAATCTTCCGTGTCCTCAAACCGGGCTCCAAGTTCAGAATCTGGGAAATCGTTCTGGAACCGGTGGAAGACAAAAACAAACAAGCTATCGCTTTTCCGATTATGATCAAACTGCCCCAGGAAGAGATACGGACCGGGTACGGCGCACCGCCTCCGCCGCACAAGTATGATATTCGCCATTATGTATCGCTGGCTCAGAATGCCGGTTTCCGGGGCGATGATTATGATAAAGAGGGACAGGTATTCTATCTGGAGCTTTCCAAGCCGTAACTGGCATACGTTCCGGCAAGTCTTGAAGTTATCTTAATAGCTTTGTATGTTTCGCATGATCCTGCCGTCGCGAAGCGGCGGTGTGATCGTGCGATCTGTTTCAACTCGACTGCAGGGTCTCACTTACCTCCGGTAAGAAGGACCCTGCAGAACACACTTGTGTGTTTTTCGCTGTCGCGTGGATGGCCTGAAGTGACATAACCTGCGATTAAAAACGCAGGCTACCTGTCAAACCAAGCGATGCCTGTGAGGCAAGCGAAGCGTGCCGAACCAAAAACAGGCGATGCCTGTGAGGCAAGCGAAGCGTGCCGAACCAAAAGCAGGCGATGCCTGTGAATCCCCACTTGTCAAAACCCGAATCAAATATTACATTATCGGCCTGAAATGGCACGCGATGCCTGTGGACGAGTCAAACGAAAGGACAACTTATGAAAATCGCAGTGGTTGGCGCAGGTTTGATGGGCCGGGCGGCGGTCTATGATCTGGCTCAGAATAAAGACGTGACCAAAGTCGGAGTCTATGATATAAACGGCCGATTGGCTCGTGACATCGCCGGCAAGTACGGCGGCAGTAAGACAACCTCCGGCCGCCTCGATGCCGGTGACACCAAAAAAGCGGCGCAGATTTTTGCCCGGTTCGATGCGGTCATCTCAGCCGTGACCTATAAATATAATCCCGGTCTGGCCAAGGCGGCCATCAAAGGCGGCGCTCATTTCATGGATATGGGCGGTAACAACGATGCCGTGGCCGAGGCTTTCAAGCTCAACCAGCAGGCCAAAAAGGCGGGCGTGGTGATTATCCCCGATTGCGGTCTGGCTCCGGGCATGGTCTCGGTACTCGCCGCCGGTGATCTGGCTCGTTTCGATAAACCGGAATCGCTTCAAATCCGCGTCGGTGGATTGCCTCAAAATCCTCACCCGCCGCTCGATTACCAGATGGTTTTTTCGGCCGAGGGATTGATCAATGAATTTTTCGAACCGGTACTCGCTATCAGCAAAGGCAAGAAGATCAAACTCCCGCCGATGGTTGGAATCGAGGAGTTGACTTTCCGGGGAATAGGCAAACTGGAGGCGTTTACCACTTCAGGCGGCACTTCAACTTTGCCCAAAACCTATGGCCGCATCCTGAAGAACCTCGATTATAAGACAATAAGGTATCCAGGCTTCTGTGAGAAATTTAAAGTAATGCTTGATCTGGGGCTGGCGTCCTGGGATAAGGTCTCTGCCGATGGCGTCAAGGTGTCGCCGCGTTCGGTTCTTAAAGCAGTACTTGATGAGCAGCTGAGTTATGGCGAGCCTGATCTGGTTCTCGTGCGGCTGATTACCGAGGGTAAAATCAAGGGCAAAAAGAAAAAACTGGTCTCCGAGATTATCGATTTCGAGGATCGTAAGACCGGCTTAACGGCAATGATGCGCTGTACCGCTTTCCCGGTAGCGATAATCGCCGCTATGGCTGCCTCGGGCAAAATTACCACCCGTGGAGTTGTGCCGCAGGAAAAGGCGGTCGATCCGGGTCTTTTTGACAAAGAACTGGCGGCCCGCAATATCAAACTCAAACGCCGCTGGGTCAAATAAAGAGCCAT
Source organism: FCB group bacterium (assembly GCA_024231695.1). Lineage (GTDB taxonomy): Bacteria > Zixibacteria > MSB-5A5 > GN15 > JAAZOE01 > JAAEQF01. The sequence goes on from JAAEQF010000437.1 coordinate 2,630, forward strand.
TGATCTGCCGGCTATCAAAACGGATTCAAATCAAAAGCCCGCTGAAAAACTACGGCGGGCTTTCTTCTCTTACCTGTAGATAAGATAGAACGGGTATTTGTCTGTTATTGGTCCTGGTATTCTTCAAGCCAGGCCATTTGGATCGCCTCCAGTCGTCCCTCGTTTGATTTCTCGGGATCATCGTCGAATTCTGGTAATTCGAGCACCATCCGGCGCAGGTCGGTAAACCTGACCGATAGCGGATTTAGGCCGGGATGGGTTTCAAGTAGGTCAATACCGATATCTTCTGCGTCTTGCCAGTTCATATAAATTGCCCTGTATTAAATTCCGGTTTTGGGCGGAATTTTGACTTTAATGAAGCCAGTTATTTTCACCTGACAGCCGAGCCGAGATTCGAGCGTCAGGCCTTCGGCCGTATCGAGCATATCTTCTTCGTCCTCGCTCATCTCCGGAAGGTTTTCCACTCCTTCCTCGATGATCACATGACAGGTGGAGCAGGCGCAGTTGCCGCCGCAATTGTGATCGAGATTGATTTTATTGTCCAGTGCGGCGTCCAAAAGCACCGTCCCCGGCTCGACCTCAATTTCCTTGCCTTCTATGATTATTTTGACTTTGGCTTTTGTCGTATTCACTTGACCATATCCTTTGCATCATCAATGGTTTTCTCTTTCAGGGCGTCGGCGATGGCGTTGTCGGCCATCCGTGTGGCCAGATCGGCCGTGGCGTCACCCAGATCATCCAGTTTCTCGCGTAATAGCTGAGGGTCGTTTCCTTCCAGAGCCTTTTCCAAATCCTCGATCGCATCGAGAATATCTTCCTTTTCATCCATTTCGATTTTCTCATACAGTTCAAAAGCCCTGTGGGTGGCCTTGATTACCGTGTGGGCCTCGTTGGACAGTTCGATAAACAGCCGGCGGTCGATATCTTCCCGGGCATGGACGAACGATGAACGAACCATGTCGCTGACCTCATCCTTGGTCAGCCCGTAAGACGGCCGCACAGTAATATCCTGTTCTTTGCCCGAATGTATGTCGCGGGCCGATACGCGCAGGATGCCGTCGGCGTCGAGCATGAAGGTTACTTCGATTCGCGGTGTACCGGCCTTTAGCGGTTCGATACCGGTCAGGTCGAAACTGCCCAGCAGTCGGTTATCGGCTACCAGTTCCCGTTCGCCCTGAAACAGCTTGATGGCCACCGAGGTCTGTCCGTCAACATAAGTGGTAAAGGCCTCCTTGGCCACCGCCGGGACTTTGCCGTTGCGACGAATGATGGCGTTCATCACTCCACCCATGGTCTCGATGCCTAAAGACAATGGGGTGACATCCAGAAGCAGGAGATCGTCGCGTCCGCCGGTCAGAATATCGGCTTGTACGGCTGCTCCCAGGGCGACTACTTCGTCCGGGCCCAAATCGCAGTGCGGCGGTTTGTCAAACAGCTTTTTCACTTCCAGCCTGACGGCCGGAATCCGGGTTGATCCGCCGACCAGAATTACTTCGTTGATATCATTGACAGAAAGTTTGGCATCGGCCAAAGCACGCTTGCAGAAATCAAGAGTTCGCTTTAGAAGCGGCGCAACCATATTTTCAAATTCAGTCCGGCTGATTTCATTTTCATAATCGCCTTGCGGAAGGGGAAGGTTGACTGAGGCTTTTTCCTGGTCGGAAAGGGTCATTTTCGTTTTTTCGGCTTCTCGTTTAAGTAGGGCTCGAATTTTGGGGGAAGAGGTGTCGATTTCAATACCATCCGATATGGCTTTTTTTAACAGAAACTCGACAATGGCCGCATCGAAATCATCACCGCCAAGATTGGTGTCGCCGGCAGTGGAGAGGACCTCGAAAATTCCATCTTCCAGCTTTAGAATTGATATGTCGAAGGTCCCGCCTCCGAGATCATAGACCACGATATTGCCGCGGTTTTTTTTATCGAGGCCATAGGCCAGCGAGGCGGCTGTCGGCTCATTGATTATCCTCAGGACTTCCAGCCCGGCAATTTTGCCGGCGTCACGAGTGGCCTGGCGCTGAGCGTCGTCGAAATAAGCCGGTACGGTGATAACCGCCCGCTCAACCGTTTCACCCAGAGCCTCTTCAGCCTGCTTTTTGACCTCGCGCAAAATCGCCGCCGAAAGTTCCACCGGTGAAATTACCCTGTCGTTTATTTTGACCGAGGCCAATCCCCGGCTGTCGGGCACGATAGCGAATGGCAGTCGATCGCGCTCGGCATCCATATCCGCCGCTGCTTTGCCCATCATCCGCTTGATGGAATAGACGGTCTGTTCCGGATTATCAACCATTGCCTGCTGGGCCGGTACGCCAATCATCAACCGGTCCTTGTCGAAACCGATCACTGAAGGGATGATTACGCCGTGTTTCCCGGCCAGGGATTTTGGCCGACCGTCGCGAGTTATCGCCGCCAGTGAATTGGTTGTACCCAGATCAATGCCGATAGCCCTGTTTTTCTTCTCGTTTTCAGCCATATCAATCTACACCGCTTCCATCAGTTTTTTGTCGATACGGGCCAGCGTAGTCCGAAGATATTTGATGTTGTTGATCCTTCCCTCGATCTCTGCCTTAGTATTTTCATCGCCGGTCAATAGCCGGGCGAACAATTCGTCCAGTGAGTTTTCGAGTACCTCCAGACGATTCTTGAAATTCCGGGTCGTTTCATTCAATGTTTGTCTACCCTCGTCGCCGGGCTCGCCGTCCTCGACCAGCAGTTCGCCGATCTCAAGTATTTCCTCAAACAGTTCCTGCGGCGGGGCGGGATGAGCGGTGAAGCCGCCGTCCTCGGTTTCCAGCATGTATTCCGCGCGCAAGAGAGGATCGGACATAATCCGCAAGGCCTTGTTCAAATGAGCCGTATTGATGCGGGCCAGAGTCTTTTCCTCGTCCGATTTGCCAGAATAAAAGTCGGGATGATAACGCCGCGATAACTCATAGTATTTCTTTTTTATCCGGGCGGAATTTATAGTAAAACTTTTCTCTATCCCGAACAGCTCGAAAAAACCGCCGATCTCCTCGACCGGCTGGATTTTCACACAGTTGGTACAAAACGGCCCCTCACCGGTTTCCTCTTTGCAGGACCAACAGAGATGTCGTCCGTCCGATCCGGTGGTCATGGCCTCACTTCTCGACATTGACCGCCTCCCGGCGCGATTTTCTAAAAATGGGGATGGACGAATGCTCGTTGCCGTAACGGACGGATTTGGCCACGCCGGTCAGGCGCGAGGTTACGACCATGAATGCCCACGGAGGAATGATGGTTGTGCCACAGCCTTTAACCATGATCCGTTTGTCTCGCAGGGATTCCCAATCGAATTCTTTTACTTTTTCAAAGAAGGCGGACTCAACCACAATGCCGCCTTCCATAAAACCGGTCATATCCAGTATTTGCACAATTCCCTCCCGAGAATTAAACGGAGAACGATGTCCCGCAGCCGCAACCCCGGGCCGATTTCGGATTGGAAAA
>JAAEQF010000438.1 GCA_024231695.1 FCB group bacterium
ATCATGAACGCCTATTTTTCGGGTTACGAACCGTTCAGAGGTGAATTCGCGAGCCGGTTCAACGGGTCCATCGTTTCCGACAGGCAGGGGGCCGCGGTGGCCTATGCCCTGTTCAACCTGGAGCCGAGAGGTCAACTTTTTATCGAGCCCGGCGATCCCGCCTATGAGGGCATGATCTTCGGCGAGCACAATCGGAGCAATGATATCAACGCAAATCCATGCAAGGAGAAAAAACTCACCAACATCCGTGCGTCCGGGAGGGACGAGGCGGTTGTCCTTTCCCCCATTATCCCCATGACACTGGAGCGGGCCATTCATTTTATTCGTGAAGATGAGATGGTGGAGATCACTCCTAAATCGATACGACTCCGGAAAACTGTGCTTTCAGCCCAAAAGCGATACAGACAGAGAAGCTGAGAAGTTCGGTAGTCATTATTCAATATTTGAATACGGCGATTCTCAACAGGTTTTGTGTTTTCAGGTTTCTGATTGACAGGCACTCCACAATTCCGGTAATCTGCCGATTATCCAAGGAGTTAATTCGGGTATGGAATATCCAAGATGTCAGGCAG
>JAAEQF010000439.1 GCA_024231695.1 FCB group bacterium
TATGATCCGGTTTCTCCACTTGCTCGACAGATAATGAAGTAGAAACGGAATCCGCAAAACAAGTTGTTATGCTTAGTAATGTGATGTATACAAATATAATTATAGCCACAGCAACAACGCAACGTTGCAGATTCACAAGCCTCCTCCTAACTATCCAGATATTATATTGCTCGAAATTTCCCCTACCTTACCTATTCATATAAAAGACTATTTTCAACATTATGTCAATGATTATTTTGAAAAATTGAGATCTTATAGAAGATATTACTTATCTTGTTTATTTTGGCGGAAAATGAATCGAATTGTTTAGGGCAATGTAAGTATTTGTTTTCCATGGTCTTATATGCAACATGGGTGTGCGACTGCGATATTTGCTCTGATTGTCAATAATACGGTTCGGGGGCGTAGATGTCAAATAAAATGTATTTTTACTCGGATGCGGGAGTGTTAATCCGATTGCTGCTTAAATTATCATCAAAACCGACGCGGCGGCCAGTTTGAGGAAATAATTGGGGAAAAGGCCCAGACCCAAAGTACCCAGCGCGGTTAAGATTATCGCCGCCTTAATCAACGGCCCGAAAATAGCCGGGCTGACGTCGCCCTCCGGTTTTTCAAAGAAAGCCGCCTTAACCGGGCGCAGATAATAGAAGACTGAAATCAAACTATTGAGCACGGCCACTACCACCAAGCCTACCAACCCGGCATTGATCGCCGCCGAGAAAACATAGAATTTACCGATAAATCCGGCGGTTGGGGGGAAACCGGCCAGAGAAAACATAAACAGCGCCAGAAACACTGCCAGCCAGGGATGGCGCGAAGCCAGACCTTTGAAAGTGTCGATATGGTTGGAGCCGTCGCTTTTGCTCTCGATGATAACCAACAGCGTGAAGGCGCCCATGTTGAAGAAAGCATAGGCCAGAAGATAAAACAACGCCGCCGATACAGCCTCGCCTCCACCAGCAGCCAGCGCAATCAGCAGGTATCCGGCGTGAGCGATGGAACTATAGGCCAGCATTCGTTTGACATCGTCCTGCATGACGGCCATGATATTGCCGAAGGTCATGGTGAAGAAGGCCAACACCCAGAAGATCATGGTGAAGTCGGCCATTATGCCGCCGAAACCGATCATGAAGATGCGCAGCAAGGCCGCAATTCCGGCCGCTTTGGGGCCGATGGAAAAGAATGCCGTCACCGGAGTCGGCGCTCCCTCATAAACGTCCGGTACCCACATATGGAAAGGGAACGAGGCGATCTTGAAAGCAAAGCCGATCAAAACCATGGCCGCGCCGATAAGCAGGTAGAGTTCGTTTCGCTGCAGAGCAATACCGGTGGACATGAAAATCTGGCGCAGATCGGTGGTTCCGGTGCCGCCATAAACCAGGGCGATACCATAGAGCAGAAAAGCCGAAGCAAAGGCGCCCATGAAGAAATATTTGGCTGCCGCCTCGGTCGATTTGGCGTTGTCGCGGTTGAAACCGGCCAGAACATAAAGCGGCAGGGACATTATTTCCAGACCCAGGAAGATAACCATCAGGTTGGGCGAAGAAACCATGATCATCATACCGGCCGTGGAGATCAGCATCATGGAATAATATTCGGGCCGGGAGATATTTTTATTCAGAAGATATTGGCGAGAGAGCAAGACGGCAAACCCGCAGGTAATTAAGAAGATCATTTTACAAAAGAGGCAGAAGTTGTCGCAGACGACCATGTCGAAATAACCGATGGCCTGCTTGTCCCAGGAAGTCATAACGAAATAGCATGAGGTCAGAACACCGATAAGGGCCAAGGCCGGGGCGATAGTCGGCCTTTTAACCAGAGGCACAAAGACCAGCATGAGGAAGGCGAAGGCCAGAATAGCCACTTCCGGCATAATTAGATTTATATCTATTGCAGACAACTGCGACATAGTCCTCTCCACGGGCAATTAGTGTAGCGAGCGGCTCACGGCCGCCGCGAATCTAAAAGCCTCAGCCTCCGTTCCAGCCGATTTTGATATCGTCGCCGTCAACCACAACAGGGACAATCTTTTTTCCGCCGGAAAGCTCCAGCACTTTTTTCTGCGCCTCGGGATTGTCGATGACGTCGATTTCATCAAAGGCAATACCCTTGTTGTTGTAATGATCCCTGGCCGCGGCACAGAACGGACATCCGGGTTTGGTGTACATGGTGACAGCCATCAGTTACCATCCCCTGTTTGAGTTTGTACGTCTATATCGGTAAACTCAATTTTTTCGTCTTTTAGTTGGCCATAGGCTTCATATTGCGCCCGACCTTTTTCCACCTGGGCTATGATAGTCTTGACCGAAGGTTCCAGTATTTTAAATAACGGCCGGGGGTAAAATCCGATCCAGAAAATCATTATTACCAGCGGAATGAGAACGATTTTTTCACGCAGGTCGAGATCAATCAGTTTTTCATTGGCCGGATTGGTTACTTTGCCGAAAAAGACCCGCTGATACATCCAGAGCATGTAGCAGGCGGCAAAGATGACACCTGTTGCGGCCAATACGGCATAGACCGGATTATAGGCCCAGGTTCCGAGCAGGATCAAGAACTCGCCGACAAAACCATTGGTTCCGGGAACGCCGATGGACGAGAGAGTCACTATCATAAAGAAGGTGGCATAGACCGGCATCTTGCTCGCCAAACCGCCGTATTCGGAGATCAGCCGCGTATGTCTTCGTTCGTAGATCATCCCGACCAAAATGAACAGGGCGCCGGTGGAGATACCGTGGTTGATCATTTGGATAATCGAACCCTGCATTCCCTGCAAATTGAGAGTCATCATGCCCAGCATGATAAAGCCCATATGCGAAACCGAAGAAAAGGCCACCAGCGATTTGACATCTTTTTGCACCATAGCCACAAGAGCGCCATAGATAATACCGATAACGGCCAGAACCGAGATGAGCGGCATAAATTCGAAAGTGGCGATGGGGAAAAGCGGCAGGCAGAAGCGCAGGAAGCCGTAGGTGCCCATTTTCAGAAGGACGCCGGCCAGGATAACCGACCCGGCCGTGGGCGCCTCAACGTGGGCATCGGGCAGCCAGGTATGAAACGGCCACATCGGAACTTTGATGGCGAAAGCCAGAGCAAAGGCGGCGAAGAGCCACAGTTGCATGTTGCGGGCCAAGGGTAGTTCTAAAATCTTTAACAGATCGGTGGTGTATTGCCCGAAAACGGCGTGATACTGGAAATATAAAACCAGGATGGCCACCAGCATCAGAAGCGAACCGATCATGGTGAACAGCACGAATTTGATCGCCGCATAAAGACGACGCACGCCGCCCCAGAGACCGATCAGGAAATACATGGGAACCAGCATTACTTCCCAGAAAACATAAAACAAAAACAGGTCGAGGCAGGCAAAGACGCCCAGCATGCCGACTTCGAGCAGCAAAAGCGAAATATAAAAGCCGCGCACGGAATGTTCGACGGCTTTGAAAGTGGACAGGATAGCCACGGCGGTCAAGAACGTGGTCAGAACTATCAACAGCATTGACAGGCCGTCAATACCAAGATGGTAACCGACGCCAAACTGTTCGATCCAGGGTAGATTGATTTCAAACTGCATTCCGGTGGCAACCGGATCGAAGCGGAAGATCAGGCAAAGCGAGGCCAGAAAAGTCATCAGTGAGAAAAAGAGAGCGCTGTGGCGGATGGAAACGTGATTATCCTTGGGAATAAGCAGAATAAACAGCGACCCGACCAGGGGTAGGAAAGTGACTATTGTGAGAATCCAGCTATCCATCGCGTCACCTCACCACCAAAAAGCCGATTACGACAATAACCCCGACTAAGAAAACGGTCAGGTAGCCCCGGACATAACCGGTCTGCATCCGTCGGAACGAGTCCGACAATTCTCTGATGGAGCTTCCGAGCCCGTTGGCAATTCCGTCGATAATCAAAACGTCGATGATTTTCCAGAGGAAAATCGAACCGTTGACGATCGGCCGCACAACTGTGGCTCCGTAAAATTCATCCACCCAGTATTTATTGTAAAGCGCCTTGTGAATGCCGGAGAACGACTGCCGAAGCGCCGTCGCTTTGGCGATATTTTTATTGTAGAAATAGTAAGCCAGGAAAATCGAAACCAGAACCAGAACAATTGTACCGGCCATCAGGCCGTACTCGAGGGTGGCATTGTGATGAGCGGCATGTCCGCCGCCGATGGGCGCCATAACCGGCTCGAGGAATTTTTCAAACCAGGCTCCCCCGCCGAGAGCATGGGGGATGCCGATCCATCCGCCGCCGATGGAGAGTACGGCCAGAACGATCAATGGGGTGGTCATCGTCCGCGGTGATTCGTGCAGATGATCGGCCGTATGCTTGTCGTAACGGCCTTTGCCATAAAAAGTCAGATACAGCAGGCGGAACATATAAAAGGCAGTCATGGCGGCCGTGATGACACCGATCAGCCAGAAAAGCCAGTGACCGTTACCGGAGGAGAATGATTTCCAGAGGATCTCATCCTTGGAGAAAAAGCCGGACAGGCCGGGGATGCCGGCGATAGCCAGGGTGCCGACCAAAAATGTCTTGTAGGTCGTCGGGATGTTATTTTTCAGCCCGCCCATTTTACGCATATCCTGCTCATCGGACATGGCATGGATCACTGAGCCGGAACCAAGGAACAACAGGGCTTTGAAGAAAGCGTGAGTCATCAAGTGGAAAATACCGGCCGTGAACGCCGCCACGCCGCAAGCCATCATCATGTAACCCAGCTGACTGACAGTTGAATAGGCCAGCACTCGTTTGATATCGTTTTGGGCCAGCCCGATAGTGGCCGCGATAAAAGCTGTGGCACAACCGACGATAGCCACGACCAGCATGGTTGTCGGAGCCAGAACAAAGAGGAAATTCAGCCGGACCAGCATATAGACACCGGCGGTTACCATGGTTGCCGCATGAATCAGAGCCGAAACCGGAGTGGGACCTTCCATGGCGTCCGGCAGCCAGATATAGAGAGGTATCTGAGCCGACTTACCGGTCGCACCGAAGAAAAGAAACAGGGTCGCTGCCGTCACTGCTCCCCCGCCGACAATAAAGGCTTCGGGAGCGATACTGGCCAGTTCGGTAAACTTAAGCGTCCCGGCACTCCAGAAAATAATGAAGCTGCCCAGGAGGAATCCAAAATCGCCGATGCGGTTGACGATGAAAGCTTTTTTACCGGCATCGGATGCCGATTTCTTTTCAAACCAGAAACCGATCAGCAGGTAGGAACAGAGCCCAACGCCTTCCCAGCCGATGAAAAGCAGCATCAGGTTGTTGCCCAGAACCAGCATCAGCATAGAGAACATGAAGAGATTGAGATAGATGAAGAAGCGTTTGATACCGGGGTCATGGGCCATGTAGCCGATGGAATAGACATGAATCAAAAAGCCGACACCGGTGACAACCAAGATCATCACCGCCGAAAGCGGATCGAGCAGAAAAGCCATATCGAGTTGTAGAGAGCCAACTGGAATCCAGGAGAAGAGAACCTGTTCGACGACGCGATGATGGGGGTCGAGACCGAGCAGTTTGAAAAAGAGGATAACCGAGAAAACAAAAGACAGGCCGACCGAACCGACGGCCAGAGAAAGCACCGCATTCTTGGACATACGATTGCGCAACAGCCCGTTGATAATAAACCCGAGAAGCGGAAGAAGCGGTACTATGAATAAATAATCAAACATTCTTCTACCATTTCATCAGATTGAGGGCATCGGAATCAACCGATTCCCGATTTCGGAAAACAGCAATGATTATGGCCAGCCCGACAGCGGCTTCGGCCGCGGCCACGGTCATAACCAGAAAGACAAAAACGTGTCCATCCATTTGTTGCAGATGGCGGGAGAAAGCGACCAGCGCCAGATTACCGGCATTGAGCATGATTTCCACCGACATAAACATGACGATCAGGTTGCGCGAGATGATCACGCCGATGGCGCCGACGGCAAAAAGAAAAGCCGACAAAATTATGTAATAATCCAACGGCACCGTCATCTCAGGCTCCCTTCCTGGCCATAACAACCGCCCCGACGATCGCTGCCAGAAGCAGGATCGAGGTCAACTCGAACGGATAGACGAATTTGCCGTAAAGCAAATGAGCCACTTCGGGCACCGAACCAAAACTTTCATCGACGCCGGCGATACGGGTAGTGTTGGCCATCGCCACCCAGACCATCTCGGCCAGAAGAATAACACCGAAAAGCCAGGCCATCGGTTTGATCTGCTTGAGGGTATCGCGGCCGAAATCGGAATAGCGGATATTAAGAAGCATAATCACGAACAGAAACAGAACCAGAATTGCACCACCATAAACGAGAACCAGAAAAGCGGCCACGAATAGACCGGAGAGCATGACATAGAGCACTGACTGGGCCAGAATCGACAGAATAAGATAGACGACACTGCCGATCGGATTTTTTACCGTTATGACCATGACGGCCGAGGCCAGAGCGATAATGGCCGCCACGGCGAAGATCATCATTTCCACGTCGGGTTACTCCTCCGTGCCATCATTTAATGATACCTCCGCGTCCGTCTGAAAATCGTCTTATAGGACCTGTCTTTGCGCGGATGTTTAACCAGCAGATCATCCTTGGAGACGATAAACTTATCGCGAGCATCATCGGCCAGTTCAAATTCATGACCCAAAAAGATCGCTTCTTCGGGACAGGCTTCTTCACAGAATCCGCAAAAGATACAGCGGATCAGGTTGAGCTCATAGACTTCGGCAATCCGTTCGCCTTTTTCGTTCTCGGCCGGTTCCATATAGATGGCATCGGCCGGACAGGCGGCAGCACATAAGCCACAACAAACGCAACGTTCGGTGCCATCTTCGTAGCGTTCGAGATAATGCATACCGCGATAACGCGGCGCCATCTCGGCTTTGGCGCGCGGGTATTTGCGGGTCACCGGTTTTTTGAAGACATGCTTCATAGTAGTCATCAACCCAACCGGCAAGGCCAGCACCGTCGTCCTAATTATGTCCCAAAACGTTCGCAACATAGCTTTATATCAAGTAAAGAACGATTCCTGTCAGTAAAACATTTAAAAGCGCCAGCGGGAAAAGGACTTTCCAGCCCATAGACATTAACTGGTCGTACCGCACTCTGGGGAACGTCGCCCTCGTCCAGATAAAAACGATCATGAAAAAGACTACTTTGGCAATCAGCCAGATCGGTCCGGGCATGAACGGGCCCTGCCAGCCGCCGAAGAAAATGGTCGCGGCCACAGCCGAGGCAGTCAGCATATTGGCGTACTCGCCGATGAAAAACATCGAAAAACGCATCGACGAATATTCGGTGTGATAACCGGCCACCAGTTCCGACTCCGCTTCCGCCATGTCAAAAGGCGCCCGATTGGTTTCGGCCACGGCGCAGATCCAGAAAATTAAAAACGACAAGGGATTCTTGAAAACATACCAGTCCAGAATTGAGGCCTGTTGATTAACCATTTCGGTCAGGGACATCGTCCCGGCTATCATCAAAATCGGGACCAGCGACATGCCGTAGGCCACTTCGTAGGAAATCATCTGGGCCGAAGAACGGATACCGCCTAAAAGCGAATATTTGGAACCGGAAGACCAACCGGCGATAGCGATACCATAAACGCCCAGCGAAGTCGTAGCCAGTATGAAAAGGATACCAATATTCAGGTCGGAGATTGTCAGCGGGATGGTTTCGCCGAAAAGCTCGATGGGCGGTCCGATGGGGATAACGGCAAAAGCCAAAAATCCAGGGATAAAGGCGATCAAAGGCGCTATCATCATAAATATCTTTTCGGCCTGAGCAGGCACGAGGTCTTCTTTGAAAATTACTTTAAGGCCGTCGGCCAAAGGCTGAAACAGCCCAAACGGTCCGACATAGGTCGGCCCCATACGATGTTGGAGACGTCCCAGAAGTTTTCTTTCAAGCCAGGTGGCATAGGCACAGCCGGTAATCACGGCAATGAAGACAACCAGCACTTTGGCGATGATGATGGCTATGAAAGTCAGATCAGCCATTACTTGTCATCCAGTTTCTTGATATTCACCCAGCCGCCTCCGTCGCGGGATATCAGGCTGTTGATTTCGACCGACGAAAAATTGTTGGGTACAAAGAGAACATCTCCCTCGAAATATTCCGAAAGCTTGGCTTTGAGAACCAGTTTTCCGGTCGGAGATTGTATGCGCACCAAAGTTCCCTCTTCGATATCCAGTTTTTGGGCCAGACTCGGGGAAAGTTCCAGATAAGGTTCGGGACTAAAAGCCATAAGCGAAGGACAATGTTCGGTCAGGTAGCCGAAATGGTGTAAATCATTGCCAACCAGCAAGCGATACGGATATTCGGCATGATCAGCCGGAGCCGGCTGCTTGACTTCGTAAAATTTACTCGTTTCACGGGGTTGACGCTTCCAGGCAGCGATCACTTCTCTTGTTTCCCCAGCCAGCTGGCTGTCATCAAGACCCAAAGGCGACTCCATCGCTTCGGCCAGAGAATTAATTATTTCAATACCGGTTCTGATTCCCGATTCGGGCAGCAGGGCCGGTTCGAAAGCCTGAACCCGTCCTTCCAGATTTACAAACGAGCCCGCTTGTTCGGACCAGGCGGCCAGGGGCAGAACGACATCGGCTTTGGCCGTTGTCGCTGTTTCAAACAAATCGGCCACGATCAGAAAATCCATTTTATCCAGGGCAGAATTAACATAAGGACCATCGGGGTAACGCATGGCCGGGTTGGAGCCAAGGATCATAAGAGCGTCGATTTCCTCCTCCAAGGCACCCTTAAGCATTTTGGAAGTATTGCATCCGGAAGATTCGGAAAAAGCCGTTCCCCATTTCTCCGATAAAACAGACGTCATTTCCTTGGACAACGAAGGTCTGAGCCCGACCCGTTCAGCGCCCATAGCGTTGGCCTGAGAGGCCGGAATAATAGCTCGGCCATCAGGCACATTCAACATATTGGCCAGATTATGCAGAGCGTTGGCCGGATCGTAGCGACGGGTTGAACCTTTCAGATAATCGCCGGAAAGGATAAACAGGTTTTTGGCCTCGCTCAAGGCCTTGGCCAGTTCGATTATACGATCTTCCTCGATCCCGCAAAGCAAGGCGGCCTCAGGCAGGTTGCCCGGTGTGAGCATCTGTTTTATTTCGGCCACTTTGGAATCATCCAGATTCCTGCAAAGCTTCTGGTCTAAAAGCGCGTGTTGCAGGGCGATTAAAAAGGCCGCTTCGGCACCGGGCCGATAAATCAGTTCATCGATGGAAATGTCGGCGGATTTGGTTTCGACCGGATTGGCCGTGTACACCTGAGCCGCTTCTTTACGCCAGACTTTGCGCATCCTGAGGTTGATGGCCGGATGGTCCTTGATCAGGTTGGTACCGAAGACGAAGACGACATCGGCATTTTCCAGATCGGCAATTTCGAACGGAGCGTTGAAGAGGCTGTCGTAAGCCTCGGCCAACTCACCCTCGCGCAGATCAATGAACTCCATCCGATAATCAACCGAGTTGGAATTCAGAACCGTGCGGAAAAATTTATTGAACAGATAATCGGTTTCGCAGGATTGATTGCCGCCAACTACTCCGCCGATACAGACGCCGCCCTTTTTATCTTTGATTTCACGGAATTTTCTGGCAATCAACTTCAAGGCTTCATCCCAGCTGGCTTCGACCTGCGTCCCCTCTTTTTTGATCAGCGGCTTTTTCAACCGATCGGCCGAATTGACGTACTGAGAGCCATAGCGGGCGATATTGCAGATCCAGCCATCGTCCACATCATCATTGCAGCGCGAAGTTGTCCGATGCAATTGACGATGATCGTACCAAAGAGTGATATTTTGTCCATCGGCATCATGACTGGAGATCGAAGCAACTTTGTTGGTATTCCAAACGCGGACTTTGTATCGCCAATCGGTATTGGTCAGAGCTCCGACAGGACAGATTTCGACTACATTGCCGGAATAAAAATTGTCGAGCATTTCTCCGGGCGGAGTATCGATGACGACATGATTGCCGCGTTCAAAAGCGCCCAGGTCGAACTCGCCGGCGATTTCCTTGTTAAAGCGAACGCATTTATAACAGGTGACGCAACGGTTCATGTTGCGAATGACTTCCGGACCGATCCGTTTGTCGTCGAATGTAGTCGTCGTGTCGGCGTCGATGTTTCTTTTCTTGGCGAAGGTCTGGCGCGATTTATCGATGCCGTATTGAAAAACATTATCCTGCAGATCGCACTCACCGCCCTTGTCGCAGGTGGGGCAATCAAGAGGATGGTTAAGCAATTGCAATTCAAGCACGCCGCGGCGGGCTTCGACAATGACCTCGCTGTCGGTCCGAACGATCATCCCCTGCATAACATCAGTGGCGCAGGCCACAGCCGGTTTGGGGAATTTTTCGATCTCGACCAGACACATTCGGCAGGCTCCAACCGAATCCAGCTTGGGATGCCAGCAGAAAGTCGGTATATCTATACCGAGCATCGCAGCCGCCTCAAGAACGGTCGTACCCTTGTCCACCGTGATTTCGCGTCCGTCAATGGTCAGCGTAATCTGCTCTATTTTATTTTCGTTTTCCGCCATAGCTTTATTTAAACGAGTACTCAGTCTTCACCTTGCACTTTTTATGTTCGATATGGTATTCAAACTCATCTCGGAAATGCTCTATTATCGACTCGATCGGCATTACCGCCGCATCGCCCAGAGGGCAAACTGTCCTACCCATAATGTTTTTACAGGTATCGAGAATCAGTTCGATATCGCCGGGTCGGCCATCGCCGTTTTCAATCCGGTTAATGAGTTGTTTGAGCCAGCCGGTGCCTTCCCGGCAGGGTGTACATTTGCCGCAGGACTCA
>JAAEQF010000440.1 GCA_024231695.1 FCB group bacterium
CACCTGGGTGACAGTGTTTTTAATACGGTCATGAAGGAGATCGCCAACTTCTCCGGTGATATAATTAATTTTCCGGTCACCACCGGCGACCCGATTGGAATTCCCAAATATCTTTGCCGGGATCGAACCTTCGGCGATATATGCGCTCTATTCGCCCGCGATGATTTTCGCAGTGATCGTTACCATGATCGCGGCCGGTCGATAGCCGGACAATTACGGACATTGAGCAGAAAGCAAATCGATTCTTCCTGGAATGCCCTGGCTGATAAAATCCAAAGCGATATTCCCCTTTTCGCAGACGACAGCATACTCTGCCCAATTGATTTCCGAACCCAAAACGTTATCAGTGCCTACCTGATCCGGCACCTGATGGCCATGCGGTTGATCCAAATGGCTGCGAAAACAGAATGTTCGCCGGCGCTAATATCCGATGCTTTGATTATGGAAGCCTCGGCTCAGGGATATCTGGCCGATGCCTTTTCCTCCGGCCATATGCTGGTTCCGAGGGAAGACATTCTGTCACCTTTCCATGGTCGAAACAACATTGAAGCCCATCATTACCACCGCCATCAGGGCGTCTATGTGCTTAATTCGCGCGGCGATCAATGGCAATCTTTCGGTGATGAATTAATGCACTGGTCATCGACAACCTATCAATCCGTTTTTGAGGCCTGTCGAAGTTCGCTAAACGAAGTACTGGCCGTTTTCTACTATTCCTCCGGAAACTCTCTGCCTGACGCCCTAAAAAGATGGCTGC
>JAAEQF010000441.1 GCA_024231695.1 FCB group bacterium
AATGTCCAGCAAAATGAGATCCGGCGCACTGCTGGCCACGGCGTCCAATCGTCGCTGGATCTAAATGGCTTTACATTCTTACAAAATTTGTGGTACAGAATCTGGTGGCTCTTGAGTGCAACTGGTTTGTTCTTCTTCTTTTCAAAGCCGATAATCGATAATGGCTCAAGCAGCTATGCCTCGGAAATCTGAACCATGAGCTTCAGGATGTTTTACGCGATATCGCAAAAATTGGTCAGCAAATGAAAAATTTTTCATCAATACCAACGAAATGCAAAAGGACATAAATGACAGGCCGCATCCCGACTTTACATATGAAGAGGCATGCTGTAACGATGAAATAAGGAGGTGAATGATGGCTACGAATTTAGCAATTGACGATAAATTAGTCGAAGAGGCTCAGGTTATTGGAAAACATCGCACCAAAAAAGCGGTGGTGATTGAAGCGCTGCAAGAATATATCCAGAGGCGTAAACAGGCTGAAATTTTTAGTCTGTTTGGTAAAATCGAATACGATCCCGACTATGACTACAAAAAACAGCGGGGAGCGAAATGAAGGTTTTAGTGGACACATGTATTTGGTCTCTGGCGCTACGCGGAAAAAATAAACCCCAAGATGCTCTTGTCGTCGAATTTCAAGAATTGGTCAAAGACGCCAGGGTGCAATTGATCGGCCCGATTCGCCAGGAAATCCTCTCGGGAATAAAAAAGAAATCTCAATTTTTGACTTTGAAAAATACGTTATCCGCCTTTCCGGATCTACTTCTTGTGTCTGAAGATTTTGAGTTAGCAGCAGAATATTTTAACATTTTGCGCGGGAAAGGTATCCAGGGTTCAAATACGGACTTTTTAATTTGCTCAGTTTCCACCAGAAACAATCTGCCCATATTTACATATGACAAAGATTTCAATCTTTTTATAGAACATATTCCAATAGCTCTTCACGAAATGAGAAGCAACATGAAATAAGGGATCGGCGCCGTGGAATTCGGAGCCACCGCACCCATAATCCTCCCTGACCAACAAACCATTTTTTAATTGGCGTGGTCTATGATGACCAGCGGATAGTCGGGGACGGGATCTCAACGGTGATGAAGGCCCACGGCCCGTTCACCTTCGACGAGAGCGCCGGGGCCTGGGCCGACGACATCCTGGCCGACGACAATGACGTCAACAGTCTGCCCGCGCACCAGGTGATGCACGACGCCTTGACGGCAGCCCAGGCGGAGGGATCGACCTCGCAAGTGATCGACAACACCCTCACGGGCGCCAACGATGCGACCGCCGCCAGCGGCGAGGCTGTCCGCGGCGTGACCGTGCGTGCGCCATCACCCACTTGACCGGGCCCCTCACCGTGACCGACCCGGACAGCGGGGAGGCCCCATTTGCCGAGGTGAACGCCGCGCCCTTATCCGAAGACCATGGGAGCTTCATCTTCACCACCGACTCGGGCGCCTGGGCCTGGACTCTGGAATTGCGAAATAGTGCAAATTGACGGAAAATCAGGCTTCTCCTTTACCAAAGCCACGAAACGCTCGTACATTTCATCATAAGCGGCGTCCGCGGCGTCTTGAGAGCGCCTTGGCCAGAGGATTCAATTGCCTCTGTTGGGAAGGCCCGCGACAGACCGTGCAGCCTCCCTCCAGCCTCACTCCTTATTA
>JAAEQF010000442.1 GCA_024231695.1 FCB group bacterium
ATGACGAGGCATGGCGCAGAAGAATCCAACCTCCTGACCCTTCTCCCAGCAACCTCCTCCCCGCCCAACGGGCCGGTAGAGGATTGATCGAGTGGCCAAGCGCTCATGAGGTTCGAATGGGACGATCGCAAGAATCGCGCGAACATCGAGAAGCACGGACTGAGCTTCGCGAGTGCGGAGGCGGCCTTCCAAGGGCCGATGGCTGTGGGCCTGGAAGACCGCGAGGACTACGGGGAGGATCGCTGGATCGGACTGGGGACGCTCGGACACCGGATCGTCGTCGTCGTGTACACCGAACCCGACCACGACACGATTCGGATCATCTCTCTACGAAAGGCACTGAGCCATGAGCGACACGACTATGAGGACTTCATCCGGAACCGACTGGGAACGAGTGGACGCGCTGACCGATGAGACGATCGACACATCTGACATCCCTCCCCTGACTGAATCCTTTTTCGCTCGCGCCAGACTGCGAATGCCGAAGGAGTCGAAAGAACCGGTAGAGGTTACGCTTCACGTCGATCCCG
>JAAEQF010000443.1 GCA_024231695.1 FCB group bacterium
AATGATGATGATGCCGTCAATGTCGGTGACGCAGTCTATTTGATCAACTATGTATTTAAAAGCGGCCCTTCACCAATTGAAACGTGCTGTCTTTAGAATTAGGACGTTTTGGTGCATTGATAATAATTCAGACCTAATAAGCCACAAAATGGTCACACAGATAAATTGCAGCTTTCGTAACATAATGGTTTATATGTAATTAGGTGCAGGTCGCCGAGAACCGAGAGTTCGAGTGATTTGTTTTCATCATCAGCAATAACTTCTGCCCAGACTTTTAACAGGGATTTACTTCCCCAAGGGGAATTGATACATTTTTGAAGGATAGAGATCGAATCAAAGAACGAACCATGAAACTGAGGAAACTAGAATACAATAAAGCCATTGCCATCAGACAGACTATGTCCTAGATGTGATTACACTCTGTTCGAATTGTCTGAAAACATACAATTTATTACATGTGGAGGGATATAATAAGTTCTTAAAAGAGAGATTCGCCTCGACGCACGGATGCCGCCCGGTGAATTATAGGCGGCGGCCGCCTTTGGTCGATTTCTTTTTAGTAGCGCGCCCAAAGGGTCTTTTTAGCTTTTCGGCCCGCTCTTTCTCCAGGACAAACGCTGGCAGGCGGCGCGGAGCTTTATCGAACGGCAGCGCCGGAACCTGTTTGATCGACAGCCCGGTTCTTATCAAATGTTCGATATCCCTGATATCGGTGCGTTGGTCGAAGGTGGCAAATGAAATCGCCCGGCCGGCCATACCGGCGCGAGCGGTCCGCCCGATACGGTGGACATAATCCTGCGTCTGGCTAGGCAAATCATAATTGACCACCAATTCGATACCGACTACGTCTATGCCTCTTGCCGCTACGTCTGTGGCGATAAGCACCCGGTACTTGCCAGATTTGAATCCATCAAGGGCGTCGCGGCGCTGCCCCAAAGTCCGATCGGAATGAATCTCGGCGGTGGCATGTCCCATAGCTCGGACATTACGAGTGAGTTTGCGAGCCCCGTGTTTGGTGCGGGTAAAAACCAGCACCGGCCCGAGGTATTGTGCGAGTAACACTTCAAGCAGCTGGTTTTTCGCCTCCCGTTCAATGAAGAAAACTTCCTGCACGACTTTATCGGCCGCCGTTCCCGACGGAGCGATCTCGATGTTGATCGGCAGCTTCATATGCCGGTGGGCAATTCCCAGAATTTCCGGTGGTATAGTGGCGGAAAACAACATCGTTTGCCTTTTTTGGGGAACCACTTGCAGGATCTTGTTGATTTGCGGGGCAAAACCCATATCGAGCATACGGTCGGCCTCATCCAGAACCAGAATCTGAACATCGGACAGATTCAATATCCGTTGCTCAAGAAAATCCAATAGACGTCCCGGGGTGGCGATTATTATACGCGGGTTTTTATCCAGCGACCGTTTTTGAGATCTTTCCGGCGCTCCGCCGATTATCACGGCGGTGCGGAAACCGAGGGATCGCCCGACCGACAGAAGCGATTCGCTTACTTGGATCGCCAATTCACGCGTCGGTGTAACGACCAAGCCCCGTCCCTTGAGCTGCGCCAGTCGTTGAATCATGGGAATACCAAAGGCGAGTGTTTTACCAGTACCGGTTTGGGCAATGGCAATCAGATCC
>JAAEQF010000444.1 GCA_024231695.1 FCB group bacterium
GCCAGGGTGCTGCAGGTAGGCTCTGTATTCCACCCAGAGGGTTATAAAGGAAGACCAGTACTCCCCGAGGATCAGATCATCTTCCGAGATTGGGGTTCTATCAAAGCGGTTCCTGAGGTGGGGAAGAATCTATTCTTGGTACCTTGGGATCAGGTGGTTGCTATTGTAGACCCGGAGGTGGAAGATCCTTTTAAAGAATGTAGTGATGAAGACCAAGAACACCTGAGGAGGGCGTTAGATGTGGTATGATCTAAGATGCAATAAGAAATCCTGTAAGGGTAGATTACCAGACCACGAGAAAGATATACTTGCTCCATTCCCACCCTGCCCGGTATGCGGCGGGGAGATGAGGAATAATAACTACAAATCAGCCCGGGTTGCCATTAAAGGCTCCGGGTATACCAAGGAGTGTATTAGATGAAAGAGATAAAACTAAAATGGTTTTGTTCTTGGGCGAATCGGAAGAGGACCTCGCTGGGTTTTAACATACTCATGATAGAACACTACAAGGACTTACGATTACAGAAACAGAACTCTCTCGGGGTATCCCTTAACAGGGGGTATCGTTTATGGGTTCTTGAAGTACGTTTCTTTAATTTAAAATTCAGTACATCATGGACTAAGTGAGGTGGTGTGGAGGGGTGTTTATCGAGCCAGGTGGGAGCCTGGTTCTTTTTTTGCCCGGAGATGGGGTTTCCTGCTCCCTCAGGGGGTTTTCTACCCGGAATGGTAGAATGTACCACCTGGGGTACTGAAGTGGCTGAGACCCCCCTCAGGGCCCTCTAAGGGGATTCTACTCTATTGGTCTCATATTCTCAAAAAATTACCTCATATATGTAGGACAGGTTTGGGTTGGTATGGAAAATGATTTCCCCGAGAGGGGGGGTAGGTGAGGTTAGGTTTATTAGGAGGGGTGTGGTTAGGTTAGTTAGGCTGAACTAAGTTAGTCTGGGCTAAGGCTGCTGGGGAGAGGGTTAGCCAAGGCTAATA
>JAAEQF010000445.1 GCA_024231695.1 FCB group bacterium
ATCAGGATATTTCAGGAAATGGGGATATGACTATCGCCTCTATCGAGAGATCATAGATTTTGCCAGGAGCAGCCAAATACCCATCAAGGCCCTGAATCTGGAAAAGGAGATTGTGAGCAACGTCTTTAAGGGCGGCGGCATGTCAGCCCTGAGCCAGGAAGAGCGGAATGGCCTGCCCTTGGATCGCGACCTGGACGTGCCCGGGTATCGGGAGAGGCTCGAGCCGGTGTACAGGATGCATGCCTCTGACGGCGTTTCCGGCCGGTTTGCCGATTTCCTCCAGGCCCAGGCCTTGTGGGACGAGACCATGGCCGAAAGGGTGGTCGCGTACCTGGCCGCCCACCCCGGGCGCCGCATGGTGGTCCTGGCAGGCAAGGGGCATGTGATCAAAGACACAGGCGTCCCTCAACGGGTCCATCGCCGGATGCCTGTGGCCCAGGCCGTTGTCCTGAACAAAGAAGGCATGGAGTTGGACCCTGCCGGGGCGGATTTCCTCTTTTTCTCCAGGCCCGCGCGCCTGCCGCC
>JAAEQF010000446.1 GCA_024231695.1 FCB group bacterium
CGATTTCAAACAGGCAAGGGGAGTTTCCGGGGCTAATGCCGTGTTTGCGTTCGTTGGGCATGGGATTGACTTTATGGTAATGGCCGAGATCGACATCGCGGTTAAAAACCCGGCAGGTGTTGTAATAGCGCCCGGAATGTTCCTCGATAGTTGTCCCGGCAATCAATACGGCGTTTAGATTGGCGGCCAGATTCCGACAGTAAAGTTGGAAATCCTTCGCCAGTTCGGCATTGGCGGCGGTCTCCCGCCAGAGCGGATCGACGCCCTGGTATTCGGGAAGGATGATAAAGTCCGGTTTTTGTTTGAAGATATGCAGGATTTCATCGGTCTTCAACCGGCGGCCGGGGCGGCACTGAATAATGGTGATTTTGCGCAACATGGTAGTTATTTCTACGGAAAGATTGGCCGGACGTTCCATTGGCTTTTGGTTAATTCCAGAGCAAGGTCTTCCGATAATATATATAACGGGTAATAAACTGGTTGCAAGAGTAACCGCGGGCCCTTATTTTAAGATCGAGGGAAATGTGAATCAGCGAATAATTATCAAGGACGAAATTGGACGCCTGAGCGGCGTCGGTGGCCTCGAAGACAGGCTTATCCAGAACGGGTATAGCTATATTGTTGGCGTAGATGAAGCCGGGCGCGGGCCATTGGCCGGACCGGTTGTGGCTGCGGCGGTAGTATTGCCCGAAGGGGATACTATTGAAGGTCTTCAGGATTCCAAAAAATTGAGTCCGGCCCGGCGCGATCTGATGTTTGATCGCATCGTTTCCTCGGAGGCGGCGTATGCCGTCGGCATCGAAGATAATGAAATGATTGATTCGATCAATATCCTGCGAGCCTCTTTGCGGGCCATGGCGCAAGCCGTACACAAACTCAAGCTGACTCCTGAAGTAATTTTGGTGGATGGAAATCAGACTATTCCCGGCGTCAAGTCTCCACAAATGGCTGTCGTCGGTGGCGACGCCTCGTGTCAGGCTATTGCGGCCGCCTCGATTTTGGCCAAAGTAACCCGCGACCGGATAATGGATCATTATGCCCATCTCTATCCGCTTTACGCTTTCAATCGGCACAAAGGTTATCCAACTGCTGAACATTTACGGGAGCTGCGAGAATATGGCCCGACACCGATTCATCGCAAATCTTTTCGGCCGGTTCAGGAAGTTATCTCGCAAATGGATCTCCAATTGATGCCATGACCGATTCGCGCAGGGTAAAAGGGGCACGGGGCGAGGAAATCGCCGCCCGGTACCTGAGTTCCCTCGGTTATGAAATCCTCCATCGCAATCTCAGACTATCCCGCTATGAAATCGATTTGGTCTGCCGTGACGATAATTGTCTGGTACTGGTCGAGGTGAAATCGTCCTCAACCGACGATTTCGGCCATCCGGCCACCTGGATTGATCAGCGTAAAAGGGAAAAACTGCGACAGGCAGCTGAGCTGTATATGGAAAAATTCAATGTATCCGGGATGGATATTCGTTTCGATGCAGTCACAATTTCGCGCGGGGAACTGGAGTATTTCAAGAACGCTTTTTAGTCAACATCAATTTGCAGCCAAATTGGCTTCACCGGTCATACCGGCAAAATGTATTTCTTTTCATTCAACCTAAAGATGCCGCAACATTCAATTATCTCTTTTTGCAGAGAGTGTTTGACCGCGTCCATCTGCGCTGAATCGGCTTTGCTCAGAATATAACAGACCAATCGAAATAATTCATAAGTCGAAAGCAGACAGCATTCAGCGGCCTCGGCCTGCTCAATCATATCATCGGCGAACCAATGGCTGCGTTCCTCCGGTGGAAGGGCACAGGCTGTATTAGCTATGATGATTCCTTTGGGTTTATCCATCAACTGGCACCCGGAGATTTCTTCTCGAAGCCGATCAAAATCCTCAAACGGAACCGGGTCGTTTTCAGAGGAAACGGCCAGACCGACTATTTGACGGGCCTGTTCGTCCCGGGCATAAAAATCAAAACCTGATTTTATGACGGCCACCGGCGGATTAGGAAAAGAAAACCCGAGTTGTATCATGGCGACCTTGACCAATTCCACCAGATTGTCGCCAGTATGGAACAGCAGGCCGGTCACGGATTGAACCTTTTCACATTCCTGATCGACAACCGTTCTGGTTTCACTTAGCTTCTTTATCTGCCTGTCCAATTGATTCAATTCACTGACATACGGATTGACGGTGGTCAGTCTATCCTCGTATTCGAGAATCCAGTTCGGCTTATACGGCCCAAATTCCTTCTCCCAGGCGATAGCACTGAAAGTTTTGGCCAGGCGCGCATGTTCATCGACGGTCAGGAATTTAGGGATGAAATATATCTCTCCCTGATTTTGCCCGTAAGATATTCGGGTCAGTACCGGAAGCGACATTGGGCCCTGAGTGCCGGCCATTATTTCGACCGTTCCTCTGGAAATACGGTCCTGCGTTTGGACATATTCTACCGGAATGTCCCTAAAAGCCAGTGCGATCGGGTTTTGCTGAATATTGAATTTTATGACATTGCCCAGGCTATATTGAAACGAATATGTCCCTATGAATTCTTCCAGCCAGAAGAAAAAGGAAATAATCGATTCGGTGTAACGCCTCTGTCCAGCGTTGCTCTTCTTCCTGATTTTGATGCTGGAGTTGGGCAGAATGGAGCGGATGACCCAGATACCGCCGGAGTCGAGAAATTTATGAAGCTGTTCGGTCAATGCTTTAACCTTTGACAAGTAAGCCAAAAACTGCACTTCCGAGTATGACTTGTAATCGGCCAGCCGTAAATCAGATCGACTTTCGCGGAAACCGTTATTCAGAGTGAAGCCGTGAGGGTCGAAAAATAAAACATCATATTGATTGAGATTGGATACTTCCAACAAAGTATTAGAATCAAAATCTCCCGTATCCGCTTCCCAGTCACAGAAAAGTACTTTGCTCATTATGACCTCTGTAAATTGCTATATTTCCCGCCGCATCTCCTGAAGCGCAGTATTGCTGAACAAAACTGTTCTAGTATT
Organism: FCB group bacterium; assembly: GCA_024231695.1. GTDB lineage: Bacteria > Zixibacteria > MSB-5A5 > GN15 > JAAZOE01 > JAAEQF01. Next base: position 3,010 of record JAAEQF010000446.1, read on the forward strand.
TATCGGCATTTTACTCGATAAAGTTTAGATTTGGGTTTGCATTGATTCTTTTGGAGGAGAAGGGATTTCAGCGGGTCAGACGGTCAATTTCGGCCAAAAGTTCGGCTTCCAGCTCTTCCTCTTTCAGTGTTCGCTGAGGTTTATCCTTGACGAACAGGATACCGCGATCCTTGCCTCCAGCAATACCGAGGTCGGCAACCCGGGCTTCGCCGGGGCCATTGACGACACAACCCATGACGGCCACGCGCAACGGCTTTTTGACATGCTTTGTTTTTTCCTCGATACGCAGGGCCAGTGGAATCAGGTCGATCTGACAGCGGCCGCAGGTTGGGCAGGAGATGATTTCGACTCCTTCCCTCCTCAATTCCAGCGATTTTAGAATCTGTTTTCCGACTTTGATTTCCTCGACCGGATCGGCGGTGAGAGAAACCCGCAACGTATCGCCGATTCCCCGGGCCAGGTTAGCCCCGATACCGACGGCCGATTTGATTGAACCGGTGAATTGGGTCCCGGCCTCGGTAATTCCAAGATGAAACGGGTATTCCACCAGTTCGGCAAGCATATTGAGCGCGGCCGTAGCGCAATTGACGTTGGTGGTTTTTAGCGAGATGACGGTGTCCCGGAAATTATGCCTTTCCAAAATTTCCAATTCGCGCAGAGCCGCCCCGACAAAAGCCCGCGGATCGTCATGGCCGAACTCTTTCAATAGATCTTTGGGAAGAGAACCTGAATTCACTCCGATTCGGATCGGGATTTCGGCACCCTGAGCCGCCTTGACCACTTCGGCCACTTTCCATTCGGGGCCGATATTACCGGGATTGATCCTGACTTTATCGATCCCTTCGGCAATCGCTTTCAGAGCCAGCTTGTGGGAATAATGAATGTCGGCTACCAACGGTAGAGATATCTTCCTCTTGATTTGTCCCAATACAGCCGCCGCCTCTTCGTCGAGCACGGCCACCCGTACGATCTCACAACCGGCTTCTTCCAGCCGTTTGATTTGGGCTACCGTGGCTTTAACGTCGCGAGTATCGGTATTAGTCATCGACTGAATCGCAATAGGGAAATTCCCTCCAATAATAACGTCGCCGATTTTGACAGCCCGGGCCTTGCGTCTTTTGACTGGGTATTCAAGGCCGTTTTGAACGATCAGCTCGCGCCAGTTGGTATCTCTGTCTTTTGATATATCTCTTGACATAGTCAATCCTGTTTGACTTAATTTAATGCCTATACGCCAAAAGACAACCGAAAGTTGAAAGTTGTGGATTATCGAAAGATTATTTTTTACCTGATTGTAATTCTGGCTATTATCGGCTGGCGCTACAAAACCGGCCGCGACGAAGCCGCCCGCTTGGCCGCCCTGGATCATTTTGGTTCGGTGTACGCCGGGACGGTGGTAGTGGCCGAACTGTATCGCAATGAACCGCAACGCTTTTACGACGCCCGCGATTCCATATATGCTTTCTATGAGACAAATGCCGATTCGATTGCCGCCTTCCAGGCCTCATTTGAGGATCGCGAGGAAGAGTGGAGTCAGGTCTGGAATGATATCAAAATCAAGACCGATTCTCTGATCGCTTATTTCAAGGAAAATCCGGTGAAACACGATCCTCCGGATTCTTTGGAAGACGCCGGCGATCCCCTTTTACAGGAATAATCGTTTATCTAACAATCTCCATCGTCAAGCGGTGAAAAGTCGCTCAGGGGCTTGAATTTGCCGTGTTGCTCATGTATATTGGCGGTTGATTTTGTGTCTTTATGACCATGATATGCAACTTTGATAGATTGGATGGAACGTGATGAAGAAGCTGCTCTCGGGAAACGAAGCGGTGGCGCGCGGGGCTTATGAAGCCGGCGTCAAACTGGCCGCAGCTTATCCCGGAACTCCCTCGACAGAAATACTTGAAAATATTGCCGCACATTATCCGTCACTTTATGCCGAATGGTCGCCTAATGAAAAGGTGGCTTTTGAAGTTGGTATTGGCGCTTCTCTCGGCGGAGGGCGGACTCTGGTAACCATGAAACATGTCGGCGTCAATGTGGCCGCTGACCCCTTGATGACTTTTGCCTATACCGGCGTCAATGCCGGATTCGTTTTTGTCAGCGCCGATGATCCGTCGATGCACTCCTCTCAAAACGAACAGGACAATCGTTATTATGCCAAATTCGCCCAGATCCCTTTCCTGGAGCCCTCCGATTCGCAGGAATCCAAGGAAATGGTTTTACAGAGCCTGGAGATTTCGGAGAAATTCGATTCGCCGGTGATGTTGCGGATGACAACTCGCATTTCCCATTCCAAGGGAATCGTGGATATGGCCGACCCGGTGAAACTGGACGAGCAAAAACAGTTTGATCGCGATCTGGCCAAATATGTTATGTTGCCCGGCCATGCCCGCGCTCGCCATCATGCGGTGTTGGAACGGACGACGGCACTGGCTGAATATGTTGAAAATTCACCTTTGAATAGTGTCGAAGAATATGGGACCGATGTCGGAATAATTACCGGCGGCATTGCCTATCAATACGTCAAGGATGTTGTGCCCGAAACCGATGTATTCAAAATCGGTATCGGTTTTCCCCTTCCATTGAAAAAGATCAAAGCTTTTGTCGAATCTCATAAACAGGTGATTATCGTCGAAGAACTGGAACCTTACTATGAGGAGATTATTCGCGCCGCGGGAATGATATCGGTTGAAGGCAAGAAATATTTCGGACGTGAAGGCGAGCTTTCTCCTTATCGAGTGGCCGTCGGACTCAAAGAAGCAGGCGTCGTTGATGAAGTCCCCGAAATCACCTTCAAGGAAGCCGAACTTTTTCCTCGTCCGCCCATTCTCTGTCCCGGTTGTCCTCATCGTGGGCTGTTTACGGTATTGAAAAAGCAGAAATTGACGGTTACCGGTGATATCGGCTGTTACACGCTGGGAACGCTGGAGCCGTTGGCGGCCTTGCACACCTGTATTTGCATGGGCGCCTCGATTGGTAACGCCATCGGCATGGAAAAGGTCAACGGCTCGGAAAAGGGGATTGTTGCTGTTTTAGGCGATTCCACTTTCCTTCATTCAGGTTTGAGCGGGTTGATGGATGCCGTCTATAATCAGTCGAACATCACGGTCATTATAGCCGATAACCGTATCACCGCCATGACCGGCGGGCAGCAGCATCCGGGTACCGGCTATACGCTGATGGGCAAGAAAACCAAGTCCGTCGATTTTGTCGAATTGTGCAAGGCTTTGGGTGTCGAATCGATCAGAACCCTCGATCCTCTCAACTATGAAGAGACGATGAAGATCGTCAAGGAAGAGGTCGAACGGCCGGGGCCGTCGGTAATTATCACTACCCAGCCCTGTGTACTTATGCCCAAACGGATTATGGATATGCCGTATGAAGTGATATTGGATGAATGCAACGGGTGCAGCGCCTGTTTCCGCATCGGCTGTCCGGCAATTTTGCCATCGAAAGAACTTACCGAGAAAAAACGGCCCAAGGCGGAAATTGATCCTGCCCTTTGCACCGGGTGCACTTTGTGTGCTCAGGTCTGTAAACCGGAAGCCATCGTCCTGAAACAAGCGGCCGAAATGGTCAAGTGAGGTGACAACTATGGATAACAGTATTAAAAATATATTGATCGCAGGTGTCGGCGGGCAGGGCGTTTTACTGGCTTCGGAGCTTTTGTCCGAAGTGGCGATTATTTCCGGCCTGGATGTCAAGAAATCGGAAGTCCACGGCATGTCCCAGCGCGGCGGTGTAGTAACTTCGCATGTGCGAATTGGCCGCAAAGTATATTCCCCGATTATCCCCTATGGCCGGGCGGATATAATTCTTTCTTTCGAACAGGCTGAGGGTTTAGGGGCGTTGGACTGGTTGGCTCCGGAGGGAAAGATAATTGTCTCCAGCACCATACTAGTACCACCCAGCGCCAATCTGGGCAAACTCAAGTATCCCGATGATCCGATCGCTGAGATCAAAAAGAAAACCGACAATGTCATCGCCGTTGATGCCGACCGAATGGCCCGCGATTTGGGAAACATCCGTCTGGTCAACACCATCTTGCTGGCGGTCGGATCGCCTTTCATCGGTTTTGAACGAAGCGTGTGGGAAGAAGCGATCAAAAAACTGGTTAAACCCCAGTATGTCGATATCAACCTGACCGCGTTCGCTCAAGGGTGTGAACTGGCAAATTCCAAGGCCGGGGTTTAGGCCTCCGGGAGGGATGATGAACAAAGATGAAGTGTTGATCCTGGTTGTTAATCCGGGATCAACCTCCACCAAGCTGGCGATTTACAAAGGCCGACGGGAAATCCACGGACAAACAATCGAACATCCGGCCGATCAACTGGCCGGATTCGATCTGGTGGCCGAACAGTTTGATCTGCGGCGCGAGGCTATCGAAGCCTGGCTGGAGACGGTTCCCGATGCTGACCGGATCTTTGCCGCCGTCGCCAGTCGCGGCGCGCCTCTTAAGCCTTTGGAGGGGGGAACCTATGCCTTTTCCGATCAGCTTTTGGAAGACGTGCGCAGTTCGAAATATTCAAACCATGCCTCCAATATCGGGCCGATTCTGTCCGACTATCTGGCTAAGAAGTACGGTGTACCGGCCTTTATGACCGATCCGATCACAGTCGATAATTTCACCGATGTGGCCCGTATCTCGGGTTTGCCGGGGGTAGTCCGCAAATGTCGCTCGCATATTCTCAATATCAAAGCGGTCAGCCGGGCCAAAGCGGCTGAGTTGGGCAAGACTTTGGAAGAAGCCAATTTTGTGGTGGCTCACATGGGCGGCGGAATTTCGGTCGCGGCTCTTGAGGGAGGCCGAGTGATTGATGTCAACGACGGTCTTTTGGGAATGGGACCGTTCTCGCCCGATCGGGCCGGAGCATTGCCGATCGGGGCCTTGATAGATCTTTGTTACAGTGGCAAATACGACCAGAAAGAATTGACGGCTATCCTGTCCAAAAAAAGCGGACTGGCCGGTTATTTGGGGGAGGCTGATCTGCGCTTGGTCGAGGATAGAATTGAGGGTGGCGATACCACGGCTGATTTGATTTTCCGGGCCATGGGTTATCAGATCGCCAAAGAGATCGGCGCGGCGGCTGCCGTATTGAAAGGGAAGATCGACGGCATTATCCTGACCGGCGGTATGGCCAATTCCAAGCGATTGACGGAAATTATTTCCGAGCATGTCGGTTTTATCGCTCCAATGATGCCGGTTCCGGGTGAACATGAGATGATCGCTCTGGTCGAAGGCGCTTTGCGGGCGTTATCCGGTGAAGAAGAGGTTAAAATATACGCATGATCAAATCATCGGCCGAGATTATCAAGGCGGCTCAGGCATTATCTGAAAACGGCCGGCGTCGTCGAATTGCCGTGGCTGTGGCTCAGGACGCGGATGTGATCGGGGCGGTGCAGTCGGCTTTTGCTGACGGTATCTGCGACGGATCGCTTTTCGGGAACGAAGTTAAAATTAAAGAACTGGCCGAGAAAAATAAAGTACCGATTGAGGGTTTGGAGATTATCAATCAGACCGATCCGGCCCAAGCCGTCATGGAGGCGGTCGAACTGGCCGCCACAGGTCAGGCCGACGCGGTCATGAAAGGTTTTGTTTCCACTTCGGCACTGCTCAAAGGCGTTTTGGACAAACGGTTCAACCTGCGAACCAGCCCGACTTTATCGCATGTGGCCGTTTTGACCATACCGGGTTATCATAAACTGTTGATGCTGACCGATGGCGGCATGGTTGTCAAACCGACTCTCGAACAACGGTTCGATATTCTTAAAAATGCCATACTGGTCGGTAAAGCGCTGGGTATCGATCCGGTCAAAATCGCTCTGGCCGCCGCTACCGATCATGTAACACCGAAAATGCCGCAAACCGAAGATGACGCCAAGCTGGTCAAGATGGTTGAAGCCGAAAAAATCGACGGCTGTCTGGCCGCCGGACCGATGAGTTTCGATGTTGCCACTTCCAAAGAAATTGCTGCTAGAGCTGGGATCGAGAATTCCGTCGCCGGAGATGCCGATGTCTATCTGGTGGGAAGTATCGAGGAATGCAACGTGTCCTCCAAGACCATGATCGTTTTCGGCAAGGCTATATTCGCCGGAGTAATCGTCGGGGCCAAAGTTCCGGTTTCGCTGGTTTCGCGCACCGATCCGTTGATCGGCAAGAAGACCTCGATTGCGCTGGCCTGTCTGGTTTCCGACTTTTATCAGCGGATGGAAGGAGGGCGGTCTTGAGCGAACAGATCAAAAGTTTCGACGCCCTTTTATCCACAATCAAGGACAATAAGAGAAAACCGGTCAGAACGGCAGTTGTTGGTATCTCCGACGGTGATTCTCTGGCCGCCATTGTGCGAGCCAAAAAAGAAGGTCTGATCAGTCCCTTGATCCTTGGCTCCAAAGATAAAATTGAGCAATATTGTATAGAAGCAGGTATTGAATCTTCGTCGATTTCTGTTTTGAATTGTGAAAATAAAGATGATGAAGCGGCGATGGCGGCCGGACTGGCCGGGGACCGTCAGGTCGAACTTCTTTTTTGCGCCAATATCGAGAATTCGAAATTTCTTGGCCGGCTGTTCGACAAGTCAGTCGGATTTCGTAATGGAAAAAGACTGATCAGCCACGTGGCCGTTTTCGAACATGAAAAATATCCTCGGCTTCTTCTTATGTCCGATGGCGTTATCAATGTCGCTCCGGATATAAATAAAAAATTGAAGATTATCCAGAATGCGGTCGGTCTGGCCAATATGTTCGGTGTGGCCAAACCGAAAGTGGCTATGCTGGCGGCGGTCGAGGTTATCTATCCGGGTATGCCGGTGACGGTCGAGGGGGCGGTGATTTCCAAGATGGTTGATAAAGGCCAGATCAAAAACTGCCTGATCGATGGGCCGCTGTCGTGGGATGTGGCGACCATGCCGGATGTCGCCAGAGAAAAGGGCGCAACATCCGAGGTAGCCGGGCAGGCTGATATTGTCATCGCACCTAATATCGAAACCGGTAATGCCATTTATAAGGCGATGTCGATGTTCGTCAAGGCCAGGACGGCGGGTCTGATTGTTGGCGGCAAGATTCCGTTGGCGGTGTCGTCACGGTGTGATAATTCTGATAATATTTTCTATTCGCTTCTTCTGGGAAGTGATGCTGTGATGAGTAAGACTTAAGCCCACCCGTTGCTTCGAGGCTCGTCCCCTTCTCGCTGGGTGAGGTCCTGGTTTATCCATCGCTGTTTTGATGTTACAACGGCAACGACGATTGCATCCGCATTCAACTCTTGACATTATGATGGAGATTGTCCATCTTCTTCAATATCGAAAATATGTATTTATAAATGTTTAGGATGAGTTATGGATCTTGATCCGGTACTGTTGTCGCGCATCCAGTTTGCGATGACCATTGGTTTTCATTTTATCTTTCCGCCGCTTTCCATCGGTCTGGCCTGGCTTTTGGTCATTGTCGAGTGGAAGGGCTGGCGCAACGGGGACGAGGTTTATATCCGGGCCGGGAAATTTTTCGCCAGGCTGCTGGCCTTGACCTTTGCCGTCGGCGTGGCTACCGGAATTGTGATGGAATTCCAGTTCGGTTCCAACTGGGGCGAATATTCAAAATTCGTCGGCGATATTTTCGGCGCGCCGTTGGCGGCCGAGGGGATTTTCGCCTTTTTCCTCGAATCGGCGTTTCTGGGAGCTTATCTGTTCGGACGTAATAAATTGTCCAAAGGCATCCATTGGTTTTCGATCCTGATGGTGGCTGTCGGATCGATGCTCTCCGCCTTTTGGATTCTGGTGGCCAATTCCTGGATGCAGACGCCGGCCGGATTCGTGCTCCGCAACGGCCGGGCCGAACTGACCAATTTCGCCGAGGCGGTTTTCAATCCCTCGACCATGATCCGTTTCTTCCATACTTTCGATGCGGCTCTGATTGCCGGGGCTTTCGCCATGGCCGGTGTGGCGGCCTACCTACTGTTGAAAAACAAAGACTCCCAGGTCGGACAAAAGACTCTGCGGCTGGCTCTGATTTTCGGATTGGTAGTATCTTTGCTCGAAGTATATCCTTTCGGGCATGAGCATACCATGCAGGTGGCCCATACTCAGCCTGAAAAACTGGCCGCCTTCGAAGGTTTGATCGACGGTCAGACCAACGCCCCGATGGTGCTCTTCAGTGTGCCTACGGACGATCCGCCTTATCTTAATTATCCCATACAGGTTCCCGGTCTGCTCAGCTATCTGACCCACGGCGACACGGCCGCCTATATGCAGGGACTCAACGATTTTCCGCCGGGGGAGACGCCGCCGCTTTTTATAACTTTCGTTTCCTATCATAACATGGTTTTGCTGGGGATGTATTTTATCGGTGTCACCCTGTTCGGTGTCGTTTTGTTCCAACGCAAAAGGTTATGGGAACAGAAATGGTTTTTGCGACTTTTGGTTTTTTCATTTCCCCTGCCGCTGGTGGCCTGTCAATTCGGCTGGGCGGCGGCCGAGGTCGGTCGTCAACCCTGGGTGGTCTATCATATCCTGAAAACCGTCGATGCCGTGTCGATTACGGTAACTGCCGGTGAAATCCTGTTTTCGATTATTCTCTTCGGGCTGATCTATATTCTACTCGGGGGGCTTTATGTTTTCATCTTTTTCCGCGAGGTCAAACACGGACCCGAGGGTGAAAATCTTCCGGAGGTGACGGCATGATCGATCTGAATACAGCCTGGTTTATTCTGATCGGCGTTTTGATTGCCGGTTACGCCATCCTCGACGGCTTCGATCTGGGTGTCGGCATTTTGCATCTGTCGGCCCGTGACAACCACGAACGCCGACTGCACATGAACGCCATCGGTCCGGTCTGGGACGGTAACGAGGTCTGGCTCTTGACCGGTGGGGGAGCGTTGTTTGCCGCCTTTCCGCCAGTATATGCGACAGTGTTTTCCGGCTTCTATATTGCTCTGATGCTGGTTTTGGCGGCGTTGATTTTCCGGGCGGTGTCTTTTGAATTCAGGGGCAAAGTCGACAGTGACGGTTGGCGGCGATTCTGGGACTGGTCGTTCGGGCTGGGCAGTCTGCTTCCGGCCATACTTTTCGGCGTGGCCGTGGGCAATATTCTCCGGGGCGTGCCGATCGATTTTCAGGGATTATACCGCGGGACTTTTTTGGCCCTTCTCAATCCGTATGCGCTTTTGATCGGGCTTTTGAGTCTGGTGATGTTCGTCATGCACGGCGCGCTTTACATGACCATGAAAACCGACGGCGAGCTTCGTGAGCGGATGAAAGACCGGGCGTCGGTTGCCTGGGTGAATTTGATCGTCCTTTATATAATCGTGACCTTCTATACTTTTTTTGTCGCTCGGCATCTGCTGGAGGGCAATTTCTCGCAGCCGCTGTTCTGGATATTTCTGGTGTTGACTCTGGCGGCGATGGTTTATCTTCCGATGGCGCTGAATACCGAGAAGTATTTCCGAGCCTTTATGGCCTCGTCCTGTACCATCGCCGGATTGATCGGGTTGGCCGGGGTGAGTCTTTTTCCGAATCTGCTGGTGTCGAGTATCAATCCGGCGTTCAGTTTGAGCGCCTATAACGCTTCGTCATCGCCGCTGACTTTGAAGACGATGCTGATCATGGCTTTGATCGGGATGCCGGTGGTGATTGGTTATACGGCTTTTATTTACCGGGTTTTCCGAGGCAAAACGGTTTTGACGGAAGACAGTTATTGACCGTTCAATGCCAGCGGTCGTAGTAGCTGGAATTGTCTTTAGGGCTATTGGATTTTTGTCGGGCGCGTTTACGCCGAAAGCGGATAACCAGCCAGCCGAATAAAAACCCGCCGATATGAGCGAACCAGGCCACGCCTCCGCCGGTTCCGCCGACCGAAGAGGCGGCCATGATAATCTGAATCACAAACCAGTAGCCGAGAATAAAAATCGCCGGAAGCCAGATTATCCGGATAAAAAACAGAATCCAGATGAAGGTCAATATTCGCGCCCGCGGATAGAGAACAAGGTAGGCCCCGAGGATACCGGCGATGGCGCCTGAGGCTCCCACCAGCGGCGTTTCGCCGTAGGGCTGGAAGACGATGAACAGGGCCACTGCGGCCAGTCCGGAGAGTAGGTAAAAGGCCAGAAATTTGACGTGCCCGAAATAATCCTCGACATTGTTGCCGAAAATCCAGAGATACAGCATATTACCAATCAGGTGCATAAGGTCGCCGTGGACGAACATCGAGGAAAAAGGCGAGAGGAATACCGGGAAAGGGATGGAAGGCGTCATGTCGGTCAGGTGAATCAGTTCGGTCGGAATCAGGCCGAATTGATAGACGAACAGTTGTTCCGTCCTGATCGGCAGAGTCATCTGATAAAAGTAAACCAGGCAGTTGATGGCGATCAGACCGTAGGTGATTACGGGTACTGTCTTAGTCGGGTTGTCGTCTTTAAGTGGAATCATCGCGTTTTCTTATCCTATTGAATATACGATATATTAGCTGTGGCGATAAGGCCATAAAAAAACCCCGAAATTACTTTCGGGGTTTAAAAATTCATCCGGTTATTTCTAGCGACTACTGAATATCTCGTCCAGATAGCTTTCGATTTCGGCCGAGAAGATCATGTTTTTGTACCAGTCATTGAAAGTCTCAACCTGTCTGGTTTGCAAAAGTTCGATCTCCAGCGAGTCATGCACTTCACCGTATCGGGTAAGGTCTACGGTTTCGAGTTCAACCATTTTGACCAGGGCGTAGCCTCGACCATACTTGATCGGACTAGATATATCACCTGGGTTTTTCAGTGAGAATATGGCTCCCTGAAGCAGCGGATCACGGCCAATACCGCGAATGTAGCCTTCGCGAGTAACGCCATCGGCCTTGATCAGGTTGATTCCGGCATCCTTGGCCGCTTTATCAAACTTAGTACCCTGTTGAATGGCGTTGTGAATATTACTGACCTCAGTCAGGCAGGCATTCATGGCCAGTTCCAGAATATAATCCTTTTCGGCCAGTTCTTTGGCATCCTCAAAAGGCGAGACCCCTGCGGGAGCATGCTCGGCAACCATGGCCAGAATTACGGAGGCGTCCGTTTCATATATCGGAGAAATGGTTCCGACCTCATTCTTGAGACCGAAATCGCTGACCCGTTTGTCATAACCGATTTTGTCGATATCGTCGCCTGCGGCAAACAGGCCGGTATTTACAATTTCCACATTATGCTGAGCCGCGGCCGTAGCGAAATCGGAATTATCGCTTTCGTCAATAAGAAGATTGGCCGTCCGGTAGTAATTGTCGATAGCATCTTCGGAAATGGAAACTCTCAAAAGAATATGACGGGCTTTAACCTGTCTGTCGTCGCCCCGGCCTTTGACGCTGTCCACGGCAATCAGGTGCCAGCCGAAACTGGTTCGCACCGGATCAGAAAATTCACCCGCTCCCAGCGCCATGGCTGCCTCTTCGAATTCGGCCACCATCTGATTCTTGCCGAACCATCCCAGGTCGCCGCCGTCTTTGGCACTGCCGTCCTCGGAATAGGCGATAGCCAGCTCACTGAAATCCTCACCCCGGTCAATTTGATTCTTGATCAGATCGACTTCGGTTTTAACTCTTTCCCAGTCATCCTCAGTCGGGTCTTTGGAGAAGATTATGCAATCAAGGGCGGCGCGCTCTCCTATTTTGTAATTATCCCGGTTATGATCGTAATGGGCGCGGATTTCTTCCTCGGTGACTTCCGGTCCGGGATTGGTGTATTTGTCGGCAAAGACATTGATGATTTCGACTTTGGCTTTTTCATTCTTGTTCAGATAATAATCCCGAATTTCGTTTTCACTGACCCGAATAGTGGATACGATGTCGTTTTGCAGTTTTAAAGTTCTCAGTTCGGGACGAAATATCTGTTCGACCGAGGCCCAGAATCTAATCGATTGCGGATCGGGATCGGCCATGGCAGCTATATACTTTTGATAGTCGAAAGCCCCATCGGTTTGAAAAGCAGGATGATTCTGAAGATCAACTGGCGGCTGGTAGCGAAGGTAATTAACCAGTTCATCATCGCTAACGGTGATATTCCGGCTATCCATCTCTATACCTAGCAGATAATCGGCAACCAGGTTGTCCCAGGCTCGTACCCTGAGGTCACGAACTAAGTTACCGTCCAGTGCTCCTTCAGTTTTGGCTTGTTCCTGCTGGTAAAGCCTTTCCAAATATGGCTGGTAATCCTGATATTCAAAATCTTGCCCGTTTATGGTTCCGACGATATTCTGTTGAGCTTTGGAACGAGTAATATCCATGCCCCAGGCAAAGATAATAGTACTCACAAACAGAATGACGGCCACCCAAACAAGCACTTTGGCATGTTTGCGCATAAAACCAAGTATCATGAAAAAAACTCCTCTAACGCGATGCGCCGATTATTCCGACTACCAGTTTTCTTGCCAGAACGACCATCAAAACAGGCCGTCTCAAGATTCAGCCAGTCAATATAGTCAATTCCCTGTGCTTGGCAAGCCCTTTTTATCTCCTTTACCGCCATGAAGTTTCCAATAAATATGTTGCTTCCGAACCTGCCTTATCCTTAACTTGGCGGCAATGCGGCAGATGATCTCTATATCGGTAATACTTCTCGTTTTATCCAGTCCTCTAATGGGTGCGGATAAGTCCATTTTCGATGAAACCTTTTTTTGGCCCTTGAAAATGGCCAAAAACTTTTCTTCCGGATTCGGCGATGGTCGGCCGGGCAGATTTCATATGGGACTTGATCTGCGTACCGGCGGGAAAGCTGGGGCAAAGGTTTTTGCCTGCGAAAACGGCTATGTCTGGCGGATTAAAACCGGCTATCGTGGTTATGGTAAAGCGTTGTATATCAAGGGAGAATCCGGGAAACTATATGTCTTTGGACATCTTCAGACCTTCAATTGGGATATTGGAACCTATTTAAGACAGCATCAACTGGACAGCCTGCGGTATTATCAGGATATCTACCCCGATCCGATTGAATTTCCGATAAAAAAAGGCGATTTTATCGCTCGCACCGGACAAACCGGAGCCGGAGCGCCTCATCTTCATTTTGAAATTAGGGATCAAAACAATCGCCCGACCAATCCCTTTTATTTTAGTGGCAACAGTATAATGGATAACTCACGACCGGGATTTCAAGCTGTCTGGCTAAAATATCTCGATGATCACTCGCTTTTTGAAGGCGGTTTCCGGGAAAAAAGGCTTATTCCCGATCTCGATCTGGGCAGCGGGAATTTTGCCATCCGGGATACTGCAGTCGTAACCGGCCATTTGGCGATTTTGGCGGCTATCGAGGATATTGTCGGCCGTGGTTCTTTTGTCCTTGGGCCTTCGCGAATCACTCTCCATATCGACAACCGCTTGTATCATGAAATCTTTTATGATCGAATAGATTTCGCTGAGAATGTTTTCAGTATATTGGACAAGGACAGCGATCCGACCAAAGGCGAGTACAAGCGGGTTTATAATCTGTATCGCCGGACGGGTAATCGATTGTCCAATTATCGAAGCGATGCCGGTGACGGGACTTTTACGGATACAATTGCCGGAACGCATGAAGTTCTGATAACCGCCTGGGATCCATCGGGCAACAAGGCGACCCTGAGCTTCGCTTTTTATTACTTCCCTCAGGATCGAATTATATCTCCTCTTAACCGCGCCCGCATCTCAGATACATCGATGGTATTGCTTCTGGAGCCGGACCATGCACCTTTTGATTCGGTTCAAATCTATTCGATCAGTATTGATGGTCAAGCGACGCGAATCTTCCCGGAAATAGTGATCAAAGATTTCAGCCTGAACCTTGGCGGGGATTTTGGCGGTGAGGGGGATTATCAGTTAATGTTTTTCTCCGGCGGCATAGCCTATCCGTCGGCTTACATTTCGGCCGGTTCTCTAACTCCCATTGGTCAATCAATAACTGGTGCTCTTGATTATAAAATCCTTGATGGCGGTCTATGGATAGATGCACAGACGCAAACCGATGGGATCAATTGGCTGTTGGCTGAGATCATCAGCGATCACGGTTCTCGGCGTCTATTCTGCCAAAAAGGTGCCGGTAATCGCTTTAACTTGTATTATCGTCCGGCAACCGAGATGACTTCGATTGAAAAAATTCTGGTACGCGGTCCGGTCGGCTTTCGACCCGACACTATCTCATTTGATCTACGACGAATCGACCACGGGCAGAAATCGGAAATCCAGCTTCGACAGGGAGTATTATTGGCTTTTGATCGTGATGTGCTTTTTGATGACGCCCTTCTGGAGATCGGTGATACGATTATGCCGGGGCCGGAAACCGGCTATTATCTTTATGGGCCGTACATTATCGGTCCGGAAGCGTATTCTTTTGCCGACTGGGCCGATTTGCAAACGGAAATTGACGACCCGGCCGTGGCCTCCCGAGCTGGACTATATGTTTTTGACGAGGACGACGGCTGGTTGTGGGCCGGGGGAGAGTATGATCTGGCAGCGAGTAAACTACATTCCCAATTGGGCGGCGCCGGAGTGGTGGCGGTGATTGTCGATACCACCGGGCCGGTAATATCCCAGTTGAATATCAAGAAAAATCAAAGTGTCAATGCCAGTCGTCCTCAGGTGCGATTCACCCTGAGCGACGAGCTGTCCGGTATCGAGAATGACCTTAATTTCAATGTTACCGTTGATGATAAGTGGATTGTCCCCGAATATGATCCGGAACGGGAGCTGTTTGTTTCCAAGCCGCACTGGCGCCTGCGCGAGGGCGCTCATTCTCTTAAAATTGAAGTCCATGATCGTTGCGGCAATTCGACCAGTTTCCTGCGAAAATTCCGAGTCAAGGCAAATGCAGGGCCTTAGAAATTGTCACGAATCGTAATCACAGCCTTATTATTAATCCTCGGTCTGAGCAGACCCCTGACGGCCGGATATCATATCCGGGCCGATATTGCCGGTGATTCAGCTTACGTCGATTCGGTGATAACCGTCACCGATGCCCGCTTGCGGGAATTGGTTGGCGCAATCCCTGATGATTCACTGGACATTTTTATTACGGCCACTCATGAGCGTTTTGATAGTCTGGCCGGGAATGCCGTTCCTGATTGGGGCGCCGGTGTGGCTATACCTTACAAACGGCTGATCGTGATTAAATCTCCTTTGATCCTGCCCGGCGATAAAACATTGGGAGAACTGGCGGCTCACGAGTACGCTCATATAGCCCTGGCCCGTGTGGCCGGATTTCGTCGTCTGCCGCGCTGGCTGGATGAGGGCTTATCCATGTACGTGTCGGCCGAATGGGGGTGGGGCGACAATCTGGCTATTGCCCAGGCTGTGGCTCTGGGCCGCTTAATCCCGTTGGTTGAAATCGAGAATCTTAACCGTTTTGGCAGTGATAAGGCTCAACTGGCTTATTCGGAATCGTATCTGGCCTTCAAATATATGCTGGACATTTACGGTCAATCAAGCTTTCATATACTGTTGAATAATATCAGGGCAGGCCGTCGTCTTGATTATGCTTTCATTGCGGCCACCGGCGGTGATTATCAGGAATTCGAGACGGAATTTGCCGCCAATTTGCATGGGAGATACAATATTGTGACCTGGTTTTTTAACAGTAATCTGCTCTGGGTACTATTGGCCCTGATTGTCGTTGTCGGCTTTATTATGACCCGGGTGAAGCGCAAGAAGCGGATGGAAGAGATCGACGAATACGATCAGTATCATTCCACCGATTTCGATTATGGCAAGGGAGTCGAGGAGCCTGATGAAGACGATCCATGGAATTGAGTATCTGGTGGTTCGATTCCTGGCTTTCCTTTTTCGTCTTTTCCCGCGCAAAGCCTCAATCAAACTGGGCGAACGGTTGGGCCGAGCCGTCGGCAATCTCTGGACTTCCCGCCACAATATTGTTATCGATAATCTGAAAATTGCCTATAGTGATGAGCTGTCATCGGCGAAACGGGAAGAGTTGTCGCGAGATGTTTTCGGCAATATTGGCAAAACAATGGCCGAAGTCTGCCGTTTTTCGATTACCAGCCGCCAACAGATTCTGGATATGGTCACGGTGGAGGGAGAAAACAGCCTGAAAGAAGCCCTGGAATATGGAAAGGGCGCTATTTTATTAGGCAGCCATTTCGGCAACTGGGAGTTGGTCGGGGCGTTTATTCATGCCCTTGGTTATCCGATTGATTATATGATCAGGGGACAGCATAACCGATACGTCGATGATTATCTGACTTCGCTCAGGGCGCATTGCGGAGTAAATGTGATTCATTCCGAACGGGGCATGATTGATGTTCTGCGGGCTTTAAAAAGCAACCATCAGGTAGCGATTGTCGCCGACCAGCATGCCGGGTCACACGGTGTGCAGATCGAGTTTTTCGGTCGCCTGGTTTCGGTACCTCGCGCTCCGGCGACTCTGTCGGTGAGGACTGGCGCCCCGATTATGATCGGGCATATGTATCGTCAGGATGACGGCTCACATCACGCTGTTTTTGATCCCCTTATTTATCCCAATCGCGAGGCCGATGTGGATGAGGAAATCGTCCGCCTGACGCGGCAATTCACGGTTCGTTTTGAACAGGCAATCAGAGAGCGACCCGATCACTGGCTCTGGACTCATCGCCGGTTCAAAACGCTGTCGGATACGAAACAAAGCGGAGACCGGGGCGTAAAATAGAATAATATATTGTCGTCGGATGACCGTCGGTTGCGAACGGGGGCAATCGCCCGACTGCCATAGGAGCAAGAGAGGTTGATTTGAAAAAATATCTGTTAATCGGGGGCATCATCGTTGTCGTTATTGTGGTCTTCTGGATAGGATCGAGTATGTTCGGCTCTTCACGGTCGATACCGATGGCAAAAATTCTACGTGGTCCCCTGGTTGTTTCTTTATCGGAGAACGGGCGTCTCGATGCCGAACGGTCGATGACCATTTCTGCGCCTCGTATTCGCGGCGGTCTTCAGATTGTCAAACTGGCTGATGAAGGTTCAATGGTCGAGGAAGGCGATTTTCTTATTCAATTTGATTCCACCGAACCGGAGACTCGTTTGCGCGATGCCGAATCGGAGCTCAAAATCGCCAATGCCAATCTGGAACGGTCTGAAGGCCAGTACGTGATGGATATGAAGCAATTGGAGTTGGAATTGAAGAAAGCGGAACGGTCGTTTTCTGAAAAACAATCAGAAGCTCCGGTTATTCGCAAGGAAGCTCAATTGGAACTCGATCTGGCCCAGTTAAAGCATGATACCCAGAAAATAATGCTGGAAGCCGAGATAAAAAAGCAAAAAGTAGAAGTGGATAAGGCCACGGAAACCAAAGAGCGAGCCACTCGTGACCTCAATAAAATGACCATCACCGCCCCGATACCCGGGTTGGTTGTCTATATGGAAATCTGGAAGGGCGGGTCGATGGAGAAAGTCCAGGAGGGCGATTCTCCGTGGGGCGGTCAGGGACTTATAAACCTGCCTGATCTATCAACTATGGTGGTCGAGGCGGCGGTGTCGGAAGTCGATGTTTCCAAGGTGGAATTGGGACAGCCGGTCGAAATCAGACTGGATGCCATTCCCGGACCGATTTTCACCGGCGAAGTGACTGACATCAGCACTTTGGCCCGACGCAAAGAACGCGGTTCACAGATCAATGTATTTGATATCGATATCCGGATCGATTCGGCTGATACGCGCTTGAAGCCGGGAATGTCGGCCAAGGTCGATGTGGTGATAAAGACTTTCGATGATGTTTTATCAATACCGATTGAGGCCGTATTTGAACGGGACGATACCACCGTCGTTTATAAAAAGGGCGGCAAAAAAGTGCCGGTGGCGCTCGGTGAACGCAACGATCAATCGGTGATTATCACTTCCGGTCTGGAAGAAAACGATGAAATTTGCCTGATCGATCCGACCCGCAAGTTGGATGAGCCGGCCGCGGAAACCGGCAATGGCATGATGGCCAAGCGGGGTAAGAAAAAATCGAGCACAACCTCGACCACCGTCATCATTACGGAATAGCCCATGGATTATCGCCGTATCACATCGGTGTCGTTTGAGTCTCTTCAAACGCACAAATTCCGCACTTTTTTGACCATGCTGGGTATTATTTTCGGCGTAGCCGCTGTTATTGCCATGCTTTCCATCGGTGAAGGTGCTCGGCAGGATGCCTTGGAACAAATCGAACTTCTGGGTGTGCGTAATATTATCGTCGAGGGATCAATTCCCTCCGAAAGCGGCGCCACCGAAATCATCGGCGGCCGCAGTCCGGGCCTGACCCTAAATGACGCTGAAAATCTGATGACCTTTGAAGGTCTCTTCAGCGGTATAATCGCCTGCCATGTGACCGACGGGACGAAAGTTTTTTACAGCGATGCGGAAACCGAAGCCCGTATCGTGGGGACGTTACCGGCCTATCTCCATACTATGAACCTGAGTATCAAGGAAGGCGCTTTCCTGCGGCAAAGCGACGTTGATGAACATAGCGAAATCTGTGTAATCAGCGCCACCGTCAAACGCAGTCTGTTTGCTTTTTCCAATCCGATCGGTAAAATGATCAGGATTCAGGATATGTATTTTACCGTTATTGGTGTGGTCGAGGAAAAATTCGTGGCTTCCTCAAAAATCGCCGGGCAGGAAATCAGCGACGTCAATACCAATATCTACATTCCCCTGACTACGGCCATCAAAAAAATACACCGAAGCTCTGACTATGCTGCCAGTCGGTCGGGCATGGGCAGCGACGCTCGGTTAAAATTCAATACCGATGAAATAGACCAGATCATTATGCAGGTGCGCCGGGACCGGGATATTTCCACCGTGGCTGCCTTGGTCGGCCGGGTGATGGACCGGCGGCACAAAGGCGTCCCTGATTATGCTATTATAGTGCCTGAGGCGCTTTTGGCTCAGAGTCAGAAAACCCAGCGGATATTCAATATTGTCATGGGAGCCATCGCCGGTATATCGCTTCTGGTCGGCGGCATCGGGATTATGAATATCATGCTGGCCTCGGTTTTGGAACGTACCCGTGAGATCGGCGTCCGGCGGGCAGTAGGGGCTACGCGCCAGGACATCATGAGTCAGTTTTTGATTGAAGCAGTAGTCATGTGTCTGATCGGCTGTATCTTGGGTGTATTTACGGGGCTTGCTCTGGCCAAGGGGATTTCGACCTATGCCGACTGGCGCACGATCATTTCAATTTTTTCCATTTTCCTGGCAGTCGGAGTGTCCACTGCGGTTGGTGTTATATTCGGCTTTTTTCCGGCCCGCAAAGCGGCCTCACTTGATCCGATTGAAGCACTTCGTTATGAATAATCTGGAGAAACCATGCGCATAAAATCTATCGTTTTGCCGGTTCTTTTGTTTTTATCGACCGCGGCGGCGGCCGAAACGATAACGCTTAAACAAACGCTGGACAAGCTGATTACCAACACTACCCGCGGCCGGTTGATTGCCGGTCAGCGTGAAGTTTCTCAGGCCAAATTCAGAGCCGAACGGGTTGGCTATTTCCTGCCGGAAATTTCATTGAATGCCTCCGGTCCGACCTATCAGGAAAGCGAAGATTATGACACCTACCCCGGTTTTTTCGATCCAATCTTTTTCAAGCGAACCAATGTTTTTGGCGGGGGCAATCTGAGGTTGAAGCAGAAAATTATCACCGGTGGCGACCTGACTTTTGAAACTCAGCTTAATTTGAGAAATGATGAATATCCTAACGCGTTGTACGTAGACGAAGTCATTAACGATACTTTGACTATTCGGAAACTGGTTGGATTCTCAACAGCAACCGACAAACGACGTTTGGGCAATTTTTATCTGCAATTCAGCCAGCCGCTGTTTCAAACATCAAGCTCTCGTTCGGCTTATCGCGAAGCACGGGATAATCTCAGCAAGGCCGATATCGAATGGCAAGTCAACCGGGCCGATTTGCGAAAGGAAGGGATTACCGCCTTCTTTGATCTGTTGACAGCCGAGGTCGATCAGGAAGAAGCCGAAAACAACAGCCAGTTGGCCAATTATAATGCCAAATGGGATTCGGTGAAATTCGACGATGGAGTAATCAACGAGGAAGCCTGGATCGAGTGCAAATCAGAGCGTTTGGAGAAGAAATTGGGTTTTTTCGATGCTCAGGCTACTTTCGAGGAAAAGCAAAATGAGTTTAGTCATCTGCTTGATTTGGCCGGAGGTTCAAGTCCCGAACTTGAGATTCCACCGACGCCAATGTTGCCCGATATAAACAGAGAGAAGTGGCTATTGGAGAATGCCTCGAAGTCCAGTGAGGCCGCATTGGCTCACGTGAATATGGATATTGCCGAGAGGGAATTGAGCAAAACTCAGACCAATGCAGGGATTAATGGAACGCTGAACGCTTCCTATGCCGTCGGGCGGGGAACGGTGACGCGAACGGCTGATGAGGAGGTCGAGGATAAAATCAACACCAAAGACTGGCGAGTGTCGGTCGATTTCAACTATCCGATATGGGACGGGGGAGCTTCCGGCGCCAATGTCCATTCGATGGAACTGGCTTATGAAACGGCCCGGTTGGAGTATGTTTCCGCCGAAAGAAGCGCTAGAAGCAAAATGACAATCCTGCTTCGCAGGCTGGAAATCAACCATTCCAAACTGTCGCTTCTGGAACAGGAACTGGATCTGGCTGAAACGAAACTGGAAGACGCCAAAGATCGTCATCTGCAGGGCCTTATTTCCGACGGCACTTTGCTGGAAAATAAAGTATATTATCTGGAAGCACAGAAGAATCGGTTGACGACTTTGAAGGATTATTATCTTGATCTGGCGGAACTGGAAAAAACAGAGCTTCCGTAAATGAAACTTATTGTCCGAGCGCCCAATTGGGTCGGCGATGCGGTGATGGCCCTGCCGGCCGTTGATAATGCCCGCGATATTACCGGCGCGAGCCATATTGCTGTCATGGCCCGTAAAGCGACGGCTCCACTTTTCAAAAACCATCCTGATGTTGACCGCATTGTCGTTATCGACGATCAATCATCACGTCTGGCCGGCCCCAAAAAGGCGGCGGCGATGATTAAAAGTGACCAGTATGATATCGGACTGATTTTACCTTCCTCGTTTTCATCGGCCCTGATATTCCGATTGGCCGGTGTAGCGGGGCGGATAGGATATGCCGGAGACAAACGGTCTTTTCTTTTATCGCGAGCGATCAAACCGCCGGGAGGAGAAGTCCATCGGGCCCGGTGCTACCTGTATCTTCTGGAACAATTGACCGGCAAAACCCTTTCTTTTCGCCCACCGCGCGTTTATCTGGATCATGAGAATATCGCTGCTGGTGAAGCAGCCCTTTCCGAATACAGCCTTTCCTACGACGACCGATATGTCGCCGTTGCACCACGGGCCGTGGCCGAATCGCGACGCTGGGGAACTGAAAACTACGGCCGATTATGCAAGCGTCTAATTGAAAAATATGAATGCCGGATTGTTCTGATCGGCACCGGTGATGATAATATGGCTGGCGAAGAAGTCCGTGCCGGTAATGAAAAACGGATTATCAACCTCTGCGGCCGGACCGATTTAATGGCGGCCGCGGCGATACTCTCTTTTGCAAACCTGTTTATCGGCAACGATTCGGGACTGGCCCATCTGGCCGGAGCGGTCAATTGTCCGCTGGTAGTGTTGTCGGGGCCGGATAACCCAGCGGAGACCTCGCCTCTGACCGACAACAAAAAAGTGATTATCAAAGATATCGACTGCATTAAATGCGTGAAAAACGTCTGTCCCAAAACCGGCGACGATTTCATGCGTTGTATGAAACTGATAACCGTCGATGAGGTGTCGGATGCCGCGGCGGAAATTTTCAGAGATTAAAATTGGCGTTATCGGCACGATCAATCGCGATACGATCTATCAGGCCGATGGTAGTGTAGTCAAATCCTGGGGCGGCATTTTATACAATATCAAATATCTGTGTGAAGCTGGAAAGGCGATAATCCTTCCGGTGGTCAATATCGGGCGAGATTGCAGTGTATCCCTAAATAGATTTCTGAAACAGTATGGCAATCTCGATTGCTCAAACATTAGCATCGTCGATGAACTAAATAATCATTGTGTCTTGCGTTACAGCGATCAGTCATCCAAGCGGGAAATACTAAAAGGCGGTGTACCGGCGTTGAGTTGCGGCCGGGTCAAGCCGCTATTGGAATGTGATGCCGTTTTAGTCAATTTCATTTCCGGGCGAGATATTAAACTTGTCGCGCTGGAAAGGTTTCGCAGTGAATATAACGGCCTGATTTATATGGATATCCATTCCCTGATGCTGGGAAGAAAAAAGATATCTGGCGGTGTGGCTCGATATCTACGCCGGCCTCGATACCGGAGGCGTTATGCCGCTTGTGCTGATATTTTGCAGGTCAATCAGGTTGAGTTTGAACTTCTGGCCGGATGTGATTTTGAGCGAAAGACAGCCGTTAGTTTTTTTAAGAGAGAATTGCCGACGGCTAAAGCATTGATAATTACTCTGGGGGCAGATGGTTGTCTTGCCGTTTATCGCCGGGGAACAAGAATAATCGGCCGAATGGTTTCATCGCCGCAGGTTAGGAGAGTCTTTGATACGACCGGATGTGGTGATATTTTCGCCGCCGGTTTTTTGATTGAGTATTTGATGTCGGATAGTTTTATCCGGGCTGCGAGTGAAGGCAACCGTTTAGCAGCGCAGCGTTGTGGAGAGAAGGGGAAGATTTTTTAATAAAGTGATGTCAATTTCACTCTATCGCTTGACCATCTTTTCAAATTAGATTATTATCAAGGCAATGTGATTTTCATATCAGGAGGTGCGATGAAGAACAAGCTTAAGGAATGCATTAACTGGCTCAAAGGTAAGGGCGTCAATTATGCCGACTGCCGTTTTGTGCGGCGCGAAAGGGAATCGTTGCAGGTTTCCGACGGCAATATCGACACTCTGGCCCGTGACCTTGATGTCGGCG
>JAAEQF010000447.1 GCA_024231695.1 FCB group bacterium
CCTGCTGAGCGTACCGGACACTGAATCCGAAAGGGGGTACCCGCCGGAAAAAACGGCAAAAAGAGCTTTCATCCTATCGGGACCGCAAAGTATGCGGGGGAATTTGACGGATTTTGGAGTATGCCGCCGGACAGTCTCCGTGTGGCTGAAACAGGAGGTGGTGCGGTTGCCTCCGCTAAAAGAAAACTTGACAAATTGTGCTGCATTGTTTTCAGTAGAAAAAAAATAAGCCTTGGTGTGGATTGCACTCCATCCTGCCGGAAACTATGGCGAAAATATCGGGAGCTTCACAGGAAAGCTCGGATATTCAGTAAGTTATAAAATTTATCCCAAAGTGCAAGAAAACTCTATACATTGACTTTTTCAGGCATGTGCCGTTATTGCCTTATCTGTACCGGAAAAATATGGTAATAATGCGTACCTGTCAAGCCCCGACTGATTGTATACCGATTTTTTAAATAACTCGGGATGAGTTTTCCGCCAGTTTTTCAGAGCCTCGACAGGCGTGATATGGCCGGGATTTTTCTGCGGAATATGATGATTGTAAATGCGGAGATACTGCAGCAGCGTTTCCTTAAGCTGACGGGACGATTCAGACTCTGTCTGCTGAACAACTTCTTTGATTCTGCCGTTGAAGCGCTCAGCCATACCGTTTGTCTGCGGCCTGCGCGGTCTGATCAGGCGGTGCTCAATGCCGTGCCCGGCACATTCCTGATCAAATACGTGTTTTCCGGTCGGTTCACGCTCTCCCGACGGGCAGAAACGGTCGGTGAACTCCTTCCCGTTATCAGTGAGGATTTTTGAAATCCGGAACGGAGCTTTCTCAACGAGATTCTTCAGAAAAGAGCTGGCTGATTCCGCACTTTTCGAGGCCCGGATCTCCATATACACCCATCGCGTCGCCCTGTCGATACCGACGAAAAGATATTTCCGGTCTGTTTCGTCCGGCATCTGCGGAAGATATTTTATATCGACATGGACGAAACCCGGTTCATAATCTTTAAATGTTTTCGGAGGGTTCTTTTCATTCTCCTCCTCCGGGATCAGCTTTTTCAGGCTTGACACCCCGTGCCGCCGCAGGCAGCGGTCCAGTGCGGAGCGCGACATATGCGGGCAGATGAATTCATGCACAACAACAAGGAGATCGTCCAGAGGAAGCAGAAGCGTTCTGCGCAGTTCAGCAACCACGGCTTCTTCCGGATCCGTGAGCGTTGCGTGCAGATTATGCGGCCTGTGCGAAAAATCGTCAGTCGTGTCGCGGTATTTCCATTTACGCACCGTGCTCCTGCTGATGCCGTATCTTTCGGCGAGTTTCCGTTCGGAAAGCTCCGAGTGCTGAATTTCGCGGCGGACCGCAGGAGTCGTGCGTGCTCTTTTATGCAGTGCGA
>JAAEQF010000448.1 GCA_024231695.1 FCB group bacterium
ACATTTTTACTATCTATTTTTGATTTTTTTAGGTTTATTTTTCCTTGCGGGCGTTCCCCAGGGAATATTTGCGGCTGAAACCACTAATGTTTTGGCCGGAGGAATTGCTTTCAATGAAATGATAGCCGATCCGAATAGCAGCACGTATAATTATGACACCGATGGCAGCGGCGCAGCCGAGAGCGAGGATGAACTTGTCGAAATAATCAACTTAGGATCGACTTCCATCGATATAACCGGATTCCAGTTATGGGATGCCGGACTCGGCAATTGGTATACTTTTCCGGCCACCACTGTTCTACAGCCTGGATGTCCCGCCGTGGTGGTTATCTCGGTGCAGAGTGGAGGATCTTTCCCTACGGTTACGGGGAATAATCTGGCTTTCGACGCTGCCGAGGGAAGCGGGGTTTTCACAAACGGCGGAGACAATTTGGTTTTATACGATCCCAATAATGACCAGTTTATACAAATGTACTATAACGGAGACGCTGTCGATAATCCTGTGTCTGATTATAGTGGTTTTTCGGGCTCCGCCTCCATTGTGGGTGCCGTGGAAAACTGGGGATCGGATACGGACGGGCTTTCAATCGGGCGAAATCCGGACGGAGGCGATACCATCGCCAAGCATAATACTTTTTCAGCCGATAATGCCAGTCCCGGCGCTCTGAATACGCCTTTCGAGTTATTGCTGACTGAAATAGCCGTGACTCCGACAACCAGCGAATTTATCGAAATACATAATCCCACAGGCGCGACTTTGGATTTATCGGATGTTTATCTTACGGACGCAACCAATTCCGGCAGCGGTGTCTATTATTATAAAATCGTTACCGGATCTGATTACGGCGGCGGCGGTTCCAGCGATTTTCACGCCAGATTTCCCGACGGAGCCACGATTGACTCCGGAGAATATCAAACTGTGGCATTAACTGGTTCAGCGGATTTTCTGGCGGGTTATGGAGCAGCGCCCACCTATGAATTATTTGATGATTCCAGCGCGGACGGCGAAGATGGAATAATGCGGGAAGCGGCCGCCGGGTCTATTAACGATCAGGGCGGCTTGAGCAACGGCGGGGAAATTGTGATCCTGTACTCTTGGGACGGCGCTTCCGATTTGGTTTCGGATCTGGATTATGTTGTCTGGGGAGACAAAGCCGAGGCGGTGGATAAATCCTCGATCTCCGTCGACGGACCGGACGAAGGTTCGGATACTTCCACATATGAGAACGATACCGCCACTGGTTCACAGGATGTCGTGGCAAGCGGTTCGCATGATTTCGGTAACAGCTGGCAAAGAGATGATCTCGATGAGGGCACGGAAACCAAAAGCGGCGGCAACGGCTTAGACGGGCATGACGAAACCTCGGAAAATCTCGGCACGACCTTCGTTGAAGACACCGCCACGCCAAACGAAGAATACGTGCCCGATAATGAGCCGACAGTTTCAAGCACTTCCCCGGCCGACAGCGACACTGGAGTCGATCCGATAACCAATTCAACCGTAAACTTCAGCGAGGATGCCACGGTTTCCGATGCCTGGTATACGATCAACGGAACTATTGGCGGAAGTTACACCGCCGCAGTTACCGGCGGTGATCAAAATTACACTTTAAACCCGGATACGGATTTTAAGGATACGGAAACCGTTACGGTTACGATCGTGGCCGCGAATGTGACCGATCAGGACGGCGATGTCGATAATATGGCTTCGAATTCTCAATGGACGTTTGATGTATCGGCTCCGACCATCACGCTAATTCACGATATCCAGGGGAGCGGGACCACCAGCGCGGAAGACGGAAACGCTCATATCATCGAAGGTATCGTGGTCGGTGATTTTCAGGGATCGCCCACCGGTCTCAACGGGTTCTATGTTCAGGAAGAAAACGCAGATGCCGACGGCAACCCCGCGACTTCGGAAGGAATATTTGTTTCCGACGGAAGCTTCGGCACGGACGTCGTCGTGCAAGACAAAGTCCGGGTCGCCGGAACAGTTGACGAATACAGCAGCAACGGCAGCAGTCTCACAGAATTAACCTCGGTTACGGCAGTAACCGTGCTAAGCTCCGGCAATGCCCTGCCCACAGCCGCTTCGATATCTTTTCCGCTATCGAGCGTGGATGCGCTCGAAGCCTTCGAAGGTATGCAGGTCACCATCCCGGAAACCCTATATGTCACTGAAACCTGTTACCTGGGGCGATACGTCGAACTCACTCTCTCCGCCAACTTCAGCCAACCGGCAATGTAACTTTCACACCTGCCAATCCACGTCCGGCTGCTCCGAACGACGTGGAGGGAACCTTAACCGTCGCAAGCTTCAATATGCTTAATTATTTTGATGGAATCGATACCGGAAGCTCGGATTGCGGACCCAATTCCGATCAGGATTGCCGGGGCGCGGATTCAGTTTCCGAATTCACCCGTCAGAAAAATAAGATCGTGGCCGCGATTGTCGCCATTGACGCCGATATTGTGGGGTTGATGGAAATTGAAAACAACGACACATCTTCTGTTCAGGATTTGATCGATGCGATTAACGCGATCGCCGGCGCGGGGACTTATAATTTTGTCGATACCGGAACAATCGGTGATTACGCCATTAAAGTCGCGTTTATCTATAAACCCGGTACGGTAACGCTGGTCGGTTCTTTCGCCGTTTTAGACGATTCATATGACGCCAATTACCATGAAGAGAAAAACCGGCCCGCTCTGGCTCAAACCTTTAAGGAAGCGGGAACCAACCAAAAATTTACAGTGGTCGTCAATCATTTTAAATTCAGGGATTCCGATTGCAACAGCCTTGGAGACCCGGACGCCAACGATGGGCAGGGAAATTGTAATTTGACGCGAATATCCGGAGCCGAGGTTCTTGTCAATTGGCTGTCGAATGATCCGACATCGAGCGGCGATACCGATTTTCTTATTATCGGCGCTTTAAATTGTTACGCCATGGAAGATCCCATTACCGCAATTACAAACGCCAGCTATACAAACCTGATTTACTCGTACATGGGTGATGACGCATATAGCTACGGTGACGATGGAATGTGGGGATACCTGGATCATGCGCTTTCGAGCTCAACTTTAACTCCTCAGGTGACCGGTTGTACCGAATGGCACATCAATTCGGATGAACCCACGGTTTTGGATTATAACGAAGAATCCAAATCCGCAGGCCAATTGACCAGCCTTTATAATGACGATCCTTATCGGGCTTCGGATCATGATCCGGTAATCATAGGTTTGCGTTTATTTTCGTATAATGATCTGACGGTTTCACTCAATGGTGATGGCGACGGCTCCGTAACAAGCTATCCAACAGGTATCGATTGCGAGTCGAATTGTACGGAGACGTATAATCATCTTACTTCTGTTCGTCTTGAAGCTCAGGCTGGCATAGGATCTGTTTTTACCGGGTGGTCCGGAAGCTTCACAAATAGCAATGAGACCGTTTACGTAAGAATGTCCACTGATATAAATTGCACAGCCACCTTCAATATTGATTCGGATTTGGACGGCATGCCGGACAGCTGGGAAGACGCCAATGGTCTCAATTCAAGTTTGAACGACGCGGATTTGGATTTGGACGGTGACGGATTCTCCAACATAGAAGAATACCGCAAGGGTACCGATCCGAATGATCCGAATTCCCATCCGCATGATTTTACTCCTCTATAGATC
>JAAEQF010000449.1 GCA_024231695.1 FCB group bacterium
CCATCAACAAACATTCAAGGCAGGGTCAGTCACTTGACTCTGCCTTGAATGTTTGTTGATGCTACAAGGTGACAATATTTCGAACTATATGGAATGATCGCTTACTGCCCTCTATACGTAACAAAATGACCTTTGACGAATAGGGGTTAAAAGGCCATTATATGCTTGTTTTTTCTATTAAAACAGAAAAAGGAGGCACCAATGGCCGAATTACACCAAACCAGTTTTAATCCCAACCATCACCTGGGCTGTCATCCGCTGAATTTACATGAGAAGCTTGGCGGATGGCAACCCACCCCCATTTCGGACAACGCAATTCCCTATTCTCGATTCACCCAGGCTTCATTTATCGATGGGACCATTCAGTGGAAAAGGGAACGTTCCTTTCGGCGTAAAACCCTCGACCGATCACTGGAAAAAATATCGAGTCTCACCTTGCCGGGTGCTGATCATGTTCAAGAATATCTGCGGCGCCAGTACCGGCAGAACGCCAGGCCCGCGACGATTCGATCGGCCTGTACCGCGCTGATGCTTTTTCTTTTATTCGTAAAGGAAAAAGGAGTTACCCATGTTGAGATGATTACCCGCCGGTGCATCGAGGCTTTTGTTGAAAACGAACAGGATCGTAATTTGAAATTAAGTTCAGTCAAGGGCAGGCTTCAAACAATCTATGCATTTTTAAGATTTTTAGTCAAAGAGGAGATCGTTCATCCGGATCTGGTTCTGCGGCGGATAACGATCAAATTGCCGCAATCGCTTCCGCGGGCCTTGACGCCCGAAGATACGGTTAAACTTTTATCCGTGATTGATCATGTAAGGGATCGGGCGATGATCCTGCTTTTGCTTCGCACCGGCATGAGAATTGGCGAATTGCTGGATACGCGGATAAATGATCTCGATTTAAATGAAAAGACGATTAAGATTTACGAAGCGGCCAAGAATAAAATTGGACGGGTAGTCTACTTCAGCGATGATGCAAAAGAGGATGTAGTCGTCTGGCTCAATAGTCGAGATCATCGCAAGTCAAATCTTTTTTACGGCCAGGGTGGCGGACGGTGGAGTTATTCTGCAGCCAGGGTCAGATTTATAAAGTATGTTCGAAAGGCTGATCTCGATGGCAAAAACTATACCGTCCACTGCCTTCGGCATACCTATGCAACAGACCTTTTAAATGCCGGAATGAGGCTGGAGGTTCTTCAGCAATTATTGGGGCACTCCAGTTTAAACGTCACCCGGATCTATGCCAGACTAACAGACAAAACCCGTGAAGAAGAATATTTTAAAGCCATGGCGAAAATAGAAAGGGACCAGAGCGATGGACATGACCAACTCGATCGTTAATTATAGACGACATTTAAAGAGAAGGAATTTATCATCTCACACGGTCAAGAACTACATTCACACATTGAAACTGTTTGTGCTCTGGCTGGATGTTCCCATCGAAAAGCTCGACCATCGTAAAGTGCTCGAATATGTCGATCACCTCTTTGACAGGCGGCTCGTCGCCAAAACGATCAATTGCCATCTGAACAGTATCCGCCGGTTTTATGATTATCTTTACCATGAAGAAAAAATCCGGCTGACCAATCCGGTAAAAAGCGACTATATGCTAAAATTACCCCAACCACTTCCCCGAGCCTTAAAGGAAGAAGAGGTCGCTACGTTTTTCAAAGTGGTCAAAGGACGTCGCGATCGGGCCATGTTCATGTTAATGCTCCGGTGCGGGTTGCGAGTTGAGGAGGTATTTTATTTAACCGTTGACGGGATAGATCTGGATCGTCAACGACTGATGGTGCGTAACGGAAAGGGTAGGAAGGATCGAGTTGTTTATATCAGCAATGACGCCAATGATGCGCTGGGGAACTACCTGAAAGTTCGGCAGGGAAAAAATGTTCAAGAAATTTTTCTGGTGGAAAAAGGGACCTTCAAAGGAAAACCGATATCGGTTCGAGGGATACAAAAGCGGATGGAGTATTATGCCCGCCGAAGTGGCGTGAAAGTATCATGTCATCATTTGAGGCATACCATGGCCACACAAATGTTGAATGCCGATGCGGAGCTGGCGACCATCCAGGATATCCTCGGCCACAACTGGATCACGACCACGCAACGCTACTGTAAGGTATCGAATCTGAAAGTGCAAAGAGATTATTTTAAGGCCATGGAGAAGATCGCCAAGCGCGATCAACGGCGTTCGCAGATCGAGGAAAAGACTGGGCGGTAGGCTGGCGGGAGCGGCCTGGAAAAGTTCGAAAGCAATCAAGGCCGGTCAGGAGATTCGGTTGAAGTTTTTTTTGCATGTGGTCAAAATACTCGGGGAAACATTTTGTTCGATTTTATCCCTGCGCGCCAACAAACATTTTTTGACGCACACATCCATGCGTGTGAGTATTTTGGGGGTATTTTTCCCGTAATTACGATGATCTGACAACCGCAGTGCGAAAAGCACTTTAGGGCAAAGAGCGCATAGAGCATAAGGCGTTTGGCAAATTTAAGGCCGATTACCGTTCTGATGTTCATTTTTGTAATCCTGACAGCGATTATGAAAAAGGTGGTGTTGAAGGTTTGGCCGGCTTTTCACGGCGCCATTACATAGTGCCGGTTCCCGATGCGGCAAGCCTGTCGGAGTTAAACGAGAAGGTACTAAAGCAGTGTGTCGCCTATGGGAGCCTAAAAATATTACGGTGACAATAAATGTTCTCCGAACCCGGATTATTATCTCGAGCTCATTTATCAGCGGCCGATGGCGTTTAAGATCTCCCGTTCTATTCGGTAATGGCAGCCAATGTGGTCGGACTCCTTGAATCTTTTGCTTTCGGATTTTTGAAATGCTCAGAACAAAACCAATGGGATCAAGGACGTTATAGCGGCTGTTATGTTTTACAGGGACCACCCGGCCAGAGAGGTTGAAGCAGTGATTGATCCGGCATTGGAGAACAATATTTATACCAGTGAGGAGCGGCGTCATATTCTCATTTATATAAATGACACCGATGCCTACATTGCTTAATTGGCAAACTGGTCGTCCCTGTCGCCTCCCGATATGTTGGTTTATGGGCAGTCGGGATATGAAAGGTCCGTTATCATTGGCGTTAATAGAAAACCTGAAGGCATTGAAACTGTACACCATGGCTGACGGCATGGAGAATCATCTGCGATAGGCCAAAGAAGTCGGAATCGATCATGACAAATTTCTTTTGGAATTAACAGCTGTTGAACTGCAAGCCCGACCGGAAAACAAGTTGACACGCAGAATCAGGGAAGCGAAATTTCCCCGCTCAAACCCATTGTGACATTTGATTTAAATGCCACGGCGGATTTAGACATACGATTGCTTCGGGAATTGCCTATATGCGGGTATATAACGTAACGTCAGAGTGTTATCTTTTTCGAACGAAGCGGAACCGGTAAGATCCATATAGCCACTGTTTTATTGGATCAGCTGACTCAAAAAGCTCGCATTATCAATTGAACATAGGAGAGTTATCGCTTGAAGCAGAGTCTAAGGGCGAACAAAAGGATGTAAAATAAACGGCAATTTCGGCGTACAATCCCCAAAAGGGCTGCTTGGAAACCATCAATGTGACTATGACGACTAAAATACGACATGCTTCGATATCGGCTCGGATGATCATGATGTTCATATGGTAACGGATATGGGGGGAGATATGCTGATCGGCGAACTTGGTTTTACATATCCGCTTTCGTGTACAATATGTCGAGGACTGGTATCAATTATGACCAGAGGAAAGCAAGGGCAATAAAAGACCTTCCCCAATAACAAACCGGTGGCATGTTTGCCGGTGCATATCCGAGCGGGTGAAACTCCGGTCGCCCTATGGGCTCCCTCCGTTTCACCCGCCGTTAAAATAAGGCCGGGCCATAATGAATCATACACGTTACACAAGGCTCAGGGTGGTCAAACTCGGTTATCACGAGCGGTCAATTTTAGATTGAAATTCCCCTTCCGCCCGCATTGTAAAATAGACAAAATTTTGCTTGACAAGGGAAGTATAGTGATTTTATAATTAGTCTTAACCTACCATTATTAATAGAAAATGCAGCATTTGTTACGTATAGCTGCCCTGAAGCTTCAATTTGGATACACCCCAAAACGTGATGATTGGCTGAGCAAATCTTTTTTTTTGGCAATGAAGCTCCCCGCCGCAAGCGGACGGGGTATCAAAGTGGATAATCTCTATTTTATCCCCTCACCCTACCCCTCTCCCCAGGGAGAGGGAACAAGCGGAAACCCCACCGCAAGCGGATGGGGTATA
>JAAEQF010000450.1 GCA_024231695.1 FCB group bacterium
GATGGCGACCAGAAGCCGCCAGAACCAATTTTATGAAAAATGGGTGATTTTTCATGACTTTTCGTGATTTTGCTATAGTCTTCTAAGTGCCGGCCCGTTGAAGCCCAGTGTAAAGGCCGGCCAAAACGCTCAAATTTCCGACTTTCAATTTCGAAAAATTCATAACTTTTTCCCTTTGAGACTTTTGTGAGACAGCTAACATGGCAACCTTGTCCAAACTAGATATCACCTGTGGCTTCGCATTACAAGAAACACATAAATCACCAATAGATATCACCTGTGGCTTCGCATTACAAGAAACACAGTACACATTGTGTTCACCCGTTGTTCACTAGATATCACCTCGCGCTTCGCTATTACAAGAAATGCCTGTTCGCCGTTTTCTCCTTTCCTCCTAACTCCTACATCCCAAGATCCCTTTCTTTTGCCTGCCATCTAAAAGCTATGGCTTCACATACTGACGACCGCTTTTCGACCACCTGCTGTTGCCACTGCCGCTGTTAGCGCCACTGCTACTTTCTATAAAATTTTACTGTTACCGAGTGAACCGTGCTGCTGCTGCCGCTGCTGCCACTGCTGCTGCTGCGACAACGACGTTTCACACAGCATCGGCCCACAGTGCTTCCGTCCCGGAAGCACTGTGGGACCGATGCTTTACTGATTTATCTACCGC
>JAAEQF010000451.1 GCA_024231695.1 FCB group bacterium
CCGCGAATTTATCCGGAACATCCGAAACGAAAAACTTATGGTCCGTCGCTTTACCATCCCGGTTTTTCAAACCATGCTCTTCCAAATATTTCTTAACCTCACGAGTCGTTGCCGTGGCCGAATCAATCAGGGTCACGTCATCGCCGATAACATCCTGAATTGTCTGCTTCATCAACGGATAATGAGTGCAGCCCAGAACCAGCGTATCGATATCGTTTTCTTTAAGGCCTTTCAGGTAATCTCCGGCGATCAAATAGGTCGCCTCGCGGTCCAGATAACCTTCCTCGGCCAGCGGTACAAACAGGGGACAGGCCAGCGAAAAGACTTTGATCTTCTCGTCGATATGATGAATCGCTTTGGCATAGGCATTGGACGCCACCGTGGCCTGCGTACCGATAATGCCGACTTTGCCGTTCCTGGTTGTTGCTGCTCCGGCCCGAGCGCCCGGTTCGATTACCCCCAGCATATCGATGTCGTTCTCGCCGGCGACCGTTTCCAACGCCGCGGCCGTGGCCGAATTGCAGGCGCAGATGATAAATTTGACATCCTGTTCGCGCAGGAAAGCCACATCCTGCCGGGTGAATTGAATAATGATATCCTTGGAGCGGGGACCGTAGGGCGTGCGGCCGACGTCGCCGAAATAAACCACCTGTTCGCCGGGAAGCTGTTTTAGAATTTCGGATACGACGGTCAGACCGCCGACGCCGCTGTCGAAGACTCCAATCGGTTTATCCTGCATCATATCCTCTCGTATTTAGCCTTGAACCGCTTGACGGCATTATAAATCCCCTCGGCGACCTTTTTGCGGAAAGACTTTTTACGCAAAAGCTTTTCTTCTTCTTTGTTCGAGATAAAAGCCGATTCGACCAGAATTGAAGGCATATACACGCGGTTGAGGACAAAGAACCCGGCATGGTCGATCCCGCGCGATTTCACTTTGATTTTCTTGCGCATCTCTATATCGGCCATATAGGCCAGATCGGCTGATTCGGTTATAAACTCGGTCTGAATCATATCGTTGAGGATAAAGGCAAGGTTGTCTTCGCCCTCTTTGTCGATAGCCGGATCATACAGCAAAAACGGTGCGTTTTC
>JAAEQF010000452.1 GCA_024231695.1 FCB group bacterium
CGCGAAGTCGCTCCCAACCATGTCCAGAATTTCCTCGAACTGGTGGATCAGGGTTTTTATAACGGTCTGACTTTTCATCGCGTCGTTCCCGGATTTATCATTCAGGGCGGCGATCCCGAAGGCGACGGCACCGGCCATGCCGGATATCTGATTCCGGCCGAGTTTTCCAATCTCAAACATATGCCGGGAACGCTGTCGATGGCTCGCGGCACCGATCCTAATTCGGCTTCCTGCCAGTTTTTCATCTGTCTCGGTCAATTACCCGATCTGGATGACAAATACACGATTTTCGGTCAGGTAGTCGAGGGGATGAAAGTAGCCAATGAAATCGCCAAGGTCGAAGTCAAGGGCAATCGGAAGCTTAAAGAGAGATCGATGCCGGTCGAACCGGTGCGGATGATTCAAGTCTGGCAGGCAGGAAGTGAACGTCCGGTTCTGGAAACCGATTCACCCAATTCCGACGGTTAATCAGATTCAAAGCAAAAAACGGCCGCTCCGGTGGAAAGCCCGGAGCGGTTTTTTGTTTGTTTGCCCAGAGTTTGGACGTAAACTGCCGAAGAAACAAACGGCTTACATTTTCGTTATACGGGTATAGATGAAGGCAAAGAGACTTTCCATACTTGGTTCCACAGGTTCGATCGGTTGTTCGGCGCTTGAGGTTATCGTCGCCAATCCGGGGCGATTCGAAATTCTGGCTCTGACCGCCGGGCGCAATGTTGAACTGCTGGCCGAACAGATCAAGAAATTCAAACCCCGGTACGCTGTCGTTTATTCGGCCAAAGAGGCCGACGAGTTAAAAAAACTCGATCCGCTGCCCGGATTGGAAATAAGTTACGGTCAGGAAGGCTTGACTCAAGTTGCCGCCCTGCCGGAAAACGATATGGTTCTCAATGCCCTCGTCGGAGCCGCCGGGTTGATGGCTTCGCTGGCAACGGTCCGAGCCGGCAAGGATTTGGCTTTGGCCAACAAGGAATCTCTGGTTGTCGGCGGGCCTTTGTTCGAATCTGAGATTGAGAAGAGCGGGGCCAAAATCCTGCCAATCGATTCTGAACATTCGGCAATCTGGCAATGCCTTAAGGCCGGTAAAAGCGACGAGGTTCGGCGCATTCTGTTGACTGCCTCGGGCGGCCCGTTTCTTAAGCGGGAAAAGTCTACTTTCAAGGATATTAGCCGCGAAGAAGCGCTGGCTCATCCAACCTGGAAAATGGGCCCCAAAATCAGTATCGATTCGGCCACGATGATGAACAAGGGTCTGGAATTGATAGAAGCCGTCTGGCTTTTTTCAATCCCGCCGGACAATGTGAAAATAGTCATTCATCCACAGTCGATTGTCCATTCCATGGTCGAGTTTATCGACAGTTCGATAATCGCCCAGCTATCCAATCCGGATATGAAACTGCCGATTGCCTACGCGATTTTTTGGCCGGAAAGACTGCCTTCGGATAACGGTATGATCGATCTGGCCGGGGCGGGAAGACTTGATTTTTATGAGCCGGACGAGGAGAAATTCCCGGCGTTGCGGCTGGCTCGTAAGGCGGCCGAGATGGGCGGGACGGCTCCGGCGGCGGTAAATGCGGCCAACGAGGTTGCGGTCGAGAGCTTTTTGGCCGGGCGAATCGGGTTCGTTGAAATAACGGAACTTATAGAAGATATTTTAGTTAAACATGTCGTATGCAAACAGCCGGGAATTGACGATATATTAAATTGTGACCGCGATACTCGGCAAAAAGCTTACGATCTGATTGGGAAATAGTTATGATTACAGCTCTGTCCACGATATTCGTTTTAGGTGTTTTGATTTTCTTTCATGAACTGGGCCATTTTCTTGTGGCCAAAAAATCCGGCATCCGTGTCGAACGTTTTTCACTCGGCTTTCCACCCTCGATTGTCAAAAAGAAATTCGGCGATACGGAATACTGTATTGGTCTGATTCCTCTGGGTGGCTATGTCAAGATGAC
>JAAEQF010000453.1 GCA_024231695.1 FCB group bacterium
GCCCAGGCTGCACCCATGCTGAACTCATTTTCTTGAAATAGAAAACCGGAGGTGGCCTCGGTAAACGCGCCGAGGCCATCGTTACGCAGCAGTTTGTTACAGCAATAACTCGTTGTGGTCATCAGGTCGAGATCGCCATCGTTGTCGTAATCGCCCCAGGCGCAACCGAAATTGTAGCTGGTATCGCCTAAAACGCCACTGGTCACGTCGGCGAATGTTCCGGCGGTGTTGTCAAACAGCTTGTTGGCCTGACCGTTGTTGGTCAGGAAAAGATCAAGGAAGCCATCGTTATCATAATCCCCCCAGGCACAGGCCACGCCCTCATTGGCGTCATCCAGCGGGCTGACAGTTACGTCGGTAAACGATCCGCCGCCGTCATTGCGGTAGAGTCTGTTGGGTTCGGAATAGAAGTTAACCAGATAGAGATCGAGATCGCCGTCGTTGTCGTAATCACCCCAGGCCGCGCCGCCACCGCTGCCGGCATCATTGAGCGGAGCAGCCGAGACATCGGTGAAACTACCGCCGCCGTCATTACGCAACAGTTTATTGGCGCTGGCATAATTGACCACATACAGATCGATATCGCCGTCGTTATCATAGTCACCCCAGATACCATGCTGGCTCATCCCGGCGTCATCAAGCGGGCTGGTAGTAACGTCGGAAAAGAGAGCCATGCCGTTGTTACGGAAAAGTTTGTTCGAGACACCTTCATTGCAAAGATAAAGATCGAGGTCGCCGTCGTTGTCATAATCGCCCCACGCCGCGCCTTTACTCAGCGAGGCATCACCAAGCGGCGGGTTAGTCAGATCCAGAAAGACGCCGCCCCCTTCATTGCGAACCAATTTGTTGGGGCCGTTACAAGTCAGATAGACATCCTCGTCACCGTCATCATCAAAATCTCCCCAAGCCACGCCGATTGTGCGACCGCCGTTATTGGCGATTTCCGGCGGAGTGATATCCTGCCATTCGATTTGCTGGCGGACCAGCACCGAACAGGCAGCGCGTAGATTGGGCCGCGGGCCGATATTTCCGGCCACCGAAAAATCCTGCGGCGTGCCGGTAGTTATCAAGGTATTGCGCAGTAGATTGGGTGTTAAAAGCGTTGCCGGCCAGCCCAGACCTGTCCAGTAACCGACGCAGCAGGCAGCCGCACCAGCCACAATCGGTGAAGCGCTGGAGGTGCCGCTAAACGAATTGGTGTACCAGTAGTTTTTACCTTCAGCTTTATACAACGGTATTGTGCCAGTATCACCGGCGGTGACAACATTCTCGCCCCAGCCTTGAAGGTTAAAACGAGAGCCGTAGCTGGAAAACGACAGCCTCTGGCGATCGCTATTCGGTCCCGGAGCAGCTCCACCGGCACCGACGATTATTGCCCCCGAATTGCCGTACCAGGCCATGCCATCGGTGTTGACATTACCGTTACCCCCCGCCTCGACTACGTTAATACCCAGGGCAATGGCGTTGGTGATGGCCGCATAACAGGGGTTGAATGTCTGCGGGTTGGGCGAACTGTCAGTCCACCATTCGATGGGTACAAAGGTATTGCCGCCGTAATAATCCCATTGATGTTCGATCAGGATAACGTCTCCGGGAGACAAAGCCGAAGCGGCAATGGTGATGGCTCCGGGAACGTTCCAAACGGTGTAGCCGTAAAGCGGATCATCATAATAAGTACCACAGGTTTTCAAAAGCGCTCCGAAGCAGATACCGGTCGTGCCCCAGCCGTTACTATCGGATACCATTTCTCCGACCACTGCCGTTCCATGGCGGTCGTCCATACCTGAAGGGATATAGATGGTATAGGGATTTATCTGCGAACCGGGTAACATCGTTATATCGGCATGAGCATAATTCCAGCCGTATTCCAGATCACAGACGGTGACCCCGCCACCCACTCCTCCAAATAAATTCCAGACATATTCGGCAGATATACCAGATGGTACGGATACGGCCGGATCAAGATAACCCTGCGTCGATTCATAGTCGGGCGGAATCGGCAAAGGCATCGGTTTGGGTACCGGGCGAGCGTGAATAATCCCGGGCAGCGCTTCCAACTCCTTGCTGATCTGCCAGATGTCCTGACCGGAACCGATCTTCACTCTATAAATATTATTCAGGTTATACAACGTCTCCCCTGATCGAGCCTCACCCAAAGCGTGCAGTTCATCAAGCCGCTCTTCGGACAAATCACAATGACGGCTCCAGAGCGCCTCGCCCGCCGGCTGAAGAATCTCCTCTACTCCGATCATGGCCCGCCGGGTCAAATCCACCGGTTCACCGCCTCGAAGACGGACTTTGGAATCGGGCGCAAACATGACCTCAATTAGATCGTTTTCGCAAGGATAAGGCACGGCCTCGCCACCAGCATATTCGGAAGCGGTAAATAAAACAATAACGAGGATAAGGCCCACTAACGTCTTCAACGATTTTTTCATTTTATCACCTCCGGCGAATCAGCTTGATCAGAAAAACCAGAAGATGTCGTTGCAGCCAATATTGCCGCTTAGGATATGAACTTAAAAATACATTTCAATTCAAGTGTACTCGGATAACCAATAATTCAAGCCATGTTGTAGATGCAGGCTAACCTATTGTCAATATAACATTTACCTGCATTTCTGTCAATAGTTTTATCGGCTAATATATGGATTTATCTACATCATATAATTAAATAATCGGGGCCGGGATCATTTCTTAAAAACCGCTTGCTATATGAAATCTGATAGCTTATACTACCCATTCCTCTGGGGTGACATCAATTGACCATATATAAAGTGTAGACGTCTTCAGATTAAATTCTGTCTCATTCGTTTTGGAGGA
Source organism: FCB group bacterium (assembly GCA_024231695.1). GTDB lineage: Bacteria > Zixibacteria > MSB-5A5 > GN15 > JAAZOE01 > JAAEQF01. The sequence goes on from JAAEQF010000453.1 coordinate 2,824, forward strand.
GATTATTGAGGACCGTTTAGGAATTTGCTTCTCGCCCAACGACTTATGTTCTTGAAAGGAGGTGGCACAATAACCTTATTAGTTCGCCGATGCGTTCTCTTTTCATGTTGGTAATAACTCAATCCGCCAGATTGGAGGTAACAATGCGTAAATTGACAATTATTGCCTTACTACTTGTCTTGTCTTTTGCTGTCCTCGGAGCGGCTCAGACAACCAAAGATCTTATCAGCAGCGATTACACCAAAAAAGTTTACATCCCCTTCAAAAAACCGCCTCCGAGTATGATTTATTACGTGCCCAATGAAATGATTGTCCAGCTCAAAGAAGTTCCGACGACACAAATCACGGCAGTACAGAAAGATAAGGAAATAGTCTATCTCACTGGCCGCACCAGCCTCGATGAATTGAACAAAAAATACGCGGTAACCAAATTCTCCCGACAATTTCCCGATACCGAGCCGGTTGATCGGGCCGCGACCGTGCAACCCACTGATACTCCAGCCCCGGATTTGACCCGGCATTACGTGATTAAATTCGGCGAAAAATTCAGACTGGAAGAAGTACTCAAAGCCTATGCCGTCGATGGCCATGTCGAAATGACCCAGCCCATCGGTGTTCATCCGGTTTATGAGAGCTTCCCCAACGACCCCTATTTCCTGACCGATCAATGGAATTTTAACGAGCCCAATGATCATGATATCGATGCCACCGACGCCTGGGATTATGAAACCGGCGATGCAACTGTGGTCGTGGCCGATCTCGATACCGGCCTGCAATACAACATGCGCGATCTGGGCGGTCTTTCGCCCTATACCGACGGGAACGTCTGGATCAACTGGGCGGAATATAACGGCAGCCCGGGTGTCGATGATGATGCCAACGGTTATATTGACGACTGGGTCGGTTGGGACTTTGTTCATGGTGTTTACAATGTCTGGCCCGGTGAAGATTCCACCAAAACCGATAACGAACCAACCGATTTCAACGGCCACGGTTCACATGTCGGCGGTATCATGGGAGCTATCACCAATAACAGCATCGGTGTGGCCGGATTGGCCGGCGGTTGGAACACTGGTACTAACGATCCGGCCAACGGCGTCAAAGTCATGGCCTGCCGTATCGGCTGGTCGGCTCCGCATCCGATCTACGGCTACGAAGTCGGTTACGTGCGCATGGACTTCGCCGCCTCGGCCATATACTATGCCGTTAACAACGGCGCCATGGCCATCAATTGCAGTTGGGGATCATCCAACTCGGGCGGTCTGGGTGCGGCCGTCGATTATGCCGTCGCCAATGACGTTTTTGTCTGCGCGGCAGCCGGCAACAGCAACAGCCAGTCGGCCGACTATCTGGGCACACGCGCCGATGTCATTGATGTTTGTGCGACCGATTCCTCAGACATCAAGGCCGACTTCTCAAACTACGGCACTTGGGTCGACCTGTCGGCTCCGGGCGTGGATATCCTCAGCACCTACTCTTTCCACTACGCCCACTACTACGCCTGGGTCAGCGGTACCTCGCAGGCGGCTCCTCATGTTACCGCAGCCGCCGGGTTCCTGAAATCGCACAACAGCAGCCTGACCCGGCAGGAGATTTTCGACATCATCGTTGACAACACCGACAATATCGACGGTCTCAATCCGGCCTATGCCGGACGATTGGGCAGTGGCCGATTGAACCTGTTCAAGGCTCTGGATGCCACCTACGATCCCGAAATCACTGTGACCTATCCCAACGGAGGCGAAGTCTGGTATATCGGCCAGACCCAGACCATCACCTGGGATGCATCCGATAATGTCGGCCTCGTCCAATCGGTAATTGAATATTCAACCGATGGCGGTTCCAACTGGACAGAGATCGGTAATGTTCCGGGGAATCCCGGTGAATTTGACTGGGTCGTTACCGGACCGCCCTCCAGCACCTGCCGCGTCCAGGTCACCGGCTATGATGCCGTCGGTGGATCGGGATCGGATATGTCCGACGAAGACTTCTGTCCCCCATACAAACGACAGACTGGTGATCGGGGTTCTGGCCTGGCCGTCGCCGGAGAGGGCGCCTTGCCGGATATTTTCGCTCTCTATCAGAACCGTCCCAACCCATTTAACCCGGCTACGGAAATCAATTTCAGCCTTCCTCGGGCGTCCGAGGCCACGGTGACTATTTACAATATTACCGGTCAGGTTGTGGCCACTCCGATTTCCGAAATGCTCGATGCCGGTTATCACACAGTAGTATGGGATGGAAAGAATGCTGATGGCCGGTCGGTAGCCAGCGGCATCTACTTCTATCGCCTGCAAGCCGAGGAATTCGTACAAACGCGCAAGATGATGTTGGTCAGATAGCCACGGCTTCTAACAAAAAAAAGGAGGTTCGGATACACTTCCCGATCCTCCTTTTTCCATTCCTCGACCTTGCCTAATCAGGACATACGGGAGGCGGGCCGTTACGGAATATGAAATTTATCATATACACGGCGTCTCCCACATTGACGGCGTCGTCATTGCTGGTATCGCCTGCTTTCAGAGGTACCGGCGTCTCTCCCTGCTTAAAGACATAATTGATCAGAAAGACAGCATCACCCAGATTCAGATTGCCGCTGCGATTGGCATCGCCGCAGATATAAGTGGAATAAAAGAAGTTGATGCGACCATTCCCCAGCAGGGTTTCGTAGAGCGGGTTCAGCATTCTGATATCGATTGCGTTAGTTTTCATCCGTTGCATAATCATTTCGGGCGTCCATTCCCCGTAATGTGATTTGAGCAGGGCGGCCAGAGCTGAAACATAAGGCGTTGAAAAGGAAGTGCCGCACCACCAACCCCAAACGTCGCCTCCACTCAGCGGGCCATAGACATCCACGCCCGGTGCCGTGAAAGCCACGGTGAGGGAATAATTGGAAAAATAAGCTTTGACGTCGGCCGAATCTACAGCCGCCACACTGAGCACATACGGATGCGAGGCCGGGAATTGATCTACTTGGAGATCATTATTGCCGGCCGAAGCAGTCATAACCACGCCAAAATAATGGGCCAGTTCGATGGCATCATTGATGGCTTGATCCTCAGCATACATACCAAAACTCATATTGATAACCTGAGCTCCGTGTTCGACCGCAAAATAAATACCGCGGGTGATGTTGAAGCTGGTCCCGTTACCGGACGATCCAAAACTGCGGATTATCATCAACTGGGCATCGGGTGCGGCGCGGGCGATAATCCCCGCAACAAAAGTACCGTGGTCAGCGAGTGAACCATAATCGGTCCATGGATCATTATCGTTTTCGACAAAATCAAAGGCAACATCATGCAGACGATTTTCAAAAAGCGGATGATTGCGGTCCAATCCGCCATCAATAACAGCCACAACAATCCCCTCGCCAGTCACACCGGTGGCAAGCACATCATCAATCATCATCTGCTCGTCGGTGTATTGCCGGTAAAAGGCGGGAGGAGATTCACCGTCAACAAAAGGCGGGCTGGTCTTATCCACAAACGGCTGGCTGACCTGGAGCAAATCGAAAATATTGATAACATAATTCGGCTGAGCGTAGAGCACAGTCGGGAGGGCTTCCATATAAGAAATCAGGACATCAACCGGATCCGGTTGCGAAAAATCAAAGAGATAGGTGTCGGCCGCCTCCAGGCGGTCAACGACTGTAGCCCCCATGGCCGCAGCCATGGAATCGGGGTCAACGCCCACCTCCAATTGGCAGACGACCTGGGCCTCCATATACCTGGTCGTGGTTGTGGCCGAAGCCGAAACGGAAAACAGGATGATTGCCCCGATCAATATGCAAAGCCGGATATTCATAGGTTCTCCTCATTGCCTCCGCAGAATATAAAAGGACGCCCAATGTCTTGGATCATCGGATACGTTGCGCATGCCCGTCATGGCCGAGTTCAAAGATGCCTGCACTCCCCGGTTGTCAGCCAGAGTCGAGTAGAACATATCCATGAAACAGCGCGTGATCTCGTCGCCGATGGGCCAATAACTGGCAATAACCGTTTCCGCACCAGCCGAAACAAAAGCATGGGCCAGTGACTCGCTGTGACCTTCGCTAAACAACCCCGGATCGCCGGTCTGACAGCCGGACAGAACCACCAGGCGAGCCTTGATCGGGCAGGAGAGCAGATCAAAGGGAAAGATCGGTCCATCGGCCAATACTATCGGTGAGAATAGATGGTTTTCATACGACTGAGCCGCGTGAGCTATCAAATGCACCAGAGAATTTTTTCTTCCCAGACTGTTAAAGAGACTCTGGCGATTGGCCTTTTCGCCGGTCAATAACCGGGAGGCTCGCATGCGTCGAGCCACCGCCCGGCCCTCTTCGGTTCCGCCGGGGAGGTCCCCGTTGGCCGCTACCAGTATCGACGATTGCGCAAAACGTCGGCCATTCCCGCCCCCCGACAAAGCAGATGATCGGGACGACGATGACAGGAAATGCGTTTCGTATTTTTCATAAAGCCGCGTACCATCGGCGTTTTCCAAGGCATAAAAAGGCAGGCGGCTGAGAATACCGTCGGGTACAATCGCCAGTCGTTTGGTTGATCCCAGTTTCGCCGCCACCGGCTGCCATACCAATTTCGACAGATCGCTCAAAAGCGAGGCCATTACCCGGCCGTCGGCTTCGCTTTCGGGAATACGCGTGGCCAAAAAATAAAAGCGGGCCAAAAGACCGCGGACATCTTCCAGGGAAAGATCAAGTGCGACGTACTCGAAACTATTAAGGCCGACAACAAACGCTCCCAGCATTTCCTCGCGACAGACGAAATGAATGATTTTCTCGTTCTTCAATGGCTGCCTGCGAACCTTGTCCGAACCGCGCCGATTGATCGTCTCCGGCAATTGCTCACAGGCAGCCGGGCGGCGTATCCGCCTTTCGATTTTCCACAGCTTTTGTTCGGCTGTCTTCACACCGATGGCATCGGCCACTGCGCGAGCCGAAGAACTGATCGGCATCATTGCCCGGCGCAGATAAGTCCGAAGGCGGCGGCGTTCTTCAGCCAATTCCGGCGGGATTGATTCCGGTAATTGGCCGGCGACAGCTTTATCCCTTTGCTCGGAAGTGTCAATACGGCCGGCTTCGACAATTTCGAAAGCCTTGCGTTTTTGCCCGGTTTGAAGATAGATGGCCGCCAGCCGAGTATAGACCGCCAGTTTATCGATCCAGAAGAAACGCAGGATTTCATCGGGAGTAACAGTAGCTTGGAGTTTCTGAACTTCGGTCACCGCCCGCCGATACCAGGTAGCCGCCTTTTGTGGACTTTTCCGGCGTTGACAATCGCCTCTTAGACGGAAAAACACAAATCGCTGGTAACCGGCCATTTCTCGAAGGGAACGATCCAGTCCCCGGATCAGAGTCGCCGCGGCCCGATTGTTGCCGGAGGAGATCAACGCCTCCAGCCAAGCCAAACGCACGTCATAGTAGCGACGGACATCGCCCTGTCGCTTATAAAAAGATGCTATACCGCGCAGCGTTTTCAACGCCCGATCATAGCGGCCTTCTCGACAATCCATGCGGGCCAGAAGGAAACTACATTGAATTTCCCAGAGTTTATTCTGTTCCCGCCGGAACATTTTCGCGGCCCGACCGGCCAGATCAGACACTCGACCAAAGTCACCATGGGCAAAATAACCGACGGCGGCAAAATAAAAGGCCTTGGCCCGTTCATAGGTCATCCCCAGACGATCAAAACGATCAGCTACTGCCTCGACATCAAAAATAGCCTGGCTGTATAGGTTTAGATGTAGGTTGACCTCGGTCAGATCAAGCTCGGTCAAGGCCAGACAGCGTTCGTCGCCAAGACGCCGGAAACGGTCAGCCACTTCACCAAAGGCCTGCAAAGACCGGCTGTATGATCCTTCCAAAAAAGCCAGGTAGGCCAGCGAATAATCAGCCTGACAGGCGGCCAGATCCATCCCCAAAGCCTGATATCCGGTGGCTGCCTCGCTATAAAGTTTTTTAGCCAAACTTAGATTATTCAGATTGCTCTGGGCGTTGGCGCGATTGAATTGCACCAGTGCGGAGGCATAGTTGTTTTTCGTTCTTGAGAATACTTTGTAAGCCCGATCATAGTATCGCAGGGCCTTTTTGTTTTGATCCAGACGATGATACAAATTGCCCAGATTAGTCGAAACCTGAGCGCAATCGACCTCTGCCCCGATCCGACCGTAATAATCGAGCGACTGCCGCCCCACTCGCTGGGCCTCATCGTATTGCCCCAGATACATGAGTACATCCAACAAAGCCTTCTGTACCCGGGCGCGATTGGTCAGGTCTTTTTGGCGGCTGAATAGATCAATGGCTCGGGAGTAAAGACGGCGCGCCTGAACATATTCGCTGGAGAGATGATGATGCCGTCCCCAGATACGATATAGATGAGCCTTGTATGGCGGAGGCAGATACTTATCAAGACCGGCGGTTTTGCGAGTCAATCGCCGGGCCTTGGTCAGATCGGTACGGATCAGATTGTCCGATAATTTGTTAAGCGTCTGATAAAACGCCTCCAACGATCCGTCAAAACGGGCGTCGATAAAACGGAAAAAAGACGCTTTGGTCTTGAATGTCGGCAGGCGCAACAAGTCCATTATAGCTCCAGATGGGATATGACCACCGGGCCGGTTGAGGTTTGGAAACTCAGACTGTAAACTCCGGGATTAACCTCCGGAAAAGAGAAAAAGCCGTAACGGTCAAATCGACCTGAAAGGGTTTTTCTGCCTTTAAGCCGGACCTCGACCGTCTCGCCCGGAATTTCGCCTTCGAATCGTCCGGTAACCTCAAAGCGGCCGGGATAAACCGGGACAACCGACAGTTCAACCTGCCCGGTATCGGTTTGGTATTTCAGGCGGTATTGCGACGACAACGATGACCGAACACCCTCAGGCAGCGGAACGCTGCGGCTGTCAAAGTAGAGATGGGCTGTGCTCTTGCTTTCTCCCCACCCGTCTGCTTTGAGGCCACGGAAAATACTGACGGCCAGATCGGTTGAGGCCGGTAACGTCCGCCTGAAATCGACGGCATCAATCAAGCGGGACAGCCTGCCCAGCAGAACTGCGTTTGATCGACACTCGGCATCCTCCTCTATGAATTTCGACCAGAATTTCATTGACTCGCGATCGCCTCGGGCATATTGAGCCAAAACGTTCAAGCCCGGTCGTTGGTCAGATTTCTTTTTCATTACTCCAGGTATCCCCGATCAATCATTTTGGTTCGCAATTTATCCAAACAACGCTGGCGGGTGGGGCCGATGGACGATACCGGGATCCCTGTGCGAAGGGAGATTTCCCGATAAGTAAACACCTTCGGTTCCAAAAACAACATGGTCAACAGCGAGCGGCACTTTTGCGACAAACCGGCCAAAGCCAGGGCCATCATTTCCAAATCCTCTTCCTGTTCCAAGGGCGGAATGGTATCGATTCCGTCCGGCGGCGCCGGGTGTTCGCTTTCACCGATACCGGACATGGTCACCAGCGAGCGGGTCCGTCGCCGAATCTCAACCGCCTCACGTCGAGTGATAGTGGCCACATAAGCCAGGATCTTCGCCTCCTCGCGCAAACCGGCCAGATTCTTGAGCACCAGCAGCGAGACTTTACCGAAAACATCGAAGCTCTCCTCCTGGGACAGACGATTACGATAACAGATGGAAAAGATCACGGGAGCCATCCGATTGACAAGTTCCGTCCAATCACTCTCGTTTCCCTCCCGACATCCGGCCACCAAAGCCTTTAGGTTTTTCTTGTTCCCCGCAGTCATACTACCCGTTGTCAATCTCGATTCATGCGGAAATACCACCGGCGGCGATATCAGGCCGCGGCGACGTCAGGAAGCCATGATTTTCATAAGTATTCGCTATATTATCAATCATGATTCACTCCGCAGATTTTCCGCAAAATATTCGGCCGGCCGGTTTCTTCAACCGGCCTGCCGGGTTTATTATCGCCGTCGATCATTGCCAACTACCGCGGCGTCTATTTAATCAGAACCATCTTCCGGGTTTCGGTAAACTCATTCGTTTTCAGGCGGTAGAAATATATTCCGGTAGCGACCGAATATCCCGCATTGTCGTTACCATCCCAGACAACCTCATGCATGCCGACATCCTGTTTCTCCAGTACAAGTTGACGGACTTTCTGCCCCAGGACATTGAAGACAACCAGATTAACCTGAGCCTGTTTGGCCAGTGAGTACCTGATGGTTGTCGCCGGATTGAACGGGTTGGGGTAGTTTTGCAGCAGTTCATACTGGCGCGGCAGCACCTCGGTTTTCTCGCGATACCCGTATTGCGTCGGCACTTCGTTTCCGTTCACATCGTATAGTCTGAACGATTTCAGATTAAGATCATCGGAACCGTTGTAGGTCACGGCCAGTAGTTCGCCCGTTCCAGGATTAATCTGGTTGAGCCCTTCCATATCAAGGATGCCGAAACGATGATATTCGCCGCTTTGCCCCTGATAGACACTCATGCCTGAGGCCAATGCGCCGGTCTCCGGATTGGAGTACCGGGTGAAACCTCCCGGATCGGAAAATTCACATTGCATTCCACCCAGATCAATGCGACTATCGATGGTTATACTTAGCTTCTTGCTTCCCGCACCGGCCGATTGTTCAACCGTATAGTAAACCACTTCTTTGGAAGCCTTGGGTTTTGCAAGCGTCGGCGGAGGGCCGCCCTTGAAGATGTAATTTAACATATAAACGGCGTCGCCGACATTGATGACATTATCGATGTTGGCATCGCCCGCTTCCAGCGGCACCGGCGGTCGCCGACCCTTAAAGACGTAACTAATCAGATAAACCGGGTCACCGATATTCAGAGCGCCGTCGCTGTTGGCGTCACCCTGCATATCCAGTGCGACAAAAATATTACCCTGAACGAAATTCGGCAAGATGGAGTTGGACAAGGCATCAAAAAGAAGGAAGTCACCGGCAGGCGGGAAAAACGATGAGTCAATCTCGGATACTTGTTCTTCCGCCTCCGGATTCACGGTGAAAAAGAGTCGGGCGACTATTCCGTCACCGGGAGTCAAAAAAGACTCGGTGAAGACCACCATGCCGGTTAAAACCCGGCCCGCAGCCGTGTCAATCGTGGATTCCGTCAGGTTGATATATTCAATTCGGGTGCCGACATAGGAAACCGAATCACAGGTAAACACATCGGGGTCAAATTTGAGCGGGACAGACATAGCCGCCAGTTCGGTAATATTGTGCAGATACACCGGCAGTTCAAACTGGCTGCCGGGCAGTACTGTTGCCGAGCCGACGTGCACAGTATCGCCTTCCGGTACAGAATTGGGCAATATTTCCATCGATACGATCAGATCAGCCGGACTGTTCAACGCTCCCGGAGCCGTGACTGTTATCGTCGCATAATACATACCCGGATCAAGACCATCATTATCGCATGAAACGGTCACTTCGGTTGGAGCTGTCGTTGCCATCGGATAGACTTCCAGCCAGGCCTCGCCTGATGTTTCCAAAGACCATTCCATCGTACCGTAGCCGATGTTCTCGATTGAGAAATGCTGATCCCAGGGATCATAACCGGCGACAGAAGCAACAAAATGAAGGCTGTCGGTGGACAGTGATAAAACCGGCGATTCTGCCTCGATATTCATGCGCACTACAGCACTGCGTGGCGAATTGTAGGCCTCATCGGCATTAACCGTAATCACCGTTTCATAGTTGCCGGCCGACATCCCGGTGGGATCGACGGCAATAGTTATGGTTTCATCTGTCGTCCCGGATGAACTGCTTAGCTGACACCAGGCAGCACCCGCCTCGGCCGTCCAGGCGATAGGATTGCCGATACCATTACGAATGGCAATATCCGCCTGCTGCGTCAGACCACCTTCGAGGAAATTAAAGCTAAAACTTCCCGGACTTAAGATAAGATTGTCGGGAATATCGCCTGATTCAATCACCGTCAGGCGCGAACCGGGAACAACGCCGGGTTGATCGACGATTACTCCCGAAGGGAACATCACCCGCAGATCGAGAAGTTCCAAATCACCAGTGCCGAAATGGATACGGTTGGCGCCCGAAGCGCTGAAACCATTGGAAATATTGTACTCGCGGAAAGCAAACTGCGCCTCCTGATTACCCAACTCACCGGCCGGATACAGCCAGGCTTTGGTTCCGACACCGGCCCGATTGGAAACCACACCAACCGGTGTCACGGTTATGAAATTGTCGTTATCAGTCTGGTTGTCGAAGAAGGAATTGATAATGTTGTCGGTCCGGGTGATGTACAGGTCCAGATCGCCATCAGCATCATAATCACCAACTACCGCCGCTCCCGCTTTAGCCAATCCGTCATCGATACCGCAAACTGCCGAGACATCCACAAAAACACCATTGCCGTCATTGAGGAACAACTGCGCTGCCTGATTCTCATTGGCCACGACCAGATCGAGATCACCATCATGATCAACATCGAAAAATTCCGTCCCCCGCGTGTAATTGGTACACGAGGTACCGGATGCGACAGTCACATCAGTGAAATAACCGCTACCGTCGTTCAAAAACAGATGGTTCGGATCGGAATAACCGGCGCAAATATATATATCCAGATCGCCGTCATTGTCCACATCACCGAATGATGTCCCCAGTCCGGTGGGGAAATATCCCAGGCTGGAATTGCCGGAGATATTTTGATAATGCCCGCTCTCGTTGCGGAAAACCAGTGTCGTCGCCCGGTTCTGGCGGTTGACGATCAAATCCATATCACCGTCACCGTCGATATCTCCGAAGACCGCCCGGCAGGCAAAACGCAGGATCGAGGCCAAACCGGCCTCATTCGTCATTTCGGAAAAGGCCATATTGCCTAAACCCCGATAAAGCCGGGCGCCATAGAATACATCAAGAATACCGTCGATATCGACATCGGCCGCATTGGCTACATAACCGTCATAACCCGCAGCAATCGTAAACTCATCGACACCAACATCGGTGAAATGCCCGAACCCATCGTTCTTATAGGTTAAACCAACTTCCTTACTCTCGGTAAAGACCAACAGATCGGGATAATCATCAGCGTCAAGATCGCCGCCGAAAACACCAAGGTTATGATCGGTATGCTGTACGCCGGCCGCATCGGCCTGATTGGTAAAACTGCTCCCGTCGGAATTAAATAACCGACTGTCGCCGAAGACATTGTTGACGAAAATATCATCGTAACCATCAAGGTTATAGTCGAAGAAAGCCGCCCCCATGCTGAAATCAGCCTGGTCCAGTCCGACCTCAGCAGATCTTTCGACAAGAATAAGATCGGTAACCATGAGTATAATTGGAATCGTTCGCGGCGAATTGGCCGCCTCCGGAGCATCAATGGACACGACGGCATTGTATTCGCCCAAACCCAGACCCGCCGGATTGACCTCAAAGGTCAGTGTCGATGGCGTCGTTCCCGCGTCTGTAACAACCGTAACCCAGTCGGCATTGGATGAAGCCGTCCAGGCCACACCCTCATCTTTGGAATCGGACAGATTGACGTCAATCGTGGCCGGAGCCTCGTCCTGCTCCATCTGCAGAACGCTGCTGCCCGGCGAGGCATACAAGAATAGCGGAATCTCGCCTGATTCATAAACAACTATCCGCGAACCAGTGTGGACACCACTGGTATCGACCGTCGCCCCATTAGGAAAAACTACTCGAAGATCCACAATTGATTCTGACCCCGTACCCAAATGAATACGCCCGGTGGTCCCGGCGTCGTAACCGGTGGTCGAGGTCAATTCGGCCATACTCAACTGATAAGCCGCCTCGCCCAGATGTCCGCTCTCATAGATATAAGCCCGCGATCCGATACCGGAAAAATTGGAACCCGTGCCACGCGGAGTGATAACCACAGCGTTGTTGGTGTTGAGATTATTGCTGAAAAACGGATTTATCAAATTGTCGGTCTTGGCGATATAAATATCCAAATCGCCGTCATTATCCATATCACCGATAGCCACACCACCGGCTTTGTTCTGGCCATTGTCCATGCCGACGTCACTGGTCTCATCGGTAAAACCACCGGAACCGTTGTTTTCGAAATAACTGGACGATCCATCCTCGTTACCCAAGACCAAATCCTGATCGCCGTCATTGTCGAAATCGGCGAAAATCGATCCGCGCGTATAGCGCGATGGTATTCCATCTGAGGACACATAGGAAAAATGTCCGGTGCCGTCGTTGAGATAAAGAACATTGCTGTAAGCGATAAACATGTCCAGATCGCCGTCATTGTCGATATCTCCAAACGAACTACCCAACCCGTACGGGTCACCTTCGATATAAAAAGTCTTATTGGAAAAATTGCCGATGCCGTCATTTAAGTACATAGCCACGTCGCCGTGCTGCCGGGAAACCAGCAGATCGGGATCATGGTCATTGTCCACATCGACAAACGCCGCATGAGCCACAAAAGCGATATTGCCCAGCCCACAGGCATCGTTGATTTCGGTAAAACTCAAATTCCCGTCGTTACGGAATAACCGCCCGGCATAGAAGACATCAAGCAAGCCATCGAGGTTGACATCAACAAAAGCGCAGGCATAGCCATCATACCCTCCGCTAATGTTGAAGGCCTCAATCTCGGCATCGGTAAACGTCCCGTCGCCGTTGTTCATATAAAGAAAACCCGGATTGTAGTCCTCGGCAAATACCAAAAAGTCCATATAACCGGAACCGTCCAGATCGCCGGTTGCTATTCCCAGCGTATGCGGTCCCGACGACACTCCGGCCGGGCCGCCGACGTCGGTAAACGTCCCGTCGCCGTTGGACATATACAATCTGTTGGGGGTGGAATAGTTATTGGCTACGATATCATCAAAGCCGTCGTTGTTAAAATCAAATACGGCCGTGCCCATGGAGAAATCGGTGTTGTATAGTCCCGATGATTGCTCCTGGGCAATGTCGGTAAACGTCGTTCCGGCGGCCATAGCTACTACCGCCGGAAACATCAGGCCGAAAAGCCCTAAGATCAGGTATAATCCTCTTCTCATGGTTCCCTCCCACGTAGATCTTCTTGCGTTCGACAAAGAACGGTTAAATTGAGTAGCAACTACTTATATAGAGAGGTCTTATAGCCTAAAAATACATAATATCGCGAAAAAAGGAAGCTTTTTTTTGTCCTGTTTAGCCCGTGTGGCCTTCACTTACCGCCTTCAATCCCTATATGCGCCGGTGCGTGAGGGCGTAGCCCGAACCGAAAACACACGCGTGTGCAGGCTCCGCCTGTGAACCGAAAACAGGCCCCGCCTGGGGTGCCCCACAGCTTGCTGTGGGCTCTTGACCACAAGCTCCGTCGTCATTGCGAGGAGGGCGCCGAAGGTGGCCGACGTGGCAATCTCCGGCCTGTAGGTCGGTGTTCCGAGGCCGAAGGCCGAGAAACCCGACAACTAACCAACAATACACCACCATTTTTATCCGGTTTAATGAAGAAATAAATATTTATTACATACCCGTTGACATTACACCCAACATTGCACTATAATTTTAGAACACAGCTCGCATAATATTGTTGAAAACAGATATCTATTATACCCGCATATGTACAATTCGGGTACACGGGAGATTTATATAATGGCCCAAGATGATGTTCAATCTTCGCAAACTCAAATTACTACTGGCATCAATATAAATGGCAGGGAATTAAAGGCTATGTTCAATTCACATCGAACTTGGCTTAATTCAAAAGAAGAAAAAGGTAAACAAGCTTTATTATGCAAATATAATCTACGAGGAATTGATTTCACTGGATTCGGTTTAAGTAGAGTAAATTTGACAGGTGCAGATTTAACTAATTCTCATTTCGGTGAGGAGGATCTCACTGGAACTGTACTTAAAGAATGCATACTTCGCAACGCCGATTTAAGTAAAGTTAAGAGTTTGCAGGGTTATCGACTAGCCGGTGCAGATCTGTCGGGTGCACGTCTTCCTGAGTATACCAATATCTATGATGGACTGAAAGTTATTGATGAAGCCTGTAGAAACGTGAAAAGGCTCTTTCATGTAATTCTTGCTTTCTGCATTTATTCTTGGCTGACTATTGCAAATACTACGGATATAGATCTTCTCACTAATTCACCATCTTCACCTTTGCCTATCATCAAGGTTAGTATCCCTACAGCCAGCTTTTTCATCGCCGTCTCATCATTACTAGTATGCATCTACATATATTTTCATCTGAACCTTCAACGATTATGGGAACGATTATCCGAAATGCCTGCTGTATTTCCCGATGGTCATGCATTAGATGAAAAAGCCTATCCTTGGTTAATAATTGGGCTTACCCGAAACTACACTGCGCTACTAAGAAAATCAAAACGGCTCTTCCCACATTTACAGAAGAATATATCGA
>JAAEQF010000454.1 GCA_024231695.1 FCB group bacterium
CCCGACGAAGAGAACCCGGATAAAATCTACAAGAGTGTTTGGGTCAAGCAGCGGAACGGCACCACGGTCAAGAACCGGTATGACGAGTTGAACCGGTTGACCTTCCGCCAGGTCATCCCCGCCGCCGGTGTGGAAGGCCCCACGGTGGAAAACTATTCCTACGACGGCATGTCCCGTTTGAAGAAAGCGGATAACCAGGAGTTCGAGGTTCGTTTCGATTATGATTTCAAGGGCCGTTTAAAGTACGAAGTGTTACGTGACATGGACGCCGGGACCGAGAAGCAGGTGGATTTTGCTTACGGACTCGAGGACCTCGGATTCGGTGAGCGTCACAAGAAAAGCATGGCTTTCCCCGAGCCCGGGGGCGCCAACGGTTGGCTTTCGCGCCGCGAGTTGAGGCATCATTTTGATGTGTTGGACCGCTTATTGTTGACCAAAACCGATGTGAAAAATGGCAACAGCACCGCTGAAACCAATCTGAATGCTTATGAATACATCGGCCGTTCGTATCGTTACCTGTCCAAGCAGCGTAACAATGGGGACGTGATCAATTACCTGTACGATCAGGGCCGCCGTTTGACCGGTATCGAAACCAAAAATAAAAACGAAAACTTGATCAATAAATACGTTTACGGTTATAATA
>JAAEQF010000455.1 GCA_024231695.1 FCB group bacterium
CCGTTCTATCCTCTATACTGAAGCTGATCCAACTGATGATGACATCGCTAATAACAAGACTGACAGAGTACACACCACGTACACCTGGGCTGCTGAAACGATGCTTGTTAATTCTAAGACGTACACCTACGCAGTAATGAGTGAGACCTTTGCTGATGACTGGAGAGCAACGCTAACGATCTTCACCGTCGACACCATCACTAAGGGCAGACTCGGTAACACCAACGTTAAGAACCGTTCTATCCTCTATACTGAAGCTGATCCAACAGATGATGACATCGCTAATAACAAGACTGATAGAGTACACACCACCTACACCTGGGCTGCTGAAACAATGCTTGTAAACAGCAAGACGTACACCTACGCAGTCATGAGTGAGACATTTGCAGATGACTGGAGAGCAACACTAACGATCTTCACCGTCGACACCATCACTAAGGGCAGACTTGGTAACACCAACGTTAAGAACCGTTCTATCCTCTACACTGAAGCTGATCCAACAGATGATGACATCGCTAATAACAAGACTGACAGAGTACACACAACTTACACCTGGGCTGCTGAAACCATGCTTGTTAACTCTAAGACTTACACCTACGCA
>JAAEQF010000456.1 GCA_024231695.1 FCB group bacterium
GCATCATTTTCCAGCGAAAACACCAGGGATCATAACAGAGGCATTGCTATCTGTTCGAGATAAGCATCCGACCTGGGGACCTCGGAAGCTTTTATGGCGGGTTGAACGCGATCATCCTGATTGGATATATTTACCGGCGCCATCAACAGTAAGTCTCATTCTCCAACGGAACGGATTGACCCGTAAGCGTCGTAAGCGTATCAGGCGACCCCATCCCGGTAAACCGATGACGGTGATAACCGAAGCCAATCAAGTCTGGACATTAGATTTTAAAGGTCAGTTTAAGACAGTGGATGGAGTCTACTGTTATCCGTTAACAGTTGCCGATGGATTCAGCCGGTATATATTTGCCTGTAAAGGTCTATTGTCACCGTCTCATGATCCGGTAAAACAAGCTTTCAAACGGTTATTTCGGGAATATGGTTTACCTTTGCGTATTCGGTCGGATAACGGCACTCCGTTTGCGTCGGTGGCATTGGGAAGACTATCCCGCTTATCGGTCTGGTGGATCCGGCTGGGGATATTGCCGGAACTGATCGCGCCGGGATGTCCTCAACAAAATGGTCGCCACGAACGAATGCACAAAACCTTGAAGTACGAAACAACGATACCCCCGGCAGAGAATCTTCAAAGGCAGCAGCACAGATTTAATAGCTTCCTATACGAATTCAATTATGAACGTCCCCATGAGGCATTGGGCATGAAGGTCCCTGCTGGAGTTCATATCCAATCGCCAAGACCATTCCCGGCCAGGCTGCCTCAAATAGAGTATCCGGCCCATTTCGAGGTGAGAAGAGTCAGCCACAACGCAGGATTTCGATGGAAATCAAAATATGTGAGCGCAAGTCATGTGCTGATCGATGAATATATTGGACTGGAAGAAATTGACAACGGCGTCTGGGAGGTATATTTTGGACCCATCTGGCTCGGTAGATTAGATGAAAGAGTAATGAAAATCGAAGACAAGTATGGTAGATTTGAAAGGAAGTCTTACCGACAGAAAGTGTAACCCATGTCTTTAGACAATTCTGTAACCCATGTCCTTGGACCGTACCGTTAACGTTTATAATAGCTATGTGCAAAACTTGTACAGTGTAAAGGAAGCTGCAGGCATGCTGGGTTTGGACCCCAGCCAGGTCAGGCGTTTACTGGCAAAAGGCGAGATAAAAGGCAAGAAGCTCGACCGTGACTGGGTAGTCCTGAGCTTGGATTACAAGCGCAAAAGAAAACCCCGGCGGATCAGCCAGTCC
>JAAEQF010000457.1 GCA_024231695.1 FCB group bacterium
ACTCCCCCACACTCAGAGATCATTTTTGGTTCAAACAAATTTTGACCTAAAATTGACCAAAATTTTCGAAAATCCCCCCGGGCCATTTTCCCCATTTTTGGCCATTTTGGCCGACCAAAAATTCGAAAAATTTCAAAATTTTGTTTTCATCACGCGGGAAATATTTTTCTGATGTGGTTTGACGCAAAAATGAAGGTCTTATCGAATTTCCTGCCCGACTTATGCCATTTTTTGGGTTTTCACGGCAATTTTGCCCCCTGGTGTCCTCCCCGGATTTCCCGGATTTCCCGATTTACGGGGGGTCTCGATGACCTCACAGAAACAACAAAAAAATTTTCTTCCACTGAAAAAATACCTTCCCTGAAACTAGGACACCTAACCTTTCAAACGCGCCACCCCTTATAATTTTAAGAATTTTTTTTTGAATTTTCCCAATAATTAAAGCCATTTCGGGTATTTGGTCTATTTCGGGTATTTGGCCAATTTGCGCGGGAGCTCAC
>JAAEQF010000458.1 GCA_024231695.1 FCB group bacterium
ACATTAATGACTCCGTCGCAATTGCAATCGCCGGACAAAAGTGGCTCGGGAGGCGGGCCGCTCTTGAAAACATAGTTTATCAGATGCACCGCATCCCCGACATTCACCGTCCCATCGCCGTTGGCGTCCCCGCAGATGAAATCACCGGCAGTGATAACAAATGAGAGAGCCAGCGGCCCCCTGGCAACGTATTCGCAAGTAGATGGAATCAGATCCGGGTAGGGGCTGCTTACGTGATTACCGAGCAAGTCTACGTCATCGTCATCAATATCGCAATCGCCATCAACATCAGCCGCTGGATAGAAACCCTCATCTTCATAAGGAGGGGGGGAGCCAGAGCCTAGATAACTGTTTAGATAAGCCACGTCAAACGGATCCACTACTCCATCATGATTGACATCGCCGAGGATGAAAGTACCGGGCTCATACAAAGGTTTCCAATCACCACTCATATCCTTATAAACAGCCTGGTCATTCCAATGATCCTGTGAAGATTTCCAACCCCATTCATAACCAGGGGTAGTGGCGGATATGGATATCCAATAAACCGACCCGGAATCCTGCCAGAACCAGTCGGTTGAATCGAAGTGGATGTCATACTGGGAATAGGTTATTTGGGAATTGGAAAAAACCATGTTAATGTGAGGATTATACCAACCTTCAGGAGTACCCGGATCAATTTCGACAACAGTAAAGCTGTCAGTCGAGATAGTGTGAAGGAGATCGCCCGGATAGCTGTAGGGCCGATCGGTGCCGGCGGGGACATCGGAATATACACTTACTTCAAAACTGGTTATTTCTGTGGTTATCCCTAAAAACCATGATCCCCAAAAGTGAAGGTCCTTCACCCAGCCCGTTCCCGAGCACTCCCAATCGTCCGCGATGGAAAGGTCACTGGTATTGACCGAAGAATATACATCCCATCCGGCTCCATCCGGTAATTGCGGGAAATGCATCTTATGGTCATCCCCGGCCTGCCAGGCTTCACACAGATCATCAACGCCGTTCCCATCATTATCTCCAGCACAGATTGTCCCGTCGCCGCTATAGGTTCCTTCAGCCAGTTCGCAGGCCGATTCGGTCATCTCCGTACAGCTTCCATCATCAAAGCAGCAGCCGCCAACCGGCGATTCTTGTATGGTAAGCTCAAAGCTAGGATTACAGTACTGCAGTGCGATTCCATCAACCACCATAAAATAAATTCCTGCCGTCAAAGATATCGAGAAATCGCACGGTTCATTCGAAAAACTAAATCCGGTGGCGAGGCAGTTATTCGGGGTCGGACAGCCATCAAAAATCGCCATGCCGGTCAATTGATGCCCGTGCGGGTCGAGCAATACATCAATTTCCATTTCGGATGCAACGGTCAGTTGATAGACAATATCTTCGCTATCGTCCCATGGATTCATACAAGTTTCGTCGATTGAATTGCCGCGCCCGCAGGTAGTGTTATTATCGACATAAGGAAGATCAACGGACAGATCGACCGCAATCGGATTGGTGCAGTCAATCACGTTCGGCCCCCGACAGGGAACAGTCAGCCACATGACCGGGTTAGTCGTCCAGCTACCTGATTCCGGCTGAACCACAGCGCCCGGCTCTTTGTCGTTGATATACAGGATATCGAGAGCATACCCATCGGTGGGAACGTTATCCCCTCCGCCGCAACCATTGGCCGGGCGGCCATAGCGAGCCATTGAGGCCCAATAATCGCTGTCGCAATCACCGGGGAAACAACCGGGAGTTTCGGAATTGGTCAGATTTTGAGGAACGCCCCAACTCGCACCTTGGTCGTCGGAGGCCGCCAGATAAAGCTCGCCGTTCATTAAACCATTTAGAAAATCCATGTCTGTACTGGGTTCGTCGGCGTTACCGAACTGCGTATAAAGAACAAACAAATTGCCGTCACAAACGGAAATACTCGGTTTGGAAACGTCAGCACCCCAGGCATGCCCCTCACCAATCCCATCATCCCAGTCGGCAATCACTACAACATTAGGAGTAATAAAGCCTGGACGCCAATGGAAAAGGGCCGAATTGCGCAGGTCTAAATCGACCCCACTATTGGACCAGTGTCGCGCATTCCAGACCATATGCAGGCGATTCTCCGCATCGAAAACTGCTGAAATGTCGCAATAGGCTTTGTACTCCCCTGTCTCAGCGTAATTTGTGATATTGCCGCCACCAATAGTCCCGATGTCCACAAGATTGGCTATTGAAGGATTAGCCGGAGTGGCATTATTGGCCCAATAGGTGCCCTGATCATCAGCAATTGCATACCAAATGTCATTAGTGTACTGACTCGTAAATTCATCCGGTGTGTCTCGTTTGTAATCACAAGGGGCGGCCCAGACTATCGCCACTCTATCACTATTTGGCGAGGCCACAACTGTGGCGTTTATACTGGTTACCGTATCGATCACAGCCTGCGCGGACCAGGCATTACCACCGTCATCGTTGTATGCATTGAAAACTTTGCGATAATACGAAATGGTTTGCGGGTCATCGGCAGTACTGCCGAATTCGGCCGCAACCATGTGCAAAACAGTCTCGGTTCCCACCTGCCATTCAATTTTGGGCCAGAGATTTTCATTGCCCGGCCCGGTGCCGTCGTTGATCCACCAGCCGAAATTATCGGAAGGGTAATCTGCACCGAAAGCAGGAGTACTGCTTGGCGGCGGACAGGCGGAATTGAAATAGGCTGTGGGGTAGTAGCTACCGCTGAAACTTTCATGACCGGTAACAATAGGGCAGCCGGTGGCCGGGTCCACATCAACACCAGTATAACCGGCTCGGGTAGAGTTCACAAGGTCTGTCACACTTACAAAACAGGTATTCAGATCCAAGCCGGTATAGGCGATGTCGCGGTTACCTCCCAGTATAGAGTTAGCCTTTTGCATCCAGACCGTGCTGAGGAAATCGTTTCCCCGATGTTCGATCTGGCGGGCCATAGTGCAGTTATGTTGGGCATCATAAGTTGTTGCGCCGATTTGAGTACCGGGCGAACTGGTGGGTAATATGCCCAGCGACATGGTTTGTGGAATCTCTACTTTGGACTGTGATTCGTCAATCGGTTTTTCCGCGCCGGCGAAACCATAAACCGGAGCCAGATGGCCGGGTACGGAAATTGGATTTCTGGGTTTTGTCTTCTCTCCCAATACCGGGGTTATCATAAAACCCACGAGCAAAACGGTTGGAAACAGAATAGCCATAACCTTGCGCATGATTTCTCCCTCTTCGATGAAGTTTATCGTTTCAGATTCAATAATCAGATGCAGATCAATAGTGGGCAATTCCGGTATCGTGGACAATATATGTCCAAATTCAGTACGTGTCAATGCTTTTTTTCTTTGGCATAAAAAAGCCCCCGAACTTTCGGGGGCCTTTATTAGTGCAGGTTTTTTGACATTGCTTACCAGACGCAGGACGGATTATCGAGGGGTAGGTCGCCGCTCTTGAATACGTAATTGATCAGATAAACCGCATCACCGACATTAACCGAACAATCGCCGTTGGTATCGCCGGTTTTTAATGGATTGGGCGATGGGCCGCTTTTAAAAACAAAGTTGATGACAAAGACGGCGTCACCGACATTTATTGCCTCATCGCCATTGACGTCGCCGACCATAGTGGACATGGTAGAAATTGTAAAAGTGTCGGAACTGAAAGTTCCACTCCCGAAAGTATCATAGGCCTTGACCCGCCAGAAATATACGTACCCGTCCAGCAGAGAATCGGTCAGGGTGGTGCTGTTGGTATTCAGATCACGCACGGTTAACGACGTGGTAAAAGTCGAATCGGGGGTATAGTACAATGTGTACATGATGCTGTCGATACGATCATCATCGGAAGAAGCGGTCCAGGAAAAAGTGGGGAATTTGTTGACGGCATCAATTCCGTCCTCGGGGGTGAGCAGATTGAAAGCCGAGGGCAGGGCATTAACGGCATTGACCCAGAACCAGGATTCGCTGCTCCACTGGCCGGTATCAAGACCGTCAAAGGCCCGGACACGCCAGCAATAATCCTCATCATCGGTAAGTTCGACATCGACAATCCAAGAGGTTGAAATCCCGGGGCCCTCGGGCTGGTTTTCCGCCTGAGTCACCAGTATGGTCAAATCCGTATCGTTATATAGCTCATAGAAGTATACGACATCATCGTTTTCGCCATCAAGAGCATTAATATGAGTCAGGGCCGGGTAAGCATCGGTCACCGCCTGATAATTGTCTGGCGTTTCAATAGCGGGAGCCTGTGGAGCAGAATTCAAACGTATCTGCGTTTTCTGCCAATCCGACCAGAAGCTGCCATTGTGAACCCGGACGCGAATAGTATATTGGCTCCCGTCGGTCAATTCTGCTCCGGCATAAGTAAAACTGGTGTCGGTTCCTGAAACAGGTCCCGGGTCCCACATATCGACAGTCATCCAATCATCGGTTGAAGATACTTGAATCTGGCACGTCGTTTGCGGCGCAGCGGCTTCATCATAATATCTCCATGAAATGTCGGGGGTGTGATCGGTCATGTTCATTTGCGGACCGGGGGTGACGGTCAAATCGAGGGCGCGGGGATAGCCGGGTGGTTTCTCAAAGGCGAAAAACTCAAGAATGCGGCTGAAGATTGTATCCCGTTCGGTAAAGCGGTTGTCGTCATTGACGATGGATTCAAAGCCAAAGGAAAAGAAAAGCAGACGATAGGCGTTTTCGTATGAAACTGCCCCGTAATCAGGCAGGTTAAGATATCCAAATTCGGGAGTCGAGCCGCCGTAAGGCTGTATATGGTCCGGGATGGTTTGGTTACCGGCGCCGCCGGAACCAATAATGAGTATAGTATCAGTGGGAAAGCCGATAATTCCGCCGGACTGGCCGTTGAGAAGGGGGATCAGTTGGGTGGTCTGATAATCAGTCTTGAGGTAATCATTCAAAAATGCCGGATCGTCACTATCGAGCTGAGCGGCTACCCCCTGCCCGCTTAACAGCAGATTTCCATCACCGTTCATATAACTCTTGAGAACCGCAGTTTCGGCGGCATCCAACGGCGTCGAGCGGTAATCGCCGGTAAACCAAAAGACGATATCATAGGCAGCCAGATCGATCGAATCGGGGGTGGATGTATCTGCTTCCCACAGGTGATAAGGAATACGGAGATTTTCAAAACAGGAAGTATAGTAATCATCGACATTGTCGCCGTTGTCGTCGTCTACCAGCAAAACCGAAACATCGCCGATCATCCGTTCGATAATAATGGTATCGATCTTTTCTCCGGCGTTCCAGGTGATGACCATGAAAAAGGAATCGATGCGTGGCGAATAGTCGGACGGGATTTGAATCTGGATCGGGTCGGCGCTGTTGTCCACCGTATCCCAGGAGGCGACAAACGGAACAGTCTGGGAACCGTTGAGAATGGTCAGGCTGTTGTCGTCAGTCGTGAAATCGATGGAGATATTGGAGACGATTTGACTGCCGTAATTGGCCAGCGAATAGGCAACATCGACCGTTTCACCGTTTTCAAACCGGCCGTCGCCGTCGCCCAACACAACATCGGTAAGCTCATGGCCGATTACACGCAGCATCCCGGTTGCCGGCTGGATGCCGTAAACCATTCTTTCCAACATCGGATCACAGCCGTCCCAGGGGCAATGCAGCTCATCGAGAGTGTACCAGCCGGTGCTGCTGCCGCCCCAGCCATAATTATAATGATACTGCTTAAGCCCGGCCACTTCGCGCCAGCCGTCGCAGACAATGGCATGGCGGTGGATAGCATATAGAATCGGCCGATAGGAATTGATCTCGGTCTTGATCAATTCGAACCAATCATCGGCGCTGAACATGTCGCGCCAGGTTTCATCCACTGTATTTTCATAAAGGAATAAATTGGGGTAGGCGTACAGACCATAACCCAGCCAGGTACCCGAGGCACAGGCTCCGAACATCATCTCAAAAGCGACGGCGACTTCGTAGTTTAATTCGGCCAAAGCATGAGTGGAGTAGTCATAGTCATAAGGATCGGAATAATCGCAGGTCAACTGTTCGCCCGGTGTACTGCCATCACAGGACCAATCACCATCCCAATAATAAGAATACGTCCCTTGCCCGGCCGGCGGCCATTGGTGATACCATATAATCTGAGCCGCGGCCGTAGCCACGCAGCCGACCAGACAGCGGTCGCCGTCACCCATAGGACAGTATTCATTATAAGGCGCTCGTTGATGCCAGTTGGAAGTCAGAAGCGGGCCTATTTCGTCGATTTGCCCGGGATCGAGTTGGGCCGAAGAGATTTCGAACTTATCCGCAGTGGAGACGAACGCATCCCATTTTTCGCGGTTGGCCGGGTTAAAGACCGGATCGTTGTCGGATTGAATCGCTTCAAGTGTACCGTATTTATCGGCGAAAATGCGCATGCGTGTAATCAACTTTTCCCGGATCATCTCCGCCGGGCCATCGGTTTCTGTGAAATCAAGACGGCTGTCTTCGGAATAGACTTTGATTGGCGCCAGTTCTTTCAGAATCGGGATAATAATAAAGCCGCCCGAAGAGATTTCGTAATAACGACCGACAACAGTATCGTTGACGAGGATGTCCTGAGTTTCGACAATCAGTGCATCATCAACACCGGCCCATTGACCGCTGAGCGTAGTCATATAGGTTAACCAATTGTCGGCGACCTGATCGGTTTCGGTAATGTCGGCGATTTCGGCGTAAACTGTCGAGGCCAAAAGTGAACAGATTATAAGAGCAAATAGCATCAAACTATATATTCTAAAGCGACATTTAGTCCACTGAAGATAAGCACTAACTGGCATAACGACCCCTTCCGGGTATGTACGGCCGAATCTATTTACGACGCTGAAGTTTATATTCAGTATGGATTACTTGTTAGTAATATAAACCGATCCCGGTCTTATGCAACGGCTAATTGAAGACTGAATTGAAAAAGAAAAGGGAAACCCTGCAAAGGGGTTTCCCTGGAATTTCAAATAACTCCTGTTTATTGGAAACAGGAAGTCATCGGCTGTGGGCCGGACTTGAAAATGAAATTAAGCAAATAGACGGCATCGCCGACATTTACCTTTCCGTCACAATTGGCGTCCGCGGCCTCGATTGGCTCGGGTGGCGGGCCGCCTTTGAAGATGAAATTGATGACATAGACGGCGTCGCCGACATTGACATCATCATCGGCATTGGCATCACCCCGGGAATACTCGCCATCAACCACAATCAGATCGACCGGAACAGTAATCGGCGGAAAATAATACGGACCCCAGCCGGGATAGATTGTGATAGTATCGACGTAATGACCAATCGGAATGGTATCGGGATTGACGGCGATGGGCATGGTCATAGGGGTCAAATTCGGCAGCATCCCCAGCGGGTTGACGGCCAGCCAGACGCTTTTGTGATGATGCATGAATTCGATATTGCGGCCATGAATTTCATAAATGTGCAGGGTATCAAGCGCGGTCTGATCGGAATGGATGACGAATTCGAGATGGCTCGGTTCGGCCACGACGATATTTCCGCTGGTGTCATCGGTAACGATCATCTGGACCGGGACAGCCACCGGAAAAAAATTCAATGAACCGTCGTTGGGATAGGGCACAATAAAAATGGTGTCGATATAGATGCCCACAGTCAGGGAATCGGAACTGAAACGGACGATTAAACCCGCCGGGGTGGTATAGGTAAAAGGCGGCATCGGGAAAAAGGGATCGACCTCGATCCATGTAGCATCTAAGGAAAACATGAATCCTACATTCCGGCCGAAGATTTCATAGACATATATCGAGTCGAGATATGTCTGATCCGGCAGAAGTTGCAGGTGATAAGATGTCGGCGAGGTTTGGACGACATAAGCGGACGAATCGGCGTCAACGATCAATTCCACCGGGATTCTGATTTCAAAATATGGAAAGAGATCATCGAGCGGATTGAAAACGACGATTGTGTCACTATAGACCCCCGGAGACAGCCCGGTGGCGATGACATAGAAGTTGACCGAGTCGGGCATGACCCCTCCCGAACTATCGGGCGAACGCAGGTGCAGCCAGGTATTCTGTCCGGTCAGTTCGGCGGAAAAGGCGACCGAGTCGCCGTTTTGTTCGTAAACCAGCAGACCGGTGTCAAGGGTGTCGCCTTCGCTCATATTGAAATCAAAACGATCGGGAGTGACGATTATCTGCGGCGACGAATCAACCACGGTCAGAACCACCGGCACAGCCACAGAAGCAAAAGTGGCAGTATCATAAGTCGGATCGGGATGGATAAAGACTGTGTCAATATAGGTCCCGGGGATCATTCCCTCGGCTTCAAAAAGAAGAATCAGCGTCCGTGGGGTGTTATAGGGCGGCATCTGGCAGAGTGGTTCAACTATCAACCAGGCCTGACTGTTCTCAAACATAAAACCAACAGATCGGCCTGCGGTTTCATAAACATGAAGCGAGTCGAACAACTGTTCCCCGGTTTCGAGCCAGATATTCAGATAAGGCGGCACTGTTTCGACATTATACTCACCTCCGACACTATCCACGTGCAATAACACCGGAATGGCAAAACTGCCGCAGGAAACGGTATCATTCAGCCAGCCATTGACGAAAATCGTATCGTAGTATATCCCCGGCGAGAGGCCGGCAGTGTTTATCGTATAGGGAATACTTGCCGGTGTCAGCGGGGCGGTGAAAAACACCGGCATGGTCAGCCAGTTGGTTTGATTACTGAAACTGATGGCCACTTCCTGACTGTCGGCCTCGACGATGACAATACTATCGGTGATAACATCACCTGGAGCCAGATCGTGTTCGATCCAATGAGGATTGACAATAATCTGGCAATCGCCGGGTGGATCATACACCAAACTCAGACGGATGATTACCGGACGGGGGGAATGCATGGCACCGGAAGCGGTGAAAGTCAGCAGACCCTCAAGCATGATCGTGTCACCCGCGGGAGGCGGAGTAAAAAAATCGGGTAGGCCGGAAACAACGATCCAAACGGCGACCGAATCGAAATTGCCGCCGGCCGTTGGCGAAAAACCGATCCAGGATTGGTCGGGAGTACCAGTCCATTCCAGATCCCCGTCGCCGCAATTGTTGACGAAGACAAATTGAGTATCCAGATTATAGGTTTGCGGATACAACGGCCTATAAAATTCAATAGTATCGGGCGAAACTTCAAGACAGGGATCGGGACCGGCCAAACTCTGAACAGGAGAGAAAAGAAAGGCAAAAACCAAAACTGCCGGAAACACTGACTTAAAATTATTATCAAAGAAGCGCATGACTACCTCCTTGTATGCTTCAATATACAATATTGCTGTTTTCATGCAATTCATTTATACCAAATAAAATTACCCACTCGGGCGATTAAAAAACATCTGCAAAACTAATGATGTGGTTTTCATTCCAGCGGTTCCTCCGCGCCCATTAGAACGAAACTGATTGGTTCCGGCCGATGAGGTGCGGCCGGCTTGTCCTTCATCCCAAACGAAAGCGGAGCAAAGCCTGTGCCGTTCGCATCACCGACCGTTAAGCGATTGTGATATATATAAGTAGGAGGATAAAAATCAGCCACGGCGGTCGCATCGGCGTACCTTTTGGTTCACACTCCACCCGCATCGCCCCCACAGGGACAGTTGCTCGCAGCACACAAGTGTGTTTTTGGTTCGGCTCGCTCCGCTTGCCTCACTGTGGGCGCTTACTTGGGTCATTCTGGCGACAGCCAAAAGCAGGCCCCGCCTGCGGCGATGCCGCCGTGCCACTTGACATACCCAAAGGCATTTCTTAATTTATAGGCCAAGATGTCCGAAAGTCTTTGAAGACGAGAAGCCGACAAAGTATATAGGCTGAATTGATAGGTCTTTGGCCGTCGTATTAGGCATCATTGCACCCCCAGCCGTAAATGTATTATCGCTTAGGAGACTCGCATGTCCATTCAATCTCGCATATTCAATATCCAGACATTGTCCTTCCTGTTACTGGTCATAGCCCTGTTGATTTGTTCGGGTTGCGGCGATGATTCGAGCCCGACCGGCGGCAATCCGCCGGGATCCCCCACTAATATCTCGGTCCCCATGGATGGTGCTCTCGATGATATTCAGTTACTGGCGAACCAGACGACACAAGTTAATGTCACCCTTCATGTACCCCCCAGCGTTGGGGTTATTGCCAGCGCCGAATTGGACGTCGTTGGTACACTTGAGCATGTAAATGTGACGGCGGCATCGAAGCTCAAAGGTTTGCTTGCGATGTTATCGGGTCAGGCGACTGCACAGGCTTATATCCGAGTCGGAAGCGACCCCGAGACAGTCTGTCAGGAGGGTATTCTTTATGGTCCTTTTCAAATCGCTCAGGGTTTTTTCGGTGACCCATCACCGGAAGCCATATCACTCGACGAACCCACGGTACAACTTCTTAACGGTGGAATGGTGGCAATTTGTATAGATTTTATATCTACCTTTGATGCGAACTTCAGCATAGAAGAGATGGAATTCGACGTCACCTCGGAGGATTGCGGCACTCCGTCTGATTTTGCGGGTTACTGGTCGGGCCCATTTGAATGCGGCCACTCATGCGACGATGAACCTTTCGGCGGAACGGTGGGGCTTACCGTCACCCAGGACGGCAGTACCGCCAGCTATGTTGACCTGTCCGATGATAGCTATACCGGCACCATATGCGGCAACAAGTTTCGTTTTGAGCGCATTGAGCTCAATGAGATTGAGCGTGGTACGATGACACTCATTGATAACAATTACGCCATAAAACGCTCGACCTGGCGCACCCGGTCGGAGCCCTATTGCTTCGGTGACTGCGTTGATACATTGACTCGCACGACCAGCGACTGAACGGAGAAGCGTACACGTTGCCTAATCATTATCCATGGTTGAATCGACCTCTAAATCAAAAAACATGTCGTTGGGGTGGATTAACAACGCACGCCTGCGAGACGGTATAATCCTGTCGCCGTCGAAATAGGTCGTTAGTTGATATTAAGGGCGGTACGACAAGAAGTGGCATGCAAACTGAAACAGTCGTGTTGGGCTATATTCAAACGATAATAGCCTAATTAATGGGAACTAATCCCTCATTATATAGCTGATTTATTATTCCGCGGAGGAGGTAATTATTTTTAAAACAAATGGCATATTTCCTCTGGCTCCCCGCAACTAGAGTCAGCATCTTCTTATTCCTTAATTGGCGAATTACTCTTGACCGGTCAGAGGCGTGCTTGGAAGAGATAGCGCTACTCAAATCTGATGCCGTGATTATTTGTTTGTCTATTGCTACCTTTAATATTTTATACTCCTTCTCAGTAACCCACGCATTGTCCCGTGCATAGTCTAACGCAGGAAAAAGAATTTTCTCTTGCAAGAAACCATATGTTAGCATCCGGTCAATTTTCTCGATTTCGTCACTTAATCCTTTCAAAACATATTCGCACCAGACCAATAAATTCTTATCAGTTCCCGCATCAGCCAAAGCCAGCTTACTGTAATAATCATCTCTATCGTTACAAAATATCGCCGCAGGATTTAATATTCTGCCCTCATTAATATTAAATCCATATTTAACAAGCATGGCATATGTAAGCATACGTACCGTTCGTCCATTACCATTATTAAATGGGTGAATCCAAACAAATCGGTGATGGGAGATTGCTGTTTTAAGCAAATCATACTTAGGCTCATCTGTGTTTGCAATAAAGTTAATAAGCTCTTCCATATATGCCGGAACAGCTATTGGTTCGGGCGTAATATGCTCTGAATTATTAATACTTACCAGTTTCGATCTATATACACCAGGCGTTTCATCTCCCTCACCTGATCCAACTATTGGTAAGTCTTTTACTACTATTTTATGCAGTTCACTAATAAACGCCCTATCTATTTTTGAATCGACGACATTATTGTCTATAAACTCCAAACATCCTTCCATGTTTTGAATTTCTCGATGCTCAGTCTCTAGACTTATCTTAGGCCTGTCTATTTTTGTTTCAATGTAGTCTACTACAGCTGTGTTATTGCCTTCAATTCGTGCTGAAGCTATACTTTCCAGTATGTGAAAAATGTGTTTAAGCTGAAAAAAAATAATTGGTTTAGTAGATCCATAAAGAGTTTTTTTTCTTAATGAATCCAAATCGATAATCAGATTTATAAGGTGTGAATCAAATGTAGGGGCTATGATTCTGAGGGGAAAGTCCTTAAATTTAGCCATGTTTATAACAGCCTTTCAAAAAATATTTGACAGACCTCATGCAGCTATTTGACATGAGCAACGTCTAAGTATTTAGCAAGTAAGGTATTAAAGTCAAGAGTTATTTTTTAGTAATTGACATTGTTGGAAAAAATAATTGATGATTTTAAAACATTCAGTTGCAATTTAACGATCCATGTTTCCGCATTTCGTTGATGGTTTTTGCCTTTCAATTCTCTATTGCCGCACTTTCCTAATCAAACTACCCCTAATCCTTCTCCCACCTGCATTTATGGAACCAAAAAGCCGGGAGCCTATAATTATGAGCACGATGGACACTAAACAGAAATTCAATATTGTCATAACCCACACGCCACCTTACCGTTACAGTATTTGTGGCCCCCTCCGAGAAAATCTCCAAAAAGGCAAAAAACTAAAAACGATCAAACGGACCCAAAAAGCCAAAAACGGCCTACGAGGCAACTGGTTAAGAGCATTGAATTTTCGGCAGGTGTATGACTCGTGTATTATCGGCGGCCTTCTGCCTGACGATAGGGCTTGGCCATATACGCGTAAGCGAAATAGTGGCTCCGTCACCCGGGTCGGGGAACCCGACCCCTACAACAAAAATATAGTATACACGCGTAAGCGAAAAAGCGGTGAAAACTTAAAAACGATCAAACGAACCCAAAAAGCCAAAAAGTGTATGCGAGGCAACCTGTTACAGATTATAAAAATTCGGCAGGTGTATGACTTAGTGCATGAAGGCCTGAGATTGCCACGTCGTCCCGCCAGAGGCGGAACTCCTCGCAATGACAACGGAGGTACTGGATTGCCTTACCGAGGAGCTGGCTTATGGTTATCAACACGACAGTCGGTAGGGCAGAAGTCCCCGACTTCTGCCATTTATATTTTTTCCATAGGCAGGTGTCGGTGACACCTGCCCTACTCAAAGAATTGATCATCCTGACGACAGTCAGAAACAGGCATCGCCTGTGAAAAAGGGCTGTATTTGGATTGTTTTTCGCGTATCTTAGGGCATGGCCAAGATGGCGTTGACAACGGTTGGATGTCGGCTCAATCAATATGAGACCGAAAAGCTGGCGAACGAACTTATTCGCCAGGGGCTTGACCGGGTGCCGTATGCCGAAGAGGCCGACCTGTATATACTCAATACCTGCACTGTCACAGGCCGAGCCGATGCCGATTGCCGTAATCTGATCAGTCGCGCCTATCGCAAAAATCCGGCAGCAATCATTGCCGTCGTCGGCTGTTATGTCGTCGCCGACCGTGAGCGAGTGGCCGAAATGAGCGGCGTCGATCTGGTCGTCGGTAACGATGACAAACATAAACTGCCCGAGATTTTGCGTGACAATTTCCGCGAACTCTTCAAAACGCCGGCGGAAGAAAGTGCCCGAGGCGTTTCATCTGTCGATTTGCCGATGGCCCGTAGTAACGGAACCTCGTTTGCACCGGCGCCGCCGAACCGGGCCATGGTCAAAATTGGCGATGGTTGTAATCAGCGTTGCTCCTATTGCATCGTCCCGAGCGTTCGCGGTGAATTGGTATCTTATGAAGCCAAAGGAATAATCGCCGAAGTCGAAAATTTGATTGATCACGGTTATCATGAAATCGTCCTCACGGCCGTCCATATCGGCAAATATAAAAATCGCAAACTTAACCTGGCAGGACTGGTCGAAAAAATCCTCGATACGACAACTCTCTCAAGACTGCGATTATCATCGCTTGAGCCGAATGAACTGGACCGCCGCCTGTTGGAACTGGTAACCGATCATCCGCGGATCTGCCGTCATCTGCATCTACCGCTGCAATCGGGGTCCAACCGTATTTTAAAAGTCATGTACAGGCCATATTGCCGAAGCGATTATATGAAGCAATTAAAACGGATTAAAAAGGCCAATGCCGAGGTGACTATCGGCTGTGACCTGATTGTCGGTTTTCCCGGTGAAAGCGACAAGGATTTCGCTGCTTCGCTGGCGGTTCTCGATTCGGGCCTGATCGATTATGCCCATGTTTTCTCTTATTCCGACCGTCCGGGTACACCGGCCTCGGACATGGGCGGCAAAATTTCTCCTCAAATCATCAAGGAACACAATCGACAGGCCCGCGAAATAGCCCGCCGCGCCCGCCTGCGGTATATGAACGAAAGTGTCGGAACCGTAGTCGGGGTTATATCTGAGGGGCGAGCCGACCGTGATGGCAACTTCTGGGGCGTCTCCGACAACTATTTAAAGGTAAAACTTCCCGCCGGAACCGGCGGTAAACGAAGTATAGTCGAAGTCCGACCGACGCGGCTGGTGAAAAGCGAAACTCCGGGGCATGACGGCGGTTATCTTGAAAGCGAACTCGCCGAATCTCATCCGGCTGAGTGATCGAATATATCCGAATTTGAAATAATTTCCGCCATTCGACGGATTATTTTTCCATTTTCTCCTTTTTCGTAAACTCTCGAATGCGACGTAAAACCACTCTATCTCTGTAACAGATATATAGTTATGACTATTGGCCTACCCCCGGCATAGACCTTGCTTTAGACAGGGACGGAGAAATAGTATTTGAAAGGTTTTGGTATGCCCGAAGAGATTAAGACATTGGATGATCCGGAAGAAGAAGAAACTCCAAAGAAGAAGTCCAAGTTAAAGGGACCATTGCTTTTGGGGATAATCGGTTTCGGCGTGTTTGTTATCGCCATCGGAGCATTTTCGTTTTTTATGGGCGTTTTTTCGTCTCCACCCGCCGCCGAAGTTGACGGCGAGGCGACCGAGGATACTCTGGTCGCGGTTGACGGACATGGGAAAACCGGCGCGGTCAAAGATCCGCATGCCGACGAGTTGGATGCTTTGGAAGCGGAAATGTTCGGACTCAATGATGTTGGCGATGCCGAGGATCTCGATGATTTGGCGCTTTTGGCGGAAAAACGGAAATCAGGAATGTCCGAGAAAGATTCGATTAAGGCGGCCAAATGGCTTGATGCTGAGAAGGCAGCCATTGCTATTCAGCGGGCCGAGCTTGATTCGGTTTCCAAACATATCGCCCGACAGGAATATCGCCTCAAACAGTTGGTAGCCAAAACCAATCAGATGGAATCGGCACGAATCAATTCCCTGGCCAAGCTTTACGATGGCATGAAAGCGACTCAGGTAGCGCCGTTACTTAGAAAACTTACCGAAGAACAGGCAGTCGAAGTACTGCTTAAAATGAAATCGGCCAATGCGGCCAAAATCCTTGGGGCCTTAAACCCCGATCACGCGGCCCGCATTTCGTCCAGAATGATAACTTTAACGGAGGAGTAATTGATGAAGCTAATCTGGGTACCCGGCCCGACCAGACTTCCGGGAGGCGTTTATGCATAGCCAGTTAATGGGCCCGGCTGCCAATCCCCTCGATATGATCCTGGGTATGGGCGGTACGGCACCTGCCGGACAACCGGTTGGTGGAGATGAATTCGGTAGTATGTTGGATTTTTCGATGCCGCTGAACGCTAAATCGAATGAGGGTCTTGTTGCCGGAGAAAGTATTCAAGTGCCGGCCGGAATAGAGACAGCGGGGATGATTACGGTTCAGATTCCTCAAAGTATGCTCGAGTCTCTCGGCTTGCACTCAGGATCCCAGCCTTCGACTAATCTGACCGAGACAGGTCAGACCGAACCGCATTTAGCGGTTCCGGCCGAACTACTGGTTGCCGGTGATGGAAAGGGAGATACCGTTTATCTGAAACTGCAGGCGGATATGATCGGCGACAAAGCCGAGCTGAATTTGCCGGATGCAGATGATAACGGTCGGGAAATGTTGTTACCGATGCGCCTTCGGACGGTCGAGCAAATAGGAAATCGGCTTATCGCCGATGCCGAATTGCAGGGAGCGGCCGGGAAGGACAAATCGATTCGGCTAAGATTGGAACTGGCCGGAAATACGAGCGGGAATCAGGGGTTGAATTGGTCGGCGATAGAGGAGAGCGTCGATCGTTCCGCGACTGGAAAACCGGGGCAGATGTCAAAAATGCTCGGTGATCTGGGCGTCAAACTGATTGTCATCGAAAATGTGGAGAACGGGTCAGCCACGACCCTGCAGTCGATTCTTCCCGAAGCCGCTCCCGTACTTAAAAAAGCCAATGGGATCAGGATTGCCGGACAACCCGGCGCCAATATCGCGGTCACGGATTCAGCTTTTTCAAGTGAAAACGGCGACAGCGTCAAAGTCGATCAGCCTTTACTGACCAATGCCGTTGTAAATGGATTGGCTGGCGAAAAAACCGGCGGTAACAAAATTGTTTCCGCTCGGACCGGTGAACCGATCGATTTTGGTGATCGGTTGGCGGCATTGTCCTCGAATCCGGCGATATCAACCGAAACAGGATTGGCAACTGCCGTTGAAAGTCAGGCGACAGAACAGAAAAGCGAACCGAGTTCGGTTCGGTTCTATGATCTGGACCGCAAACTGGATCAGTTGAAACAGAATCCGGGGCAGAAAATTCGCGTCCAATTGGCTCCGGCCAAACTTGGTCGGATGGAACTGTCCATTGCTTCGCATCGCGGTTTGGTGACCGTTAATCTGGTCGTCGAATCAACGCAGACGCGTCTGGCCGTGGAAAGAAACCTGGCCCAATTGGAAAACCGGATGGCGGCCTCGGGGATCAAGGTGGACAGTTTTCAAGTAACTGTCAATCAATCGTCTCGGGGCGAATCGTTTGCCGGAAATTATTCCCAGCAGCAACAAAGCGGATTCGCCGGTAACGGACAGCAGGGCGACCGCCAAAAGGGAAGTTTCCTTCAAAACCAACTGCACTGTTTTGAGACGGCGGGAGTCGGCTTTGACCAGGTTCTGGTCAACTGTTTGGCCTAAAGGAGTATTGATATGGAAGTAAATAACGTAACCTATGTCCCCTTAAGCGGAGCCAACCAAACGGCTACCAGTAGTAAAGAGCTTGATCGCGAGGCTTTTTTACAACTGCTGGTGACCCAGTTGCAATATCAGGATCCGCTGGAACCGGCCAAGAACGAGGATTTCATCGCCCAGTTGGCTCAGTTTTCATCGTTGGAGCAGATGGAAAACATGAATTCCTCGCTTACCTCCGGTCTGGAGTGGGATTATCTGCTATCGCAAACTATCTCGAACACCATGGCCACATCATTGATTGGCCGTTCAGTTAAGGCAGATTCTTCGCAGGTTTACCTGGATACGGGCGGATCGTCGAATGTGGCTATGCAGCTTGATCAAGCTGCCGCCGAAATCACGCTGACTATTCGCGACGGCAACGGTGACGCCGTAAGAACAATCACTCAGCGCGGCATGGATGCCGGTGATCATACCCTCCTCTGGGATGGTCTTGATGATTCCGGGGTGCAGGTCGCGGCCGGGTTCTATGCGGTGGAGATAACCGGTGTGGATGGCAACGGGAATGACATCACGCCGAATACTTTTCTGGAAGGCAAAGTCGAGGGTGTCTCTTATCAGGACGGCATGGCTTTGCTGACCGTAAACGGCCAGAATATTCCGTTGGGAATGGTGCACGAGGTTAAAGAAGGATAGCCATGCTGAAAGTAGCTGCATATCAGAATGTGAGTTTACCGGAGAAAACCGGGCGTCCGACAAGGCCCCGGCAGAACACCCGGCCGAACGGAGCCGCTCCCGGAGTCGATTTCAAATCGACCCTGGAAAGCGAACTGGGCAAGTGCGATGATGTGAAGTTTTCGGCTCATGCCAAGGCCCGGCTCTTTTCTCGTGGCGTGGAACTGGATCAAAACCAGTTGAAAGCTCTGTCGCAGGCAATTGATAAAGCCGAAGCCAAAGGTTCCCGGGAATCACTGGTCCTTTCCGAAGACGCGGCCTATGTCGTGTCGGTTAAGAACCGGACGGTTATAACCGCTTTTGATCGGGATAATCTGCGCGATGGCGTCTTCACGGCTATCGACAGCGCGGTGATTTTGTAATGAAACAACAGATTAACATAATACTGGAAACGATTTTAATGCGAACGGCTGGACTCCGCAATGGCGGAGGGGCCGAACCGCATAAGGAGGATGTACCCTTATGATGAGTTCACTTTATGCCGGTGTGTCCGGCTTGCGTAACCATCAGGTTAAAATGAACGTGATCGGTAACAATATTGCTAACGTCAATACAATCGGCTTCAAGGGCGGCCGGGTAACCTTTCAGGAGACTTTAGTGCAGACCCTTAAGGGAGCAGGACGACCCTCGGCTATTTCCGGCGGTACCAACCCGGTCCAGATGGGTCTGGGTATGACCGTCAGCGCCGTCGATACACTCTTTCAGCAGGGCGGTTTGGAAACCACCGGGCAGATCACTGATCTAGCCATTCAGGGTTCCGGCTTTTTCGTCCTCAGTGACGGCAACGGACAGTTCTATACCCGCGCCGGAGCTTTCGGTTTTGATGCTGACAGCTTCCTTGTCGATCCCGGCAGTGGATTAAAAGTTCAGGGCAAGATGGCCGATCAGACGGGCATTATCCCGGCAGTCTCGACTATTGGCGATATTCGCCTGCCATTCGGTCAGCAGGATCCCGCTAACGAAACCTCACAAATCAACCTGGCCAATAATATCAACAGTGCGGCCACAGACTCAAAGGTGACCAGTTTCACCTCAGGGACGACCAACATCGATCAAGTCTCGGGAACTGCCGTCAATGGCGCCGGGGGTGATCATAACGTGGTTGTCACCGGTACTCAGGCCCAGCAGTCGATATATGATACCGGAGCCAACTTGTATGGTACCATGACCAGCGCTACTACATTGGGCGATCTGGGTGTGGATGCCTATGATTTCGATATCATCGTTGATGGCTCCGCCACGACCAACATCACCGGCTTAACAGCTGCTTCGACGCTTAACGACGTGATGAATGCCATAAATGAAATCTCCGGAGTAAACTGTTATTTCGATACCACCGACCCGTTGAATTATCAGTTGGTGGTGGAACGCTCCAAAGCCGGAACCGGCGGTCTGTATAACGTTACTACTTCAGCCGGCTCGGCTACCGACGCGGCCAACGGCAATGTGATCAACCGGGTTTTCGGTGTTGATGGAGCTGGCATTGCTGCCAACAACGGCACCGATCATACTTTCGCGGCTACCGATACATTCACTCCGACCGACAAGGCTCCCGATTCGCCGATAACTCTGACTATCGGTGTAAATGAAACCACCGGCCTGGCCGAGGAGATTATCGGTGTGGGTGGCGGCGGTATCACTATTAAGACTGCCGAAGCAGGCGGTTTGGCGGCCGGCACTCTGGATGTCTCAACTGCCGATACTCAGCATTCTACATCGATTACCGCTTATGATTCGCAGGGCGGCAAACATACGGTTATCCTGACTTTCACCAAAACCACGACCAACAATTTGTGGGACTGGAACATAACCATGCCGGGTAACGAGTCGATTCTTGAGGGTGGCTCGGGCGAAGTGCGCTTCAACCCCGATGGTTCTCTGCTGCTCTTTTCCTATAACGGCGGCGCATCCTCGCTTCGCTTTGATCCTAACAGCGGGGCGGAAGTGATGGATATCACTCTAAACGCAGGCGATGCGGCCGGCTTCAATGGCCTGACCGGATTTGCCTCACCGTTTACTGCCGCGGCCATCCATCAGGACGGCTATGGCATGGGCGTGCTGCAGAAAATTGCCATCGATCCGGCCGGAACCATCACCGGTATTTTCAGTAACGGCGTTTCGCGGACTTTGGCCCAGGTCGTTCTGGCTGATTTCAACAACCACGGCGGTTTGGTGCGGGCCGGCAACAGCCTGTACACCGTATCAGCCAACTCCGGTTCGCCGGTAACGGGCGTGGCCGGGGAGACTATCTCCGGTACCGTCAGTTCGGGCGCGCTGGAATCATCGAACGTTGATATCGCTACGGAATTCACCAACATGATTACCACTCAGCGTGGTTATCAGGCCAGCGCTCGGATTATTACTACCTCCGACAGTATGCTGGAAGAACTGGTGAATTTGAAACGATAAGGAAATAGACCATGATTAAGGTGACAAGATTAAACGGGGCCGAATTGGTCGTCAATGTCGATTTGATTGAATTCGTCGAAGCTTTGCCGGATACGATCATCTCGCTTGTCACCGGCAAGAAGATCATGATTAAAGAGTCGGCCGACACCGTTATCGAACGGGTGGCTGAATTCAAACGGCTGTCTTCGGGATCTTCCGTCCCGAAGACGGTTTTAGAAAACCGGGGAGAAACAGATGGCTGATGAAAATCTGACCGTCAATGAAAACGAAGAGGCGGAACAAGCGCCGGAAGCAAAAAAAGGCTCGGCGTTGAAAACCTACGGTCTCTATGGAGCTATCGTCATTGTTATGATCGCCGCCGCGTACTTTGTTACGCTGAAAGTGGTCAAGCCGATGTTTACCGACG
Source organism: FCB group bacterium (assembly GCA_024231695.1). Lineage (GTDB taxonomy): Bacteria > Zixibacteria > MSB-5A5 > GN15 > JAAZOE01 > JAAEQF01. Next base: position 20,589 of record JAAEQF010000458.1, read on the forward strand.
GGGAAACAAACACCGAGGAGGTGGCTGCGGTGGACGAATCGGATGAAGCCGAAGAACAGGAAGATGGTGGTCACGGTGCGCCCTCCGGGCATGGAGCCGAAGGGGGAGAGCCGACCAGTAATGTCTTCATGGTTTCGGATATCATCGTCAACCCGGCCGGGACCGGCGGTACGCGCTTTTTATCCACCTCGATCGGTATCGAGATGAAGAGCGGCGAGGCGGCGGGACTTTTGGTTGAACGGGAAGCGATTATCCGCGATGCCTTGATTACTATTCTGTCCTCGCAATCGATCCCGGAATTAAGTGATTTCAAACAGCGCGAACGTCTGCGGCTGTTGATTAAGCGGCGAGTGGAAAAGTTGACTCATGACGAGGAAATCGCCGCCGTCTATTTCACAGAATTTGTTTTGCAGTAACGGAGAATATTGTGGCCAAGATTTTATCACAGGACGAAATTGATGCTCTGTTGTCAACGGTTTCATCCGGCGAAGAGTCAAACAAGCCGGAAGAAGCAGTCGATGAAAGCATGCGCTCGGTCATCGTGTATGATTTCAAACATCCCAACCGAGTATCCAAAGACCAGCTCCGCACGCTGGAAAACATGCATGAAAACTTCGCCGGCCATATCGGTTCGGTCTTGTCCAATATCCAAAGAACCATGCTGGATGTCGATCTGGTTTCGGTTGATCAGATTACTTATTCGGAATTCATCATGTCGCTGGTGTCGCCGTCCTGTACTTTTACTTTTACGGCCGAACCCCTGGACGGGGCCTGCATCGTTGATTTCAACCCGACCCTGACCTATGGTTTCGTCGAACGGATGTTCGGCGGTCGGGGCAAGGTTCTCGATACCGGCCGGGAATTGACCGGCATTGAAAAATCGCTGATGAACCGCATCGTTGACGTGGTCTATCGTGAGCTGGAAGACGCCTGGGCCAATATCTGCAAGATCAAAACCAAACAGGTCTCGCTGGAAACTAATCCTCAGTTTGTTCAGATTGTCCCTCCGGGCGAAACGGTCATTGTCATCTCGTTTCAACTCAAACTGTTGCAATCGACCGGCTTGATGACCCTCTGTTATCCGTACATGGTTTTAGAATCGATTCTCAATAAGCTTTCGGCTCAGAACTGGATCGATGCTACCAAGAAACGGTCGCATGACAAGGATGCCGAAACCAATCTCGACAACCTGATGAGTTTAAATGTTCCGTTAACGGCCCGGCTGGCTGAAACCGAAGTGCGCATTCGCGATTTTATAGCCATGAAGGCCGGAGATGTCCTGACTACCGAACATAAAATCACAGAAGAGATTGATGCTTTTGTCAAGAATAGAAGAAAGTATAGAGGTCGGCCGGGACTGGTCGGCAAAAAACGTGGATTTGCGATTACTGAAGTAATTAGTCCTCTGGGAAAGGAGTATTAACCGATGCCGGATGAAATTAAACCGGATCTTCCCGCGGAAGAACAAATGACCCCGGGCGAAGATAGTGTTGTCGGGCAAGGCGTAGCTGAGATAGATGAAGCGGTCGAGGCGGACAATAAGGACGCCGCCGTCGAAACGCCGGCTGAGGACGAGAGCGGCAATGCCTCCGAAGCTGATGCCGAAGCGGCTATGCTGGCCATGATGGAGAAAAATGAAAAAGAAGATGTTGGCTCCGAGGAGAGCGGTGAGGATGAATTCCCCGATCTCAGCGGCGTGCAAGTGGAAACGCCGATGGCCAATGCTGCTGAATTTCAACAACTCAGTCCGACGCCAACGGCCGAGGGCGAGCCCGGCAACATCGAACTGCTTCTGGATGTGAAAATGCCGGTGGCCATCGAACTGGGCCGAACGGAAATGCCGATATCCGAACTGTTAACTCTGGGTCCGGGATCGGTCGTGGAACTCAGTAAACTGGCCGGGGAACCGGTCGATCTACTGGTCAATCACCGTGTTATCGCCAAGGGCGAAGTGGTGGTTGTGGACGAAAATTTTGGAGTGCGCATTACCCAATTGCTATCTCCGGAGGAAAGGCTTAAAAGCCTGGCTCGAGAATAGGAAGGTTGAGGTAAGGATGTTTGGACATAGGATTGTCATATTCTGCCTGCTTATATGTCTGATACCATTCGCCGCGATACCGGTCCGGGCCGATTCAACGGACCAGGTTATTGCCGGCGAAACCGACCCGGCTGTCACCGGTGAGGATCAGAATCTAACGTCGGTCGCCACTACGGAAGAGACGGCCGAAGTCCCCACCGTATCTGATATGCTGTTGCCGTCACTGACGCGTATCGCTCTGTCTTTGATGGTGATAATCGTCGTTATCTACGGCGTGGTCTATTTGTTACGCAAGCTGTCCGGCAACCGCCTGGGCGGAGGACGCAAAAATAAGACCATACAGATGGTAGAACAGACCTATCTGGCTCCCAAAAAATCGGTTTGCCTGATAAAAATGGCCGACCGAGCCGTTCTGGTGGGAGTCACCGATACACATATTTCAATGCTGACGGAAATGGAATGGGATACTTTACCGCAGGATAGTCAACCGTGTACCGAGGAAAAACAAACCGGTTTTCAGGGTGTGTTAAACGATGCTGTCGGTAAACTGTTCGGCACCTCCAAAAACAAAGGAGCCAGCGGTGAACAGATTGCCTGATTTATTCCGTCGGACGAATATTATTTTTGCCGTCGCCGTGCTGGTGCTCCTGCTGGCCATGCTTTGTCCTACAGAGACGCAGGCCCAGAGTTTGCCCAAGATTTCTTTTGGAGTGGAGCCGACCGAGGACGCCAATGATCTCTCGGTGGCCTTGCAAATTGTGCTGCTTCTGACCGTCCTGACTCTGGCTCCGTCTATTCTGGTCATGATGACCTCGTTCATACGAATCGCCGTGGTGCTGTCCTTTTTAAGGCAGGCGATCGGTACCAATCAGATGCCGCCCAATCAGCTGATCGTGGCTATGGCTCTGATCCTGACTTTTTTCGTTATGGCCCCGGTAGCCAACGAGGCCTATGATACCGGGCTCAAACCGTATCTCGCCGGCGATATCAGTCAGGAAGAGGCTTTCGACAAGGGGATGCAGCCGATTCGCAATTTCATGCTCAAGCAGGTGCATGAAAAGGATCTGGCCCTTTTTGTCAAGCTTTCCGGTATGGAACAGCCTCAAAACAAAGATGACATCCCAATTCGATTACTTATTCCCGGTTTTGTTCTCTCAGAACTACGGACGGCTTTCCAGATCGCCTTTGTTGTCTTTATCCCGTTTTTGATCATCGACATGGTGGTGGCTTCGGTTTTGATGTCGATGGGTATGTTGATGTTGCCGCCGATTATGGTGGCTTTGCCATTCAAGATACTCTTGTTCGTCCTGGTGGACGGCTGGTATTTGATCGTCAAAGCATTGGTTGAATCTTTTCATTAGGAACTGACTATGACTCCGCAATACGTACTTGCTCTGGGACGCGAAGCAATTACCCTGACCCTCATGGTTTCGGCGCCGATGCTGGCGTTCGGCTTGATGGTCGGATTGGTCATATCGGTTCTTCAGGCAGTAACCCAGATTCATGAGATGACCTTGACCTTCATTCCCAAAATCGTGGCTGTGGCTTTTGCTCTTATTTTATTTCTGCCCTGGATGATCAATCTGCTGGTTGATTTCACCACTCGATTGTTTACTTCAATCCCAACTTTGGCCTAATTTGGCCTAAAAGGAAGTATCTTCCGGTTCATCCGGAAAGAAATACCAGACTTAATTTAGAGGCGAAATCGAACGGTTTCGCCTTTCTCGTAACTCCCTCAATTACAACAATATAATTACTTTTTTGATTGTTTCATTTCGGCACAAGGCTTGCGATAGGGTAGGCGACAACAAATTGTGCAGGGATGTAAAATGCTTGACCTGATTAACTTTGGCGCCGAAAAACTTCAATTATTCGTTCTCCTGGCGATGCGAGTCGGCGGCCTAATGGTCTCAGCCCCAATATTTTCGCACCGGTCGATACCCAGGAAACTGGCTATCTCGATGACTCTGGGTTTGACCGTCGTCTTGATCTCGCTTTTCATCGATACGCCCCTGCCAAGAGTTCAAAATTTGATCGAACTGTTGATTCTCTGCTCAAAGGAAATCTTTATCGGGCTGATGATTGGGATGGTTTTCAGCATGATATTTCTCAGTATCAGACTGGCCGGATCGATCGTCGGTTATCAGATCGGCTTTGCCATGGTCAACGTGATGGATCCCAACTCATCCTCGCCGGTGGCTGTTCTGGGCGAGTTCTGGTATCTGCTGGCCACGCTCTTTTTCCTGCTGCTCAACGGCCATCATATTATCATCAGCGGCCTGGTTCAGTCGTTTTCACTTTTACCGCTGGGGTTGTCCACCCCGACCGGAGCGATCGGCGAGTGGTTTATGAAGTACAGCACCTTCGTTTTCGTTCTGGCCGTGAAATTCGCTGCCCCGGTCATGATGACCATCTTTTTAATCGAAATTTCGATGGGTATTCTGGCCCGGACCATGCCGCAGATGAACATTTTCATCGTCGGTTTTCCGCTCAAGATTTTTGTTGGTCTTCTGATGGTTGGTCTGTCGCTGCCGGTTTTCGCCCATGTACTCAATAAGGTCTGTCTCAATCTCGACCGTGAGTTGGCAAATCTCATGTCCATTTTTCAGGTAAAGGGAGCAATCTGAGATGGCCAACAAATCGGCACAAGAGAAAACAGAGAGAGCAACACCGCGGAAATTAAAGCAAGCGCGGGATCGAGGGCAAGTAGCCCGTTCTATGGAGCTGAATTCGGTCGCCGTCATCAGCCTCGGATTTGTGACTATCTATCTGATGGGACCGTTGCTTTATGAGAACATCAGTTCCCTGATGCGTCATTCGCTGACTGAAGCGACCAGGATGACGTTCAATCCGGTTATGATCCGTGGCCTGTTTGCCAACACTATCATTTCTTATGCCAAAATTGCCGGACCAATTCTGCTGGCCCTGGCCGTTCTGGCCTATCTGATTAATATTGCTCAGGTCGGTGTGCTTTTCTCGGCCAAGACTCTCGAACCCAAACTGGACAAATTCAATCTGGTCAAAGGCTTGGGCCGCCTGGTGTCCAAACGGTCGTTGGCCGAACTGGTTCGGGATGTGATCAAGACTATCCTTATCGCCATCGTCGCTTATAAGACTATCTCCGGGTGGGTACCGGGTTTCATGGAATTGGCCGATCAGACTGTCGGCGTTTATGTGAAGACGCTGGGAAAGCTGGCTCTGCTTTTGGCCATCAAACTATCAGCCGTTCTCTTTATCATCGCTCTCTTTGATATCGCTTTTCAGCGCTACGACCACGCTTCCAAATTGAAAATGAGCAAGCAGGAAGTGAAAGAGGAGATGAAAGACACCGACGGTAATCCGCTGATTAAAAGTCGCTTGCGCCAGGTTCAACGGGAAATGGCTCGCCAGCGGATGATGTCCGAAATCCCCAAAGCCGATGTTGTTGTCACCAACCCGACCCATATTGCCGTGGCCCTCAAATATGATTCCGAAACCATGGCGGCGCCGACGGTTTTGGCCAAGGGGCAGAGGTTAATCGCTGAACAGATCAAAAGAGTTGCCCGCGAAAACAGGATTCCGATCGTCGAAAACAAACCGCTGGCCCGTTCGCTGTTTAAACTGGTCGATGTCGGCGGTGTGGTTCCGGCTACTCTTTTCCGTGCTGTGGCCGAGGTACTGGCTCACATCTACCGCCTGAAAAACGGGTCGGGGGTGAGCCGTGGCTGATAAAAGAAACCTGCTGGAAACGCTCACTTCTCATTCCGACATAGCCATGGCCATTTTGGTCATCGGTATTATCGCCGTTTTGATTCTGCCGGTGCCGCCGGGACTTCTCGATTTTGCCCTGGCTTTCAATATTGCCTTTTCGATCGTGATTCTGATCGCCACTCTGTATATCACCAGCCCGCTCGACCTGTCGGTGTTTCCCGGGATGCTCCTGATCGTCACCCTCATCCGTCTGTCTTTGAACGTGGCTTCGACCCGGTTGATTCTGGGCGAAGGGTATGCGGGTGAAGTTATCAATTCATTCGGTAATTTCGTGGTCAAGGGCAATTATGTCGTTGGTTTTATCGTATTTCTGATTCTGGTCATCATCCAGTTTGTAGTTATCACCAAAGGTTCCACCCGTATCTCGGAAGTGGCCGCTCGCTTTACCCTTGATGCCATGCCGGGTAAACAGATGGCCATCGACGCCGACCTCAATGCCGGATTGCTATCTGATACCGAGGCTCGTGATCGCCGGTCAGCTATTGCCCGTGAAGCCGACTTCTACGGGGCGATGGATGGTGCCTCCAAATTTGTGCGCGGTGATGCCGTGGCCGGTATTCTTATAACCGCCATCAACATCATCGGCGGCTTCATAATCGGTATTGTGATGCAGGATATGCCGGTTGCCGAAGCGCTCAAGACCTACACCCTGCTATCGGTAGGTGATGGCCTGGTCACGCAGATTCCCGCCCTTATCGTTTCCACTTCAGCCGGTATTATCGTCACTCGGGCCGCGGCCGAAGATAATATGGGCAAAGACCTGACCAAGCAATTAGGTCTCCAGCCGCGAGCCATCATGGTCGCCTCGGGCGTCATTTTCGCTTTCGGTATGGTGCCGGGAATGCCGACTCTGCCTTTCGTCGGACTGGGCATCATTCTGGGAGTGCTGGCCTTTCTTATCGAAAAAAGCAAAAAAAGCGAGGCCGAACGAAAGAAAAAGGAAAAAGAAGAACAGGCTGAGGTTCCGCCGGAAGAGAAAACTGAAGACCTGCTCAAAATCGATACCCTGGAAGTGGAAATTGGCTACGGATTGATTCCGATGGTCGATGCCAATCAGGGTGGCGATCTGCTGGATCGAATATCGGTCATCCGTCGCCAACTGGCTTTGGAGATGGGTGTTATTGTCCCGGCCATACGTATTCGCGACAATGTCCAGCTGCAGCCCAGCGAGTACGCCATTAAAATCAAAGGCCTGATCGTTGCCCGAGGCGAATTGATGCCCGATCAACTGATGGCCATCAATCCCGGCTATATCGACGACGAGATCGAAGGGTTCGAGACCATCGATCCGGCTTTCGGTCTCAAAGCCCGCTGGATAATACAAAGCTTGAAAGAGACGGCCGAGGCTAAGGGTTATACGGTCGTAGAACCGACTTCGGTTTTGGCTACTCATCTGACCGAGGTCATCCGTTCCAATTCTGCCGAAATCGTCACCCGTCAGGATATTCAACATTTGTTGGATACTCTTCGCGAAGATCAACCGGCTTTGGTTGAGGGCGTATTGGCCGATGGCGTGCCGTTGCCGGCGATTCATAAGATTCTACAGTTACTTTTGAGTGAACGGATTCCGATTCGTGATCTGGGAACCATTCTGGAAACTATCTCCGACTATGCGGCTACGACCAAGGATCCGGAAGTGCTGGCCGAATACAGCCGCATTGCCCTGCGCCGACAGATTTCGGATATGCTGAAAAACGAAGAAGGAAAGATTCACTGTTTCACTCTGTCACCGGCCATTGAGCGGATGATGACCGAGGCGGTGCAGAATACGAAGCAGGGAATCATGCTGGTTCTCCAGCCGGAAATCAGCGAGAGGCTGGTTCAGGAAACGATCAAGCAAACCGATGTGCTGGCCGCCGGCGGGCATCACCCTCTTTGTCTGACCTCGCCCAATGTCCGTCTGGCCTTTCGGCGCCTGATGGAACCGTCCCAGCCGCAAATGACGGTGATGTCCTATAACGAGATTCATCATGACGTGGAAGTGATATCAACCGGAATAGTGGAAATGACCGCCGAAACCGTGGGAGTTGAACAATGATAGTCAAATCGTTTACGGCCGATACCGTCGCCGGCGCCCTGAAAAAAGTGCGCAGTGATTTAGGCGGCGAGGCCATGATTCTGAAAACTCGGCGGTTACCACAGGACCAGCAAATGGTGACCGGAGCCAAAGTCGAGGTGACGGCCTGTTTGGACAAGAACCCGGCCGGGCGTACTTCGTCACCTGCCACCGCAACCGTCGCACCGGCGGAAAAGCCAGTGACATCCGGCCCGTCAGTACCGGCCGATGCCATCGTCCAGAAGCTCGATTTCCTTATTGACATCTTCCAGACTCCGGTGCGCAAAAGCTCATTCCCCGGAAATATCGGACGGTTGTTTTCCGCCCTTCTGCAGGCCGATATCCCGGAAACGATGGCCTATGATCTGACCGAAAAAATCGGCAGTCGGTTTGAAGCCGACGATGACTTCAATACGATTGCCGGTACGGCCGTCGAACTCCTGGTTGATCAATTACCCAAAAGCCGGGGATCATATCTTTTCAAAACCGGTCAGAAGATCGCCGTGATCGGACCCGCCGGCGGAGGCAAAACTTCACTTATCGGACGATTGGCCGGTTACCTAATCGGAGAACGAAAACTGCCGGTCTGTCTGACTTCACTGGATAAAATTAAAGTGGCTGCGCCGGAGGAGTTGGCGACCTACGCCGATCTGCTCAATGCCGATCATTTTGATATGCCCGGTGAAATCGACCGCTCGCTTTTGAACCGTCACAGCCGGGATAAAGTCACCCTGATTGACACGCCGGCCCTGAATGCCCGCGATCGGAGCGAAATCAGTATCTTCGCCGAAAAACTTGGTCGTATCAAACCGGACCGTGTGATTGCCGTTTTCCCGGCCACTTTCCGGTCCACCGATCTATTCGACATGCAGCGTTCGTACCGCCCGCTCAAACCGACAGAACTGGCCATCACTATGACCGATCAGACCTGTCGTCTGGGAGCGATGATTGCCGCTTCGATCCACACCGGACTGCCTTTGACTATTCTGGGCACCGGTCGGAAAGCAGGGTGTCTCGATTTGGCCCCAGATTCGCGGCAGATAATCCGAACTTTTTTGGGTCTGGATGCGGAGGGCAGCCATGAATAATCGTCTGACTTCAGCACTTTCCTCCGCCGACCAGACTGAACCGAAGCTGCTGGCTATCGCTTCCGGCAAGGGCGGTGTAGGTAAATCGGTGATTTCCTATAATATGGCCGATCATCTGGCCCGTCGGAAACGCGTTCTTCTTCTCGATGGAGATTTCCATACCGGCAATCTGCATCTGCTGGGTAATGTCAACCCGGATTATGGCTGGCAGGATATCTGTTTCGGCCGAGTTAGCTTTGCTGAAGCGGTCGTCAGTCTTGCCGATAATTTTGATTTGCTGGCCTCGGCCGGCGGAAATACCGAAAACGCTTTCCCGGATATGCCGCGGCTGGCAGCCTTTCTGGGCGACCTGCGCAAATTAGCCAAAGATTATGATTATGTCATAATCGATACCGCCTCCGGGATTTTGCCCCATACCAATCTGCTATTGCATACGGTTGATGAAGTCGTTCTGGTGACAACCCCGGAATTGACCTCAATTTCCGATTGCTACGCCCTATACAAGGTTCTCATTGGTGACAATACGAATATTCTGGCCTCGCTTCTGGTCAATCATGAAGACCGGGAAGAGGAGCTTCGATATATACGACGCAAATTTACCGCCATCACCGATCGGTTTTTGAACAATTCGCCTGAGTTTTTCGGGAATTTGGGATATGACCGGGCTTTGGTGGAGGCTGTGGCCTGTCAGAGAGGTATTTCCGACAGCGCCCCCCAAAGCACCATCAACCAGCATTTTGCTGTCCTGGCCGACCATCTGTCGGGTCAGGAAATTCCAGAAAGTTTTAATCCGGAAACAATTAATTCAGCGCCCGTGAGGCCGATATAAAGGAATAGCGGACAAATGATTACAACAACTAAGGAAAAGAAATCGAAGACGGGTTCGGTGGCAGGTGTGAGTCGCACCAACGTCACCCAGACCAGAAAACCGAGAGAGCGGTCCAAAAAGGATTTGGCGGTTCTGCGGGAATGGGATAGGTACCTCAAAGGACAGGATCCTATCCTGCGCAAAAAACTGCTCAACCGTTACTTGCCTTTGGTTCGCAACGTAGCCGGGCGTATGGCCATTAATTTCCCACGTTCGGTGGAGCTTGGTGATTTGATCAATACGGGAGTGATCGGTTTGATCGAGGCTTTTCGCAATTTCGATACTGCCCGGGGAGTGAAATTCGAAACCTATGCCGTGCCGCGCATTCGTGGCGCGATTCTGGATGAATTGCGCTCGCTTGATTGGGTACCGCGCTCCACGCGGGCCAAGGCTCGTGAAATCGAAAGAGCCCTGCTGGAATATGAAAACCGCGAGGGACGCCCGCCGACCGACGAAGAACTGGCCGGCGCACTGAGTATTACTACCGGGGAACTGCATCATGCCCTGGAAGATGTTTCCAAGACCTCGCTTCTGTCTCTGGATGAAATGATTTTCAGGGAAGAGGATAATCGGCAGGTACCGCGCATCGAAACGGTGGAGGACAAGAAGGCCAACACCACCATCAAGAAACTGGAAAGAAGCGAACTTCAGGCTTTTCTGGTCATAGCCATCGAAAAGCTGACCGAACAGGAAAAGCTGGTCATTGCCCTGTACTACTACGAGGAACTGACGCTGAAAGAAATCGGGGAAGTGATGAAGATCTCAGAATCGCGTGTCTCTCAAATTCATACCAAAGCTGTTCTTAAACTGCGTGGTATGGTTCGGGAAAAGTTCGGCCTGGGGTAAAATCTGCCCCTGACCGGCCGGAGGAGGATTTATGCGTCCCATTGTTCTGCAGGATAATCTGGCGAAAACGCCAGCCGCGGAGAGGATGAATCAGATCCAGAAGGCTCACGGAGAGATGGAACAGCGGCTGACCGCCGATGCTCTCAAGGAGAAGACAACCGCCGATATGGAAAAGACACGAGAGAGCCAGAAAACCGATATGGTCATCATCAGAGATGACGAGGAAAAAGATAAAGAGAAGCGGAAAAAGAAAAACAAAAAAAACCAGCCGGATGATCAGGATGGCGAGAATCCCGAACATCTCGATCTGAAGGCCTAAACGAGGGAGCCGAAGAGAAATGGATTTTTCTTCCGACATACTAATTGACTTTGGATTGAATCTGGCCGGATACCTGCTCGTGGGTGGGCTGGTTTATCTGCTGGTGACTAGCCGGCGGACGCTGATCGATAAGTCCAGGGCAGCGGTCAAGGCCGATACTGATGATGCTCTCGCCGGACGGATAAAAGAGACACCGGAAATTATGCCCCGGCCCGTGGTCACGGAATTTATTGCGCTGGCCGATCAAAACCGAATCTCAGAGACGGTAACATCGAAAGTGGATGCAACGATCGACGACACCCCGACGCTTATGAAACGCGATGCGACTCGCCGGGCCGATCGTCGGGCGATATGCCTGGAGGCCAAAAGATTACTGGCCAAAGGTAAGTCTCATGGAGAATTGATGCGGCAGTTGCCGTTAACCGAGAATGAATTGGAAATGTTGTCGGTAGCCGGTAAAGCATAATCGCCACCGATATATTGAAAGGATTATAAAATGGCTTTGGAATCCCCCTTGTTCCTGACGCGCTTGGAATGCCCGATTTGTGGCACAGTTAACGAATTGGAAACGATTCGAGTCGGTGCCTATACCGAAGGGGAACGGATGACCGATTTCTGTCCGTCAACAATAAAGTGGCGCAATCCTAAATACCAAAAATACAATCCATTGTTGTTTTTTGCGGCGACCTGTTCCCATTGCTTCTATTCCCGTGAATTCAACGCCAAATACCGCGAATGGGCCAAAGACAACAATTTCACCACCTACCGGTTGAAAAATCTAAAGGAAAAACATCTGGGAAACATGGCTCTGGAAAATTCCTTTGTCAAACTGGTCGGTGATCATCTGGATATTGACAATTACCCGGATGAAACGGCTATAATGAAACTGCTCCTGGCCGTCTTCGACGAACAGCTTAACGCTTATCCCTCCGCTCTCGATCTTGGTCGCCTGTATCTGCGCATTGCCTGGATGTTCCGTCATCGTAACTCCAGCGACGAAACCAAAACGGAGATAGTCGATCCGGGGCATATCAGTGATATCGAAAGAGGTGTCGGAGATATAAGGTCGTGGATGGCCGGTTTCGGACGCAATATAGAATATCTCAATAATGCCGTCACCGCTCATTTTGAGAAGCAACCCGACGACTCCATGCGCGAGCGCTTTACCTCCGTTGCGGAAGAACTTAAAAGCCGGAAAGAAGACGGGCAAAAATTCATTGATGAGCTGGAAAAGCTTTTGGGGGAAACCCGACTGGCTACCGGTGGAGGAGCCGGCGGTTTCAACTCGGACTTTTTCGAATTCGAGGGTTTCGATGAATTCCTTAATCGACTGATTCGCGTTTGGGACGGCGTGCCGCGCAACGAATTCGAAGCCATGCGCCTGGCCGTGAAATTCTACATCAGTGCCTTTGAAAGCGGGCGGGAAATATCGCACGGCAACCAGTCCCTTCAAGCCGGATACCTGATTGGTGAACTATCGCGTCAGGTGAGCGACCATGATACTGCCCGGCAGTATTTCAACACAACCATCAAAATGGGTCAGGATTTTATCAAAGAGATTAAGGGTGACCGAACCAGAACCGCCCTGGCGCGAAAAATTCTGGAAATGGCGATGACCCAGGGAAAGAAAAATTTAGCTGAGGCCAAATAATTGAAAGAAGCAACGAAAACAGGATCAGTCGAACTTCCCCTGCGCGTTTGGGAGCGTTTGCAGCTGGTCGTCGGCGATGAGGGACAGGAAGGCGTCTATAACTGCCGGGTGTCAGATATTACTAATGACCGACTGATTATCAGCCGACCCGCTTTCGCCTATGGCAAATCATTGCTGGCCGATAACCGCCGGGTCGCGGTTCAATTCACCCGTAGCGATGCGGCCTATGCCTTCAACGCCCGGCTTAAAGAAACCGAACCCAAATCTGATGATGCCATGTATTTGTTGGACTTGGGCGAGGTCAGCCGTCGCCAGCGACGCAGATTTGTCCGTCTGGAAAAAATGATCACTTTCAAATACCATCTTCTGCCTCGACCGCTCGGCGCAGTCCCGGATTTGAGCGCTCTGGCCAAATCGATGACTATCGCTCGAACGCAGAATATTTCCGCCGGAGGACTTTTGACGGCCGCCGGTGACGACATTGACGTTGGCAGTCTCCTGCTTCTTGATTTCGCCGGTTCCGGATTGAAGAACATTCCTCGTTTTTTGATCGCCGTATGTCGGCGCTCGGAAAAAAGCTCAACCGACAAGCAAGTCGTCGGAGTCGAGTTTATCCTTCGCGATGCCCTGCCGCAATATCTAAAAAAGCACGAATTAAAGCTGATACCGGGCGAGGCCGGACAGTTTACTCCTTTCGTACAAAACCTTCTGGTCAGCGAACTGTTTGCCGAACAATTGATTTTGCGTCAGAAAGGACTGCTCTAAAGATGGATACGATTTCCCGAGCCGAAATGGCCGCCGGTCAGAAATCGTCAGCCTGGATGTATTCCCGGATTTCCTCGCTAATCGGCTCTGATCTGACTATCAGCCTTCCCGATGGGGCCGCAGGCAGTATTTATAACGCCAAAGTACTGGCTGTTGAAAACGACCGTTTAAAAATTAATCTGCCTCGGCGTATAGCCGGGCAAGGATACCTGCGGGAGTCGGGTGCAGTTATTATTAATTTTATCATCGATGATACTCTTTATGAGGCTTTGGGAGAGTACCATGCCTCAGATAAGAAAGTCCGCTATATTTCAATTACTGGAAGTATCCGGCCGACCACCCGCCGTCGTTTTGCCCGCCTACCTCTTAAAGTCAACGTCGGCTACGCGGCCGTCTCCGATGTTACTCTTGTCAGCGGACGACTGGCCAATGTATCCTGGCGGCAATGTCAGCCTGTGGATATTTCCGGTGGCGGCATTCTTATTCAGACTTCAGTACAGGCTCCGATCGGTTCCTACCTATTGATAAATCTGCAAATAGAATCATTTGACGGCCCGGTTTATGTCTTTGGTCAGGTCCGCTGGTCGGGGATAAGTGATACCGGTCGCGGACTGTTTCAGTGCGGTATCATGTTTATTACCAGTGAGGAACAACCCACACATTTTTCACCCGCTGCCATGAATGTCATTCCGGCCATCATGCGCCAATTCAACCGAAATACACGATATGAGCTGGAGGCCTGTTTAATCGGGTCATCCGGCGGATCTAATAAAAGGAGAGAGTGATGCCAGTCAGTAAAACCTCAGGGAAGGGGCTGCCCCCGACAACCACGATTGATTTTGAAGTCAAACCGCCCTTTCAGATTCTGGAAGACAACCGACGCCGTTTTATCCGTATCGACATCGTCGAACCGATTACTTTTACGGTAGTGAAATCGGCCGAAGGAACCTTTTGGCCCGAAGGCGATGGTCCTGCCGGATCGGGTGAAATTCTCAATATCTCGGCCGGTGGTATTCTCATGTTCACTACCGAACCGATGATGGAAAAGACAGTCATATCCATGTCCTTGAAAATCGAAGGCTGTGAAGCCATTGAGAATATTCTGGGTGTGGTCAAACGCACCGATATCGACTCCGGCGGCTATCTGGTCGGCATAGAATCGGTCACACGCGAAAAACTTTGGGATATTATCAGCAAGGAAGAGATCGGTCAATTGCCGGGAAATGTGGCTTCTTTTACTGAGCGGCTGCAGATGCTTTTGAATCAGTATATCTATTCCAAAAAACTGGATGAAAAAGCGGATGAAAAAAACAAATAAGTTGCTCGTCTCGTTACTGCTGGTAATGATTTTCAGCGGAGCGGTCGTGGCCCAGGTTCCCAGCCGAAATATTGCCGTGGTTGTGGATGAAGTCGATCAAGAGATACCCGACTTCACTCTGGCCGATAAACTTCATCAAACTTTAGCCACAGATGTCGGAATGGCGATAATGATCCCCGAGCGGGACAGTACTTTTCCTTCTCCGGCCGATTTCCGTTACGATGTTCAGCGGTTGTTTGAGTGGGGTCGGGAGTCCGGCTGCCGTTATATTCTTCTTTTGCAAATTGAAGATCGGCGCATCGCCACCCGCAAACGAACATCTATTCCGTTCGTCCTTAACCGGTACGTTGTCGAGGGGCGGTTAAAAGGCGTTTACCGCCTGTTGGATCTGAACCGTGACAAAGTAGTCGGCTCGTGGAAGCTCCAGACGCGGCTCAATGGTCCCCAGCAGAATCAATTAGGAGAGAATTACCCCGGCGACCCTGATCTGCACCTGTCGGCTATGGGTAAAATGACTCTACTCGACCGTTTGGATCGGAAAGCGGCCGATGAGATCATGATTAACATTAAATCGTTCGTGAGAGGCAAATAGACTTGACAACGACAAAGGACTCACAACCGGTATCGCGTTTCTGGACCAAATTGGGGCTGGTGGCCGACATCGCTCGGATTTTGCGCGAAAAACCAGCTGGAAGAAAAACGCTTGATGAAGTGTTGCAAATGATTAATCGGGTTGTGAGTTTTGATTCTGCGACACTTTATCTAATGGACCGGAAGCGTGATGTTCTCGACGAAGTGGCCAGCTTTGGCCGTTCGGTCAATATTTTGGAATTTTTGCAATTCGGTAAAGGTGCCGGGTTGGCCGGCTGGGTGGCGAAGCAGAAGGAACCGGTATCCATCCGGGGTCGCGATTCACGGCGTTCCGGCGTTCGCGAACATCATGACAGTGTCCTTATTCTTCCCCTGCTGGTGGGCGGAAATTTGATTGGCGTTCTCTGTTTCAGCCATCCCGATCCGGACGGATTCGACGAGAATCGTCAGAAACTGCTTGAGGTAGTTTCCGATCAGGTAGCCATATCGATTGAAAGGATTGTCTATCAGAAGGAATTGGAGGCTCGCAATCGGGCTTTGATTGAGGCTCAGGCTGAACTAAAAGAGGCCCAGGACAAATTGATTGCCCAGGAAAAACTATCTGCTGTCGCCGAACTGGCGGTCTCGGTCAGTCATGAAGTCAATAATCCGCTGTCGATCATTGTCGGCAATGCCCAGTTGATTGAGCTGGAGGTGGCGGAAATGCCGCCTGGCGTGATTGACCGGATCCGGGCCATTGTTGACGGCGCCCGACGCATCTCTCTGATAACTCATAAACTCCTTAAAGTGGATCGCCTGGTGACGGAAGACTATTTGCATGACGGCAGCATAACTATGCTCAATATTCACAAATCTTCGGGGAATGATTGATGCAAATTATGGAATACACGGATCAGAAAGCGCCGGCTATTCCGGAAGGGCTACGACATCTGGTTCTATCCAATCCCGTGGGGCTGTTTTTTATTAATACCAATGGCCGGGTAAGCTATATGAATGACCGGGCCGGGGAAATTTTTGGCTATTTTCCTGAAAATGACGGTATCGATCCGCCTTTATCGCATCTGGAGTTTTTCTTTTCGCCGAAAATTACCGAGAGATTATTTCAAATTTTAACAACAAAGAAATCGCTCAAAGTCGAGTGCTTTCCCGGAACCAATCTGGCCGGTCGGTTCGCCTATTACAGTCTGGCTTGCAACCGGGCCGAGGATGCTGACGGCCGGACGCTGGGTGTAATCGGGCTGATCGAAGATGTCAGTAAGCAGGTGCGTCGTCAGCAGGATCTGCGCCATCGAATTGAAGAGTTGTCGGTATTGGCGCAAATTTCCCAGGTTGTATCTTCTGCTCAGGATACCGAGGAAGTAGTCAAGGTAATCCTCACCGGCGTGACCGCCCGCCAAGGGCTGGGCTTTAATCGAGCCTTTCTGTTTCTGACCGATGAGGATACCGGGGAATTGACCGGACGGCTGGCTATCGGTCCGAATGATGCCGAGGAAGCCGGGAAAATTTGGGGATCACTTGAGCACGATGACCGTTCCCTGACCGAAATATTGTCGCTGTATCAGGAAGAGTCAGAGCGGGCCAATCGTAGTCTGACAGATCTGATCGGTGATATGCGTATTCCTCTTGATAACGGATCGCTGTTCGCCCAGATCATGGAGACCAAAACCTCAATAGTTGTCGATGCCGAAATGGAAATCGATAAAGGCGCCGCGCAACTTCTGAATCGACTTGGTGAAGCTCCGGTGGTAGTTACGCCACTGGTATCGCGCGACAAATCCATCGGTCTGCTGATTGTGGATAATGCCATTACCCATGAGGAAATTACCGATTATGACCGAAATTTTTTGATGCTGATAGCCGAACAAACGGCCTCCGCCGTCGAACGGTCGTATTTGTATCGTGATATCAAGGAAAGAGCCCTGGAACTGGAGCAAGCCAATAGCAAACTGGCCGAAACACAGAACCAGATTATTGAAGCGGAAAAGATGTCGGTCATTGGCGAGATAACCTCGGCCGTGGCTCATGAACTTCGTAATCCATTGACCATCATTGGTGGTTTTGCCAACCTGATTTGTAAAAACCTGGAGCCGGGGTCAGCCGATTCTGAATATCTGAATATCATAATCTCCGAAACTCAGCGGGCCGAGGCCGTACTGACCGATGTCCTTGATTTCTCGAAAGCCTCCAAAACCCATGACCGCAATCTTGATCTCAATGACTTGACCAATCAACTGGTTGAAATGTTGAGGATGAGGTTAGGGTCGAGAAGCTGTCAATTTCATGTCAATCAGGCCGAAACGTCGTTGGCCCTGTGGGGAAACCCTGATCAGCTCTTACATGCCTTTTATCAGGTTTTTTGGACATTGATGCAGGATTTACCTTGCGATTCGGCCGGGATTAATACGTATGCCCTGGCAGACAGTGTGCGCTTGGAATTTTGTTTTGCCGAACATGAAAAACATAAAGAACCGATAGAGAAGGCTCTGGGACAATATTTCGGCGCCACGAGAAGCACCAAAAGGTTGTCTTTAATTGTTGCCGAAGAAACGCTCAAGTACCACGGCGGCAGTTTGGGGTTGGAATCAAATTCTGAGGGAGGACCGGTACTCTACATTCAACTCCCTATGTTTAAGGAGAGTAGCCATGGCCAGGATTCTGGTGATTGACGACGAAACCTTTATCCGTATGCTTTATAAAAAGGAATTTGAAAGCGAAGGATATGAAGTGTTTCTTGCGGCCGATGCTGATGAGGGCTCCAAAGCCATGACCGCCCACGAGCCCGATCTGGTTATATTGGATATTGAACTCGGCGAACAATCCGGTCTGGAACTTCTCAACAAGTTCCGTCAGAAGTACCGGGATTGTTTTATTATTATCAATTCCGCCTACTCCACATATAAATCCGATTTTCAGACCTGGCTGGCCGATGCCTACATAATGAAATCATCGGATTTGAATCCACTGAAAGAAAAAATCGAGGAACTTCTGGCGAAAGGTGCCTGTGAAAATAGATAACGACAAGGGATCCGACCTTCAGCCAGAAATGCTGACTCAACAAGTAAATAATCTGACCGACGAAATTAAACTTCAGTCGATTAACTTGGCTGTCATGATCGCCAGGACCAAGCAAAAAAACCCGGATTTGGGTGCCTTGGATTCAGAGTTCGGTGAACTGATCAGCAAAATCAATATTACCTCGAGTAAGATAAAAGATATTTTGAAGGCCTTTCAGGGCCGCAAAAAGATGATCTATAGCCTTCCGGCTTCATCTGAGACAATCGCCAAACGCGGTGCCTATGATGAAATAGAGGGTGCACTTGGCCATATTTATGATTTAAGTCAGGGGTTGGTTGAGACGATAAATAGTATGAAACGTCGTCAACCGTTAAACAGATAATGTCAATAATGGAAACAATGAAAAACGTTGGTCAAACGCCCGCTATTGCTGATAAACCGGGGAACGGTAATGAGTTCAGACAATTGGTTTGCTTCACTGCCGCAGGAAGAGATTACGGCGTTGATATCGGCTATGTTCGTCGGATCATTGAAACTCCCGTAATTGAAGTCGACGCGAAGGGTGATGAGTTTTTATCGGCTGTGGCGGGATACGAGGTAGTGAGCATTCCGCTGATCAATATAAATATTGATACGGAGAAGGAAACGACCGCTGGCTCAAAGAGAGCGGTGGTTATTGAAAATGACGGTAATTTACTGGGAGTGAAGGCCGACATCGTGACCCAGATAGTGCGTATTCCGCACTTATATGTGGCAGAATGTAAGCCCTTGGGTTTTGAAACCGATCCGGCTCTGGAAGGTGTTTATCAACAGGATGATGAAATCATCCATATCATCGACTGCCGCCGGTTGGTGGAAAACCAAGCCCGCTCGACCGTCAAAATCGGCGCCGAACGAATATGTCCGGGAAAGTGAGCAAAGATCATGACCGCTGAAGAACTATTAATTAAACGCAATGGCAAGCCGCTTAAAATTCTTATCGTTGATGATGAGGAGAATGTCAGAAACGTATTCTGTGATTTCTGTAATTCATCGCCGCTGTTTTCAGTGGCCAGTGTCTGCGGGGGAGTAGAAGCCGTGGAGCGGGTTGAGACCGAGGAGTTCGATATTGTAACCATCGATCTGGTCATGCCGGAGATGTCAGGACTGGAGGCTATCGAAACGATCAAAAAGCAACAACCGCATTTGCCCGTCGTCGTTGTCACCGGTAATGCCACTGAGGGACTTATCCGGGATGCGGGAAGAATGGGTGGATGTCGAGTAATGCGCAAGCCGGTCGAACTTGATCAGTATATTCAGGAACTGGTCGATCTGGCCGAAGAAAAATGCGGCTGATTAGGCTGGAGTACTTAATTATTTCGGGCCTTTTCCGATTAATAAAATAAGAACCTCCGTTGTTGTCAGAAGGAAATTATATGAAAGGCAAGATTGCCATACTGGTCGTCGATGATGAAAAAACTCTTCGTGACCTTCTTTATAAAATTCTCACCAAAGAGGGTTATACCGTCGAAACAGCTATTGACGGTCAGGATGCCCTCGATAAATTACGAAAGAAAGAATATCAGTTATTGCTTTCGGACGTCAAAATGCCGCGTTTGAATGGTTTCGAACTGCTCAAAATAGTCAAACAGGAATCCCCTCATTTAGGTGTTATCATGATGACTGCCTTTGGTGATTCTTTTACTGTCAAGGACGCGCTTTTGTTGGGCGCTGATGAATATATTACCAAGCCGTTTAAGAGTTTCGAAATAAATCTTATCATCGAAAGAGCTTACTGGCGGCTGCAATCAACTTCGGCTGAAAGCATTATTCGATAGAAAATACGCTCTCCTTCAAGCTTTACAGATTTGTAATTTCAATTGTGTTCAGGCTATTTTTCCAGAGTCATGGATAATAACTCGATGAAAGAGCCAAGAATTTCCAAATCCACGCCCGCCAGATAGCAATCTCAGTCATAGGACGGGGATGATAAAGTCTGGAGAAAAAGCTTGAATTTCAAAAGAGTCAGTATATATTAGAGCCTCAGACGGAGAGGTGTCCGAGCTGGCCGAAGGAGCACGCCTGGAAAGTGTGTAGGGGTGAAAGCCCCTCCTGGGTTCGAATCCCAGCCTCTCCGCCATGAATTCATCATGGAGTATTCTGATATCCAGACGACGATGATTTACGCCCATCTTGCATCCGATCATTTGGCTGGTGCAGTGGAGAAGCTGAAATACTGACTCATTTGTCTTAGCTACCGAGTTCCCCAATTCGGACGGCGCCGTATCACGCGTTTAGCTATTTGGCAGAGCCGCTATATATCCTCAATTCCATTTATATTTATTATGCACCAAACGGGCCTTTTGGTTGCGAAATCGGATGTTAGCTATTACTAAAGGGATCGGAGCCCTACAAAAATCATATACCCACATCCAGGTTATCCCATCCTAATTCTTCAACCAGTTTTCTCAATCGCGGCGGCCGATAGCTACTGTCAGTTTTGTATCGGGATTTGACACTGGGGTGTATTTTAGTGGGGTTGCCATCAATAATCAGTGGTCGATGCAGGGGAGATTTTAATCGGTACACATGCTTGCGGGATTTGTGCAATTTCCCCTTGGCGCCGTTCGTCAGGGAGTTTCTTATGTGTGGCTCGATTTTCAATTCTGCATTTGTCGCTTCGTCTAACATCCACGCGAGTGGTGTATCTGACGCCCTTATTCCTGTCTTTTTGTCGGATGGGTATGAACCACCAACATCAGAATGAACTCCAGCAAACCAGACTTGTTTCAGATCGACGCCCGATTTAGGATTCCAAATCGTCGGTTTGAAATCTTCTCGTTTCTCATCAATTGCTAATGCGTGCCGGGCAATCGACACATTTGGACCCATTTTGGTGTCATAAAATTCATCGTGGCTCTCGAATAGCCCCATCAAGCTAAAAGGGATTCCTAGGGCTCCAACCGTGTCCCATACGCCGATAAAATGCACTTTTCTGGAAGGGTGACAGTGATTGTCTCGAAAAAGCTTGGACGCTTCACCGTTTGGGTGGTTTTTCCTTCGTGGGCTTTTATAGATCTTCCAGGCTTCGCAAATAAGACTGGCATCAGGTCTTTTCAAAATCCCACAGTTGTTAATCAGGCCACTCAAAGCCCTTACAGTATAGGCTCCTCGGCTAAAACCAAACAGGAAAATCTTGTCATTGGTTCCATAATTCTGAACTATATAGCGATACCCGTCCAGGATATTTTTATGAATGCCGCGGCCAGTTGCGCCAGCGCTCAAGCTGTTGTGATATGAACCCAATCCCCAATCATAAAAGACATGTTGCTCGACACCGTTGGCAGAAGGTCTGATGGCTCGAGCAAGTTTCAGTACATTGGTCGGAAAATCCTTTTCAACATCTTCTTCCGGGCGGTTCCATGTCCCATCTGCGCAGATAACTATGTTTGCCATTGTTTTATCTCCTTGCACGTAAATTGGTCGAGTTGCAGTTGCTTCCTTTTCGGTCGGAAAAACAACTAACGACGCTAATCAGCCGCGTGGTTTTTTTGCGTCGGCTGCATTAGTCTTATTATGACTGCTTAGCCTTCGGTATTTTATATTTGAATTGATAACTATCGATATTCCAATCAAAAAAAACACTATGCCTGAAATAAAATAGATAGAGCTAACTGACCAAGACCTATAAACTATACCGATTACTGGTATTGCAACTGCTACAAACAATGTGCAAAAGCTTTCTAACTGGTATGGACCAAAAGGAATTCCTCCTCGAAGCAGATTTTTTGAACGGGGTTCAGGGGATTCACGGAGTTGTTCTCTGTATTTTTGCCACCCATAGTTATTTTGGTACTTGGATTCGATTTCTAATTCAATATATTTTCCCAGGGCTTTTATAACAAATCTCTTTTCAGAGAAATACCAAAATGCAATTATCCATATAGGAGCAATTATAAACCCAGCGAAGTCCATATCCTTTTCAATGAATAAGGTACCAGCCGCTCCTGTAATAGAAATCAAATAACCCATAATTAACAGGCAGGTACGATCACTGTGTAGCATCTCTGCTCTGAGAGCATTAAATTCTGTTTCCTTGGAGTTCATAACTAACTTCTCATTAAGTCAAAATAATGTTTATATAGTTTCTTCATAATACCTTTGGGCTGCGAGATCGCAGCATAACATTCCGTTGCCCAAATCAGCACAAACCTCATTATTGCAGGCCATTAAGTCACCCGCAACTGATTATATTAAAAAATAAACAAATAGGCACAATAGTCAATGATTAAAAAGAGAATACAGGATGAGATTAGTCTGGTATATACCCCTAACTAATAAATTATAAATAAAAAGCTTCGGCAAAACCGGGGCCTTGTGCCCTTTTTTAAATTAGCGGGGGTCGTAAGCTTCCCTGTCAAGTAGACAATTGATAAGTAGAGGTTTTGGCTGTTTTTTGTTCCCGGAAGAGCACAAAGTCAGTAACTGCAAATACGCTGACATGGACTTCGACAAGTTCAGACCCGGAAGTAGTTATTCCTCTGGAAGAGGAGGAAATGGCGGCATTTTAACGCAGACATTGGCTAAATCCTGATTGCCAGGGATGGTTGTTGGGATGCAGCAACTCAGGTCCGAGTGCAGGAGTCAATCCTACACTCGGTAAAATAAGATTATAAACCTGGATAGGCCGATTATTGGAACTCCGTCAATAAACCGATGGTGGTCAAAACCCCACAAGTATAAAATATACCGTCTTCTTAAAACCTGTTGTAATGACATAGAAGGATTAGCCACCAGCTGAAACCGCTACGGTCTGCCGTAGATTACTACCGAGTTTCGTATCTACAGGTATGACTTGGCTTTAACGGCTAGCTATCGAAATTATACTATTAGTTGTTAATACGAAAAGTCTTTGGTATAATGCGTATATAGCGGGAAGAAAGTTATTTATTTCACAATATTCTCCTTGCTTTATGTGTAACAATGTTAGTTAATACTAACTACAGATAAGGACGGGTTCAACGAAATGGATAGAAAAAAACAGATTGTCGATGAAGCCATGCGCCTCTTCAGCCAAAGCGGCTACGATGGCGTAACCATCAAACAATTGGCCAAAGCCTGCGGTATCTCCGAACCGGCTCTATACCGCCATTACGCTTCCAAAGAAGCCATCTACGATGCGGTCTTGGATTCCATTAAACTGTTCATGAGTTATGATGGCTTGTTTGAAAAGCTGGACAAGGAACCGGAAGTCAGGACTCTTTTTACTGAACTGGCCTCGCATATTCTCGGTTTTTTAAATACCCACCACCAGTTGTACAGGCTGCTCCTGTATTCTGCTTTGCATGACCACAGCAAGGCCAGAAAAATCTTCCGTGAATTAAGAGTCCCCTATGTAAAATTTTTAATGGGGCAACTTAATAAGAAGTTTTCTGAAGGAAAAATTAAGAAGAAAAACAACGAAATCACAGCTCGTTGTTTTGTGGGAATGGTCTTTGAATGTGCTTTGGGCGCCTCGCTTTGGAAGGGATTTCAGGGGAAACGCTTCAAGCCCGAGGAGGTCATCGCCAACAATGTGCCTATTTTCATTGATGGGCTGATGGTTGATGGCAGTGACAGCCGCAAGGACTGAAGATGGGGCATGACAAGCGAAGTTGAAGAAGATGAAGATAGATAGAATGAGTAATCGTTTACTGTTTTGGACGAGGAGAACCATGAAACCGTTAATCTACCAGCGGTCATGGCAGGGATTTGGGGCGCTCTCGATAATTCTGATGATGATTTTTATCATGACTGGGACAGTCGAGGCGACAGTTTCTAATGAAGATTGCACCTCCTGTCATGATGAAATCGGTGAAGCTTTTGTCGAAACGTCTCATGGCGTTTATCTTGGCAAAACATCTGCCGCGGATAACAGCTGCGAATCCTGCCACGGGCCGGGGGAAGCCCACATGGAGAACCAGGATCCGGCGCTGATTATTAATCCGGCGGGACACGACCAGATGGATGGTGATGAGACCTGCCTTAGTTGTCACAGTAGCCACAAATTCGACGACTGGGCGTTTTCGGAACATAATGCCGCCGATGTATCCTGTGCCGGCTGTCATGTCGTACATGGCGAAAAGGCGATAGTTAAAAAGTCATCTCCCGAACTCTGTTATAATTGCCACAGTGAGGTTCGGGCTTCATCTTATATGCCCTCGCATCACCCGGTGGCCGAAGGAAAGATTGATTGCCTGGATTGCCATAACGTGCATGGCGGCACGGTTGAATTCGCCATGGGCGAAGGCGTAAAGGAATTGTGTTTCACCTGTCATGCCGACAAGGAAGGGCCGTTTGTTTTTGAGCATGCTCCGGCCGCCGAGGATTGTATGATCTGTCATACGCCCCATGGTTCCGTAGCCGACAATCTGCTCAAGCAGAACGAACCGTCGCTTTGTCTGAATTGCCATGCCATGCATTTCCATGCCACGGTCGAGGGTGTTGACGGTGAATTTACGCCGCCCCTTGCTCCGGAACGGGCAGGGGTATCGACACCGGATGCCTGGAAAAAAGGCATGCTGACCAAATGCACTCAGTGCCATACGGCCGTTCACGGAACTGATCATCCGTCGCAGGCGATGTCCACCGGCGGCAACGGATTAACCAGATAAGGAGAAGGATATGAAACGCATATTGCTATTTCTGAGCGTCGGCCTTCTGCTTGTCTTTGCAGCCTCGGCGGCTGCAACGGAGACCGATGGCGCGACCGACAGTTATTCTGTCTGGCTGGGCGCGCATTATACCGATTTTGCCGATTACAATAAAAAGGTCGGCGAATACCGCTTGCTTGCGGACGATGTCTTTCCGGAATTCAAGCTTGAATATTACTCCCGTAACGAGAACGGTACCTTCGACCTCAGCGGCCACTATTTTGACCATGATAATGCTGAGGGTCGTATGCATACTGTGGTCGGCGATCAGTTCAAAGCCGATGTTCGCTACCGGTCGATGACTCGTCAATTGGGTCAGGACCTTCTGCAGAACATAGAGGCTCGCGAATGGATCGGCAAACCGGGTGGAAAATTCCTGACTCATGATCTGGCCGATTCCGGGGCCGATTACAGCATTCACCGTCAGGATATCCAGAGCAATGCCGAACTTCTGCTCTCGCGTAAAAACAATGTTCGTATGCTGGTTGCTCATCGTTTCATCCGCGAAGAAGGGGAGAAGCAAAGCATTGCCAATTCCCATTGCTTCAGTTGTCACCTGACCTCCGAAACCATGCCCGTGGACAGACGCACCAATCAGTTGTCGGCC
>JAAEQF010000459.1 GCA_024231695.1 FCB group bacterium
TATCACCATACTGTGGATATAATTGAAAATGTATCAACTCTTGATACAGATCGGCACGCAGTCTGGGTAGACGCAAGGTCTACCCCTACGTTTGGGTAAATACCATGTTGATGAGATTTTGGCTATGCCAACGCAGCCCTGCGGGTTTTGCAGCCGGCCGTAGCAGAGGATATTCTCCGATAGCTCCTAATATTTGAGGCGTATCTTAATCCCCCGCTGGTGGAGATACTTCTTCAGTTGACTGACCGTGTATTCACCGTAATGGACCATTGAGGCGATCAGGGCCGCGTCGGCCTGGCCGTCTGTCAACACCTCGTACAGGTGCTCCGGTTTACCGGCGCCGCCGGAAGCAATGACCGGGATATTAACGGCCTCGGCTATCATCCGGGTAAGGGTGATCTCATACCCTTCGCGGGTTCCATCGGCATCTATGGAATTGACAACGAGCTCACCGGCCCCGAGGGCTTCGCCGCGCTTTGCCCAGGCCAGGGCATCAATCCCCATCGGGGTGCGGCCGCCGTTGATAACGATTTCATAGCCTGAAGGAATCGCGTCACTTTTTTCGACCTGCAGGACATCCATTGAAAGCACTGTACTCTGCGCCCCAATCGCTTTGGAACACCGGGTGATAAGCTCGGGATCTTTGACGGCCGCGCTATTGACATTTATCTTTTCTGCACCGGCCAAACGCAATTTGGTGGCATCAGGCACGGACCGTATCCCGCCGCCTACGGAAAAGGGGATAAAGATTTGAGAAGCGACACTTTCGACAACGTCGATCATAATATCACGCTTATCGCTGGAAGCGGTAATATCATAAAAGACCAGCTCATCAAGGCCGTCCTCATAATATTCACGGGCCTTTTCAACCGGGTCGCCGATATCCTTGGTATTAACGAACTTGATGCTCTTGGCGAGATTTCCGTCACGAACATCCAGGCAGGCGATTATACGTTTACTCAGCATGATGAACCATCCCATTCGGCAAAACGCTGGAGCATAGCAAGGCCCAGCCGGCCGCTTTTTTCAGGGTGAAACTGGGTGGCAAAAAGGTTGTTCCGCCCTAAGGCGCAGCAAAACCGAGGACCATGCTCTGCGGTGGCAAAAACATGATTTTCTTCAACCGGCTCGGGATAATAAGAGTGGACAAAGTAAAATTCATCGCCAGGCTCCAGGCCGTCGAGCAAGGGATGGCGACGGGCCACGTTCACTTCGTTCCAACCCATATGCGGTATCTTTAAAGTCGGGTCGGAAAGTTGAAACCGGCGGGTTCGGCCTTCGAGGAGGCCTAAACCGGAGGTATCCCCTTCTTCAGAGTGCTCCAAAATAATCTGGGCCCCGACACAGATGCCTAGAATCGGCACGCCTTGATCAAAGGCCTGCCGCATGGCTTCGGCCAGGCCGGTATTATTAAGGGTCTCCATGGCACTCCTGGCGTTTCCTACGCCGGGAAAGATTATTTTCTCTGCCTGCGTGACGGCCTCGGGATCTTGGGTGAACACCGATTTAATACCTACGGCGTCACAGGCCCGTTTGACGCTTCGAAGATTGCCGGCGTTGTAATCGACAATTGTAATCATCATTTTACTCACATATAAATCAAGCCTGTTTCGCAAGGAGGCTGACTGAGAATAGTTACCTTTGCCCAGTATTGATATCAAAGGCCATATCAGGGCTAAAAGTATAGATGAGATAAAATGAGAGGTCAAGGTTAGACTGTGTCTAGGAGCCAGCCGGAATACCCTGATTCCCGTAGTCTGTCGAAAAATGTTCTGGTGTGGGCCGTACTTATTCTTCGTTGAAACGCAACGAAGAACATGGACATTTTCCGACGGGTTCACCTGCGGACAGGAGACAAAGACAACGATAGAGAGGGGGGTGTCGAAAAATGTGCAGATGCAAGGCGCGAGAATTTTTCAGGCGTGAAGCGTACTTTTAGTACGTTGCAGGGCCTGTAAAATTCTTGGAACGCCGCAGATGGGCGTTTTCCGACACCCTCCTAGGCAACATGGGGAATTTCGGAACTGTAATGCAGGTACTGGACTGCTGCCTGACTATCCTCCCCAGAACGACTACCTCTCAGAGGAGTTACCGTCGGGAGAGAATCATGCTCATTATCGGTTGGAGCAGCGGTATTATGGGCATCACCAGCCGCCTGCCCTGCTTCCCACCGTTCAATCACTCTTGAGAGATGGGCCACCAAGTACGCCCCCAGGGTGATCAAGCCGGCGTTTCCCATAACAGCCCAAGCCATCATGGTCAAATCAAATCCCATTTTTTCGAATTCCATTGTACAACCCTTTCCTTTTCGAATTTATTGGATATTGACATCCGGTATTTTGGAAGGATTGCAATGGCTATGCCATTTTGGCGGGGAAGAGACAAAAAACATAAAAATATTTAGCCAAGAAAAAATTATGTTTATTTACAAGATGTTATGCGGAAGTCAAAATTATGGGCCCTATGTCGGCAGATTTGAAGATAGTATAAGGAAGAAATCAAATGTAAA
>JAAEQF010000460.1 GCA_024231695.1 FCB group bacterium
CCCCTACCGGCGGGCTGGGAATCGGTGTCGATCGGATCGTAATGATCATGACCGGCGAACATTCGATCCGCGACGTGATTTTCTTCCCCCAGATGAAACCGGAGAAAGAGGGCTCGGCTGCTTTAGGCATTACTTTCACTGGTGAAGATAAGACCGAATAAAACGAACCTGTAGATCGGTTTTTTGTAATAAATAGCATCAATGGAAAACGCCGGCGGCCACGCGCGGTCACGATCCGAATGGTCTAATCTGGCCCACGTTTCTGCCGGTTGACAACAGGGAAGAAGACAGGGAATTTAGGAACCATGAAATATGAATGGTTTATCGCCCGCCGGTATCTGATGTCGCGGCGCTCAGGCTCGATTATCTCGGTAAACAATATCTTTTCCATCGGCGGTGTGGTGGTCGGCGTGGCCGCCCTTATTCTGGTTATGTCGATGATGAACGGTTTCGAATCGGAGGTTCGAGTCCGGCTTCTGGGCGTGACCTCGCATATCACTATTTTTCCACGCTTCGAGAACATCCTGACCGACCCGGATGCGGCCCTGGCCGAATTGAAAGAGGTTGAAACCGTCATTGCGGCAGCGCCCTTTATTTATTACAAGGCCGCTGTGGCATCTGATGAAGCCGGCGACGGTATTGTCGTCCGCGGTATTGATGCAGAGCTGGAAAACGAAGTTACCGGCTTGAAGGAAAAAATGGTCTCGGGTAGCTACAATCTCAAGGCCAACGACAAAGGCGAAGCCGGTATCATCATCGGCCGCACCCTGGCCAACCAACTGGATGTCATCACCGGCGAAGCGCTGGTGCTGTTTTCATTGCGGGGCGAAAAGCTCCGGGCCGGTGCTCAACCGCGTATGAAACGTTTCGAAATCAGGGGCATCTTTGAGACCGGAATGTACGAGTATGACGCTTCGATGGCTTATATCGATATAAACGACGCCGCTGATCTGTTCAAAATCGACGGAGTGACCGGCATTCATCTGAAAACGGAAGATATCTTTGCCGCCGATATTGTGGCCGAGGATATTAACCGCAGTTTTGCCGAAAGGTATGAAGCCATCGAATGGCAACAGATGCATCGGAATTTTTTCTCCTGGATGCAATTAGAAAAAATCGGCATGTTTATAGCGCTCTCGCTGATCATTGCCGTGGCAGCTTTCAATATTATCTCGACGCTGGTTATGATCGTCATGGAAAAACGGCAGGAGATAGGCATTTTAAAAACAATGGGCTCGGTGCCACGGTCGATTTCGAAAATATTCATGTATATCGGGATTGTCGTTGGTGTCGTTGGCTGTCTGGTCGGTTGTGCTTTGGGATATTTTCTCTGCTGGCTGCAAATTCGTTTCGATGTTGTCTCGCTTCCGCCGGAAATCTATTTCATCAGTTCATTGCCGATCGATATACGCCTGTTTGATTTTCTGGTAGTCGGTTTCGCGGCGATTTTGCTTTGTTTTTTGGCCACTTTGTATCCGGCCCGACAGGCCGCCCGGCTCTGGGTAGTGGATGTTCTGAGGCATTGATTAGAAATAGCGGCCGACATTGGCGACGAAATATGGTCGGGTTTGGTCTTTTTACGAGGAAAATGAGCCCTCTCAGGCGGCGATAGTGTAAACAAATGGCTAAATTTGGCGACAATACTAGTAAGGCACGGTGAATAAGGTATGAGCAACTGGCAAGGGGATGGAGAGGTCATTTTGCGGTCGAGCGATCTGCACCGCGGATTTGACACTCCAAAAGGGAGAATTAACGTTTTGCAGGGAATTGATCTGGAGCTTGCCCGAGGTGAAATGATTGCCATTCTGGGCGCTTCCGGCGTCGGTAAGACTACCCTGCTTCATCTTCTGGGCGGTCTTGATCGACCAGATCAGGGAGAAATTTATTTCCGCGACACCGCTTATTCAGGGCTGTCCGAGGCCGCAATGGCTTCTTTCAGAAACCGCCATGTTGGATTTGTCTTCCAGTTTCATTATCTGCTGGCCGAATTTACAGCCTTGGAAAACGTTATGATGCCGCTTCTGATTGCCGGCAAATCGGCAGATGAGGCACAACGTCGGGCGGAACTTCTGTTGTGCGATGTGGGTTTAAAAGATAGAACCGGCCATCGCCCGGCCGAATTATCGGGCGGCGAACAACAACGAGTCGCGGTAGCTCGAGCGTTGGCAATGGAACCGGAACTGGTCATTGCCGATGAACCCTCCGGTAATCTCGACACCGAGACCGGTAATGAACTACACAAGCTGTTGGTTGATCTCAATCGGAACCGGCAGACGACGTTTTTGATCGCCACTCACAATCGGCCGCTGGCCGAAATGGCTCACCGGGTTGTGACTCTGAAAAATGGTCCCAACCGGATTGGCCACAACAGTGGAGAAAGTGTGGGTTTGTCATGAAATGTCAGGATTGCGGAGAAAGAGAATCACAGGTTCACTTCACTAAAATTATCAACAATGAAAAAGTGGATCTAAAACTATGCAAAGAATGCGCCGCCAAGCGCGGTTTTCATTCTCCTTTGGACAACATACCTTTCCCGCTGGCAAATTTTCTGGCCGAAATGATGGGGGAACAGCAGACGACCAAAGGGTCCAAGGCGATGACTGCGCCTGATCTGTCTTGCCCCAACTGCGGTTTGACTTTCGATGAATTTTCCAGTCAGGGCCGATTCGGATGCGGGCAGTGTTATCAGGCTTTCCGCGATCGTCTTCAGGGTCTGCTACGCAAAATTCACGGCTCATCCCTGCACCGGGGGAAACTTCCCCCGCTTCTGTCCGATGAGGGAGATGCGATCAAAGAACAGGAACGGCTGGAAGAAGAATTACACCGGGCAATTACTGATGAGGATTTCGAACGAGCCGCCGACCTGCGCGATAAAATCAAGTCGCTCAAGGAAAACGCCGATCTGGTAGCCAGCAAGGAAAAAGAAAATGTTTGAAGAAATTGCCAAAACTCAAGCCGGATGGCTCAGCGGAGATGGCGAGGAGTCGCTGGTTGTGCTATCCAGCCGTATTCGGTTGGCCCGCAATATCGCCGGCATGAAATTCCCCACTTCCGCCGATCGGAAAACCAGGGAAAAAGTCCTCGAATACTTTGACTCGGCTGTTGAACGCTCCGATTTCCTCAATGGCGGAAAATTCTACCGCATCGAAGGAGTGGATGATGCCGACAGCAACTTCCTGGTCGAAAGACATCTCATCTCCCCCACTATGCTGATGAATCTCCAAAGCTGCGGAGTCTATATCGGCTCTGATCGCGACGTTTCCATTATGGTCAACGAAGAGGATCATCTGCGCATTCAGGCTATTACCACCGGCTTCGAGATGGATCGAACCATGGAACAGGCAGCCCAATTCGATAATGAAGTCGGGCGCCTTTTAGAGTACGATTATGACAGCGATTTCGGCTTTTTGACCGCCTGTCCTACTAATGTGGGCACCGGTCTCAGGGCTTCAGTTCTGATCCACCTGCCCGGATTGGTCCTGACCCGCGAAATTGACTCGATGATTCAAAAAATCAATAAAATGGGCTTAGCCGTACGTGGCTTTTATGGCGAGGGAACCGATGTATTGGGAAATCTGTTCCAGATTTCGAACCAACGGACTCTGGGAAAATCGGAACCCGATATTTTGGAAGATATTGAACGAGTGACACGTATTATTATTAGCGACGAAGCCGTTGCCCGTGATCGGCTCAAGGAGGAGGCTTTCGATCATATTTGTGATAAAATATGGCGGGCTTACGGCATCTTGAAATATGCCAAGGTTCTCTCCTCCGATGAAGTCATGAACCTTTTATCCGCAGTAAGGCTGGGTGTAGCCATGGGGATTATCGACTTTTTGCCGATATCGATCATAAATGAGATATTACTTTTATCTCAACCGGCGCATCTGGTTAAATATTATGAGAAAGACTTGAACCCCGAAGAACGTGATGTCCTCCGGGCCACGATGGTCAGGGAAAAACTATCATAGGAATTACCGAGGAGGCTTGAAATACAATGAATGAGATGTTCACCGAATTGGCCCGCAAAGCAATTGAACACGCCAGGGATGAAGCGGCTCGACTTCGACACGACTACATCGGAACCGAACACCTTCTCCTGGGACTGATCCGTTTGGGTGAAGGCCAGGCTGTCGATGTTCTAGCCAATCTTGGTCTTGATCCCAACGAATTGAAAACTGCGGTGGAAGAAGTCGTTCAACCCGCCGGCGGCACTATGACCATGGGTCAACTGCCCTTGACGGCGCGAGCCAAAAAGACGCTCGAAGTCTCGGGACAGGAAGCCCGCGCGCTCAAATCCAAAGATATCGATACCGAGCATATTCTGTTGGCCCTGCTCAAGGACGAAGAAGGTGTAGCCTCGCAGGTGCTGTCCATGTTTGAAATCGATTACAAGGAAGTCTATGACGAGATTCGCAATATCGATGGTGGCAAACCCTCGTCTTTCAAGCCCAAACGGCGCAAATCCAAAACCCCGGCTCTCGATCACTTTGGCCGCGACCTGACCGAAATGGCCCGACGCGGACGACTCGACCCGATTATCGGCCGTAACATGGAAATCGAACGGGTGACCCAGATTTTATCGCGGCGTAAAAAGAACAATCCCGTTCTTATAGGCGAACCGGGCGTTGGTAAAACGGCCATTGTCGAAGGCTTGGCTCAGCGTATCGTCGAAGGTAAAGTTCCGCAAACCCTGGAAAACAAGCGAGTTGTCAGTCTCGATATGGCCTCGCTGGTAGCCGGCACCAAATATCGCGGACAGTTCGAAGAACGGCTCAAATCGGTCATGACCGAAATCATGAACTCCAAAGATGTTATCATTTTCATCGACGAATTGCATACTATCGTCGGCGCCGGTGGAGCTGAAGGTTCGCTGGACGCCTCCAACATTTTCAAACCGTCGCTTTCCCGCGGTGAATTGCAATGCGTCGGCGCCACAACCCTAAACGAATACCGCAAGTATATCGAAAAAGATGGCGCTCTGGAACGTCGTTTCCAGATGGTGATGGTCGAACAGCCAAGCGCAGATGAATCGATCAAGATCTTAAACGGTCTCCGGCCCCGGTACGAAGAGCATCATCAAATTAAAATTACCGACGAAGCTCTCGACGCCGCGGTCAAGCTCTCCAGTCGTTACATTTCCGGCAAATTCCAGCCGGATAATTCCATTGACGTCATGGACGAAGCCGGCTCGCGCGCTCATTTAGCCTCCTATACCCGCCCCAAGGAATTCGGCGAACTGGAAAACGAGATCAACGATCTCATGGCCAAAAAAGAGGAATCGGTCAAGAACCAGGCTTTCGAAACGGCAGCTCAATTCCGAGATGAAGTAAAATTCAAAAAGGAAAAGCTGGCCGAAATGAAGAAGGAATGGGAAGAACAGCGCAAAGAGGAAGAAATCGTTGTCACCGACGACGATATCGCGCAGGTCGTTTCCAACATTACCGGTATTCCCTTGTTCAGGCTTGAGGAAAAGGAATCCAAACGTCTCCTGCGCATGGAAGAATCGCTCAAGGAACGGATCGTCGGGCAGGATGAGGCCATTTCGGTCATCACTCGTGCCATTCGCCGAGCCCGTGCCGGATTAGGCGATCCCCGCCGGCCGATCGGATCATTCTTATTCCTCGGCCCAACCGGTGTCGGCAAAACCGAACTGGCCCGGACATTGGCCGAGTTCTTGTTCGAGGATGTCGAATCGCTGATCAGGATCGACATGTCCGAATATATGGAAAAATTCGCCGTCTCCCGGCTGATCGGCGCCCCTCCGGGGTATGTCGGCTACGAAGAAGGCGGTCAATTGACCGAACGAGTTCGTCGGAAACCGTATTCGGTAGTGCTCCTCGATGAAATCGAGAAAGCTCACTCCGAGGTTTTCAATATCCTTCTGCAGCTTATGGACGATGGCCAGCTCACTGACAGCTTCGGCCGCAAAGTCGACTTCAAGAATACGGTCGTGATCATGACCTCCAATGTCGGCACCCGCAGAATCGGTGAGGAAAAAACCGTCGGATTTGCCAGCGATGAGATCAAAGCCGACCATGAAGATATGAAGAAGAAGATCACCGAAGAACTCAAGAAGATGTTTAATCCGGAACTGCTCAACCGGATCGACGAAACCTTGATTTTCCATTCTCTGGATCTCGACCATATCATGGCGATTATCGATATCCTGCTGGTCGATCTGGCCAACCGCTTGGCGGAGAAGGGCATATCATTCCACTTCACGTCCGAAGGCAAAACTTGGCTGGCTAAAAAAGGATTCGAACCGCAATATGGCGCAAGGCCGCTTAAACGGGCTATCCAGAAATATCTGGAAGATCCGCTGGCCGAGGAAATTTTGCGCGGGCAATACGCCGGTGATTGCGAACTTGAGATTACCGTCAATGAAGACGGTGATAACTTGGAATTCAATTTCAAGCGAGGTGATAAACAGGATCAGCCGGATAAACAACCGAATTCGGTAAGTTCCTGAGGCAGCGATAATTATCGCTGGCGGTAAGGATTTCATATAAATAGGGGCCGGCTTTTAGCCGGCCTATTTATATTGGAGGAGTTTACAGCCACCGGAAGGCAGGTCAACCCCGTGAGGCAAGCGAAGCGAGCCGAACCAAAAACAGGCGAGCCCGTCGGCCCCTTCTATTTGGAAGCGTTTTAGAATACCCGTCATTGCGAGGAGGGCACCGAAGGTGCCAGACGTGGCAATCTCCAGCCTTAAGGCAATTATTTTGGGTCGAAAGGCGAGATAGCGTCAGTGATCGAGCAAAGAGACACACGAGTGTGAAAAGAGGCTTTTGCCTCAGAAAGAGCTTGCTTTTTTGGAATAAAGGGTTATAATCCGGGGCTTACGTTGAGACGGAAAAAAACGAGGTTATTGATATGGCGCATAAAAAAGGTGTTGGATCTTCCAAAAACGGCCGGGACTCAAACGGTCAACGACGCGGCGTAAAGGTTTATGGCGGCCAGGCGATACACGCCGGAACGATTATCGTTCGGCAATGCGGCTCGCATATCCTTGCCGGTGAAAATGTCGGCGTCGGCAAAGACTGGACGATCTTTTCCAAGATTACCGGTGTAGTCAAATTTGAGCGGGTTGGCAAAGACCGCAAAAAAGTCTCCGTCGTCGAATAATATTCGACCGATAGAAATACCAAAGCATTATAAAGCCCCTGTTTCAGGGGCTTTTATTGTAGGTGCGAGGGCGCAGCCCGAGCCGAGAACACGCTTTTGCGTGCCACGTCTGCCCCGGCTTTAAATCATTCTATGGGTCGCCCACAGCTTGCTGTGGGTTAGTTTACGCGAACCTGTCATTGCGCGTGGCTGGCGGACGTCCCCGTCTGCCAGCTCAATTCATCGCCTGTTAGGTGCGAGGGCGCAGCCCGAGCCGAGAACACGCTTTTGCGTGCCCTCGTCTGCCCCAACAATAATTAAGATCATCCACGCGACAGCCAAAAACAGGCTTCGCCTGTCCACACGACAGTCTAAAACGGGCTCCGCCCGTGGCAATCTCCAGCCATCAAGTACTTAATGAGTAGGGCAGGTGCCGGAGACATGCATGTCGAAGACATTCATGTCGAAGACATTCATGTCGGAGACACCTGCCTATGAAGTGTTAAAAACGGCAGGAGTCTCGGGCATTAAAAAGCCCTCCGCTCCTGCCCTACCAACTGACAATCATGAATTGACTATTGCTTTTCGTTCTTGCGGCGAATCTCCTCGGCCC
>JAAEQF010000461.1 GCA_024231695.1 FCB group bacterium
AGCCTTCGAGTGCCTGGTACATGTTATCAAAACCAAGGTCCAGAACTTTTATAGTGGGGGCCCCGAGGTTTCTCATTTCTTCGATAACTCCGTCGAGTTGTTTTTCGTTATAATGATTATGTAAAAGTGCGACTCTCATTTCGTTCTCCTAGTGTTTGCTGCGCTGTTCATAATATAAATATAATCTCTGTTGCGCGGGTAGTCAATAGGGAAAATGCATTATTTTTCATTTCCTTGAAATCACACGGCTTTTAATGATTGTCGTTTTCGTTACGCGCGCGTATAACATCTGTTGCGGGGGTAGTCAATAGCGAATCGTTTGACGTTGTAAAAATTTACAGCTATTATCAATAGGTGAGTTGTCTTGATAACACATACCTCGATGAGCAGATCACGCGGACGAAGGCGTTGATTGATGCGTACTACGCTGCGGAGTTGGCTATCACAGCGGGACAGATGCAATCGTACACACTCAACACAGGCCAGACAACGCAGTCTGTAACTCAGTCCAACCTTGCGGTGCTCTCGTCCGCGATTGACACCCTATACAAACGGCTCGAAACTCTCTGTCAACGCCGGTACGGAACCGGAACAGTTGTGGGGCGGCCGGCGTGGTAGGGCTGTGGAATCGCCTGTGGGGCCGTGACGAGTCCGCGCGGAACGCGGTTGACATCTCTGCGTCCACAACATCAAATATGATATACCCCCCTGTGGTCTCTCACGACTGGACAGGGGATAAATTTTTGGGAGGCTTTGGCGAGACTAAGGCCTACGACATGGACCACTGGACCCTCCGGGCCCGGTCGGCCCAACTGTACCGTGAAAACACTTATGCAAGGGGCCTGATTAGCCGGTTGCTTACAAATGTAATCAATACGGGTTTAACGTTAGAGGCGACACCCGATGAGGAGATCTTAGGCTTCGAACCCTACGCTTTAGCGGATTGGTCCGAGACTGTCGAAAACAGGTTCGGCGTGTACGCCAAAACCCTTGGCCTGTGTGACTACCAGGACAAGAGGACGTTTGGCGCGCTGCAAAGACAGATCGAGCTTGAGGCATTTGTATCAGGTGACGTCCTAGTTGTGTTGCATATTGATGCCGCTACAGGCCTCCCGAAAATACAGATGGTTTCCGGCGGTGTTGTAAAGTCGCCGCATGACGGCGTCATGCGCACAAACAAAATCAAGCACGGTGTAGAGCTGGACAAGCGCGGCCGACAAGTTGCGTACTGGGTCGAGCAAGAGGATAATACATACAAACGGATCCCGGCGTGGGGGCCCCGATCCGGTCGTCGTGTGGCGTGGCTGGTTTACGGCAACGACACGCGGCTGGATGAGGTCCGGGGCGAGCCACTCTTAAGTATAATTTTACAATCATTAAAAGAGGTCGATAGATATAAAGACGCCGCGCTTCGCAAAGCGAACCTAAACGCTATCCTCGCAATGTTTATTAAACAGGGCGAGGATAAACTGGGATCGCTTGGCATGGGCGGTGGTGCGACCCGTAAAGATACGTTAGAGGTCACCGACGGTGACGGGTCTGCGCGCACTGTGCAAATGGACGCGTTCGGTCAGCCCGGGTTGATTCTCAATAGCCTGGCGCCTGGTGAAGAGCCAACCCCTCATAGTACAGCCGGAACGGATGTAAATTTCGCGCCGTTCGAGGCGGCAATGATCAACGCGATTGCGTGGTCGTACGAGGTACCGCCAGAGATTTTGACACTGGCGTTTTCAAACAATTACAGCGCGTCGGCTGCGGCCATCAACGAATTTAAGATGTTTCTCAATTGGAAGCGCACCCAATACGGCGAGTCACTCCCCCAGATTATTTATACGGAATGGTTTACGTCCGAGGTACTCTCTCAACGAATCGAAGCTAGAGGTTTTTTGGAGTCGCTCCGAGACCCGAGCAAATATGATATTTATGGCGCGTGGTTATTGACGGATTGGTCGGGGGCGATTAAGCCGTCAACAGATATACTTAAACAGGCCAACGGCTATCAGAAGATGACCGAAAACGGTTGGGTCACCAATGCGCGGGCCTGCCGCGAATTAACCGGGATGAAACATTCCAAGGTCATGGCACAATTGGCCCGTGAAAATCAGCTGAAAGCTGCGGCCGCCCGGCCGATGTTGGAACTCCAGAAAGAGTTCGGGACCCAAGACACAGAGGCCGCGTTGCGTGTAGTGAATGACATTGCGGCGACGGTGCACGATATCGCAGAGGGGGCGCAAGAAAATGGCTAATCCTGTTATTGTAGCCACACCCGCAGGGGAGTGGACTAAAATTGTAACCGGGTCTAAAAACGCGGATATTTATGTAATGAGTGGGAGTCCCACACAATACATTCAGACGATTCGGGACACCGGAGAAACGGCGCCCGACGCTGCGGATAAACTTGCAGAGGGTGTCACAATGGATGAATTTACCAGGCTCGACTCGGCAGTTGAGCGAGATGTCTATATCTGGTGTGTCGGGAGTGACGGAATTGTGAGGGTTGACGCATAATGAGTGTAATCGGCGGCGGTGGTAGTAGCGCAGCGGCGGTGGCAAGCAAAACCGCCAGTATGTACATGTACGAAGCAAATCAGACGATTGCACTTGGGACTGTTGATGTATACCAGGCTATCATCGGATTTTCCGAGGGGAGTGTAAACGATGGTTTTACGTTTCTTGCGTCCGCCACCGGAGCGATAACCGACACGGACGACAACGGCGGCGTGTTGCAGTGCACTGACGTCGCGCATGGGTTGACCACGGGGCAGTATATTACACTCCATGGGATGGCTGACGCTGCCCATGACGGCGAAACGCGGGTTACCGTGGTGAGCGTG
>JAAEQF010000462.1 GCA_024231695.1 FCB group bacterium
ATGAAGAGTTCTATATCGAGGTGTAATCAGCCATTCATAATCTTCGCCATAATAGCCCTTTTGTCCTTTGGTCATGCTGTCGGTAATGACGAAAATAAAGATTCTCTATCACAAGAGAGCGGCAATCATCGTATGCTTTTTGGTATTTCACTTCATGGAGGAAATTACTCATTAACCGGACCTATTTCATCATATGTGGAGAAGGGCAGCTCGTTACATTTCAGTATTAATTTCAGATATTCTGACTTGGCTGCCGAAGTACAGATATTATTTGGCGGTATAGATTTGACAACACATGGACGAGGGCTTCATGATCTTTCAGGTAGTATTGACTTTAAGACTATTCGTACTTCAGGTAGGGTAATAAGAGTTGGCTATTCCCCCTTAGATATAAAGAGGATGAAATTCACATCCTACTTGGGAGCGCATTCATATTCAATGTATGAGCACAGGTTTAATAATATAACAGAGCCATTCAAATATAAATGGGGTGTTGAAGGTGCTTTACGATTGAGTTTCATTATCTATAACTATAACCGAGGATTATGCTGTGCCCACCACCGATTGATTGTAGAAATGAATGTCAAGCATTGGAACCTTGAGTATTTGGGCTTTGGTTACGGAACCAGTTATTCAATCATGTTTGGCTATGCAATTGAAGGATTTCTATGAAACCTACTCCCCTGTCTTGTGCAGGACATGTACAAACAAAAAAGCCCGCCTTCAAGGCGGGCTTTTTAAGATATCAAGTACTATCTCTGCCTGTTACCAGACGCAGGCGGGATTGGCAATAGGTGGATCGCCGCCCTTGAAAACATAATTAATCAGGTAAACCCCGTCGCCGACATTGAGTGTACAGTCGCCGTTGGCATCACCCGCTCCCACAGGAATCGGCTCGTCTCCGCCCTTGAAAACATAATTAATCATGTAAACCGCATCGCCGACATTAATATCGCCGTCGCCGTTAGCATCACCCGGTACCCAGGTTGAGATACTGAATATTTCAGTACTGGCCGTAACCCCACCAAAATTATCCAGAGCCAAAACTTTCCAGAAGTAAGTTGTACCCAAAGCCAGGGAATCAAAACCACCATAGGTCGTATCGGCAACATCAGTACTGTCGCCGTCACTGAACAGACTGTCCGTGGCCGCGATAAACTTGTAGGCGATCTCATCTATCAAATCACCCGGAAGTGAACTTCCCCAGACAAAATTCGGGACAACATCAATAATGACCGTTTCGTCAGCCGGTTCCAGAAGACTGAACGCCGTCGGTGGCTCATTAACCGAATTGACCCAGAAGGAAGCGCCGTCGCTCCAGCCTCCACTTTCCAGGCCATCATCGGCCCGAACGCGCCAGTAGTACTGCTGGTCATCGCTCAAAACCATATCAACTGTCCAGGAACTTGATCCAACTCCCTCGGGCTGCTCCGTTGCCGCAGTCACCAGAGAAGTCATTAGTTCATCGTTGTAAAGCTCATACGAATAGGTCAGAACATCACTCTCGCCGTCGTTGGCATTCTGGTGGCCTAAAGCCGGAGTGGAGGTCGTGACGGCAGTCATATTATCGGGCGTTTCCCCGCTCGGAGTCGATGGGATCGAATTCATCCGAAATTGGTCTGTTTCCCAGTTAGACCATTGCAGGCCGTTGTAAACCTGTGTTCGATAATAATAAGTCTGCCCGTCATTGAGCGTTGAGCCGCCATAGGTGACACTGGTACCGCTTCCGGAAACCGGGCCCGAATCCCACATCTCGGCCACGGTCCAGTCGGCATCACTACCAACCTCGATCTGGTACTGTTCCTGCGGACGTGATCCTTCATCATAGTAGGTCCAGGAAATATCCGGAGTATGATCGGTCATGTTCATGACCGCACCCGGCCCGATTGCCAAATCGGTGAGTTCCGGAAATTGGCTGACCTCCTTAAGCTCAAAAAATTCCAGGATCCGATTGTAAACCGAGTCTCGTTCCGCCCAGCGGCTATCTCCGGTTATAATTGCTTCATAGCCAAATGTGAAAAACACCAGTTTATAGATGCCGTCATAAGAAACGGCGCATAAATCGGTAGAACCGTGATAATGAGCTTCACCCACTCCACCATTGACTGCTGAAATCCAGTCCGGTGCAGTCTGGTTGGAGGCGCCACCGTAGCCGGTAATAACCATACTGTCCAACCCGGCCAAAACGTCTCCACCCGATTCGGGAATTACAAGCGGTATCATCAACGTCTGCAGATAATCGGCCCGGAGATAATCGGAAAGAAATGTCGGATCGAAAGTGGAAAGCTGTTTGGCAATACCCTGCCCGGTCAAAAAGAGTTTACCGCCGCCATCCATGTAGTCGCTCATGGCTGATATATCAGAAGTCGTCAGCGGATTCGAACGGTAATCGCCGGTAAACCAGAAAACAGCTTCATACTTGCTCAAATCGGACAGCGAGGGTCCTCCGGCAGAATACTTGTCCCACGTTCCAAAAGGCGAACGACGATCATAGAACGCATCCGTATAGAATTGTTCAACATCATCGTTATTGTCGTCATCAACCAGTAAAATCTTGGTAGCACCCACATTCTGTTCGAGAGGAATAATCGTCGTATACGCTCCGCCATCAGAGCTTATCTCTATGAAGAAGGAATCAATGCGCGGTGTATATCCAGCCGGAACGTCAAAGAGAAATGGATCGCCACCATTGTCGGCCGAACCGCCGTTGGCAATAGTTCCCAGAGAACTGGAACCATCGGAGATAGCCAACAAGGCATCATCGACGGTCAGTGAGGCGGAAGCTCCGGTGGCTTCTTTCCAGTCGTTATCAATCGAGAAAGTGACTTCAATTGTTTCCCCTTCTTCCAGAAAGCCATCGCCGTCGCCATAGGTGACATCGCTGAAACTGTATCCGGTCAACTCAAAATATGGTCGCGACCACTCAATATCGAAATCGGCGGTCATGATTGAATCGGGGGCCGAGATGTTCCAGACCGCTACCTCGGTGGAGTTGTTAATATAGTCCTTCGAGTTGGGAACTGTTTTATCGTGGAAATATGGCGCGACGCCTCCATAGGGAAACGGATCACTGCCGTCGCCGTTGTTGTTATCGTACTGTAAATCAAATTTACCGTCGGCCTGTTCCAGCATCACTGTCGGATGCCAATCGTCATGATTACCGGCAGCTGAATGATCGATATGCCAGATTAAAAGACCCTCGCCAGGCAATTCCGCATCGAAACCGACGCGCTGGCGGTTTTCAACGATAAAGTACTGATTGCCTACGGTGCCGTCACGCCAAAGGCGATAGGCCGTCGGATTCCATTCAGCCGCGGGAATATCAACATCGGTCTGATTGGCGGTGATATTGGTCAGGGTCATCCAACCCAGCTGGCTTTTGCTCCAGGCGCAAAATTGTGCCGGAATCCGCGAATTGCCATTCCAACTGCCGCCGGCCATTACCCCCCAGCGACCTATGCCGCTTGAAGAATAATCGGTGTCATATAAATCGGGAAGACCCAGCATATGGCCGAATTCATGACAGAAGACGCCAATGGGGATCAGGCCGCCCATATGCTCTTCTTCCGGTTCGATGGAAAAACCGGAAATCACGACCCCATCACGGTAGCGGTAATTTATTCCCCAGGCATGCGAATGAATT
Organism: FCB group bacterium; assembly: GCA_024231695.1. Classification (GTDB taxonomy): domain Bacteria; phylum Zixibacteria; class MSB-5A5; order GN15; family JAAZOE01; genus JAAEQF01. The sequence goes on from JAAEQF010000462.1 coordinate 3,644, forward strand.
TCGCAATCATTGCCTGAATCCTCGTAACCAGTTCCGGCATGAACGACAAACAGGCCATCCACAAACCCATCGTTGTTATTGTCGTAATTCGAAAAATCGACAGAGGCATCGGCGGCATCAACCGCCTCCTCAATCAATTTCTGCGAATTATTGGGATAGCTGCCCATCCCATGCGACTCGTCACAGTAATTGGTATAGTATGAGGCATTATTGGCAGCCGTATACCAGCCGGCGACATCGCCGACGACCTCGAAATCCCCATAAGAGTTTTCCAGATAATATTCAGTCATCGATC
>JAAEQF010000463.1 GCA_024231695.1 FCB group bacterium
CGATCTCTCGTGAAAGCTAAGGATTTCAGAGAGTTGACCCCCCTCCCCCCTCGCTGTTATCGCCTCTTGTATCCATGCGCTGGACAAATCCACCTATCATCGCCGCCCCAAGAATATCCTTTAATATCTGGACCGGCCATCTCCGCACAATTACATTCCAGCCCTCCAAGTTTTTCCCGCTGGTTTTGGCGTTCATCGTATGAGCCATGCCTATAACCTTTCTCATACACCAACTGGTCGTTATCCTTTGGTATCCTCTGATTATTAAATCCTGTACGATAACCGTCCTCATTGGCTTTCTTAATCCTCGCGACAGCGTCCTCATACTTAACCCATTCGCCGTGGTCGTCCCTGTGTAATAACTTTCCCTCATACGACAAGTGGGGATACGATCTTATTATCGCTCCCTGCTGTATGCTGTATCGATTCACAATTACCCCCCCTCAAACCCGATCATCCATGATCGTCGCACCGTTCAATATCAGCGCGCTGAATAGTTTCTTAGCATCAAAGAATATATTGTATCGCTCGACCTTATGCGTTAGCTGTGCCGCCCGGAACCGGGTCTTGCGATGCCATGCTTTATTAGCCTGCTTTCTATACTCTATCTTTCTGAGCGTCGCACAATCGACACACCGCACCCTGTTGCCCTGCCGTGGCGTCATGCGATATTGTACTCCGCAATCAACACAATGTGATGTAGAATAAATCATCTTTGCGCCACACTCATTACAGCAAGCACCGTATCGTCCCAGCTTGTAGCCATCTGACGTATGTTCGCATTTAAAATGAAATGTTTTCATTATCCCCCCATTGATTTTAAGATATAGCCAGCCAGAAACCCCGCGCTAAACCCGAACGCAATGCCCACTATAATGCCCCGCCATACTATGCTTACTATTTCTTCTGCTATCATTTTCCGAATGCCCCCTTTCAATAGGTCGACGTATTAGATTCGATATTTTCGCAGATCGTTTCGACATCGATAATACCGCAGCGTATTTCCTCGGCCTTGCTTAGTATTTTATCAAGATAACTACACACAACCGAGCCAAAAAAGATAACTGCTATAAGAATTAAAAAAGTCATTTTCCGAATGCCCCCTCTGTTGAAGTTTTCTTATCATGGCAACGCTTGCACAATGATTGATGATTTTTATATTTCCAGAACAAGTGTCGTGATCCCTTGTGTGGTTGTATGTGGTCCGTTACTTCGGCTTTGCGTATATGGCCGGCTTCGTGGCAATGTACGCATATGGGATATTGTATAAGCCGGCGTTCGCTATATTTCCGCCATTTATACGAATACAGATTTTGATAGCTTGCCGACTTGCCGCGCTCTTGTTTCGGCTTGCCGTCGTATTGCGATTGGGTCATTGGCTTTTTTGTCATCGGTTCAGCCCTATATATGCCAGCAATGCAGCATCCGCTATATTATGATGTTTTTTAAGATGAACATGCTTGTCGATGCCCGGAATTAACGCTTGCGCTGTTATTACAGAGCGATGTTTTGTCGTGGTCCAGCCGGGCCTTGCCGGTAACAGAATTGATTGCCATTCTTTCGGCTTTACATAATCGCGCTTTATAACGGCGCCCATTAAAAGCCCTTCCCATTGTCCGAAATTGCGGTTTAATTTTGTATTGTTAAAAAAGCCCGGTTTTCCCGGTAGTGTCGGAATGTCTTCGAGAACGGCTGTTTTAATATCGTATTTAGCTTGCCAGCGCTGTAAAATTAAAAATGTCAGATTTAATCCAGGCCAGCCGAAAAACTCATAGTGATTGTCCTCGCATAATAAAAAGCCGTATCCGCTTTTACCTGGATCGATCCCGATTGCTGATTTCATTTTAAGATAACCCCCATTTTTTCCATGTCCTTTTCAAGGATTGTAAAATCGTTATAATGTTCGTGGACATGATAAATTTCAGTCACACATGAGTTCTCGTTTTTTAATGCGATTAAATTTTTATTAACAAACCAAAGACCGCCCACAACCATAATTAAAAAAGCTATAACCCATATTCTGAAAATGTTTTGTATCATTGCAACCCCTCAAACATGTTTCCGATTAACCCTTGAACTTTAGAGTCGGCCTGCCATGCTGTTTTAAATTTTTCAGACTGTTTGACAAAATCAGCCTCGTTATAGTTCTTGTTTTTTTTGTCCATTGTTTTGTTCGCATAGGCCCAGGGCGTTTTTATCGTTTTCCAATATTTGATTAACTCTTTTAGCGTTTCCAGCATAGCGTCAGGATGCCCGTTTTTATTGCTCCAAAATTGAACCCATGCGTAGCTATTAAATTTGTCTATTTTTTGCGGTAGCGTTTCGATAACCTGGCAGGCTGTTTCGATTTCGCTAACGCGTTTTTTAATAGCTTTTGAAAAGTGCAAATCCGGCTTGCCGGATACTTCTACTTCTACTTCTACTTCTACTTCTGCTTCTATGTACGGAGTTGCTCCGTAGTTACTCCGTAGTTTTGGCGGTCTGTCTTTCTTTTTACGTCGCGTCCAATTATCCGATTTTTTAACGAATTTAGGTATCGTCAGCGTTAACATGTCACCATCGATAATAAAGAAAATTCTTTGCCGTTCTGAATAGAAGTTGAGGATTTGTTGAACTTTTGTTGAGCTTTTGCGGAGCTTTCGTCGAACAAACGTCAAGGAAAGGTCCAACGAATTATCGTTATTAACGTTATCAAACTCCCTGCCGAACAGTTCCAAAAGGATAAAAAAAACGCTATACCCGGCATCACCGAACTTGTCGATAGCGTCGGAAATGTCCGGGTCATCGTGTGAGTCTACGCTATGCTGAAACCATTTCATTTTTAAGCCTGTTCCGAATCAATAATAACGTTAATTTTGTCTATAAGATCGATGGCCTCGGCTTCGTCCGCAGGTGAATAATCAAGCGATCCTGTTAATTTACGGTAAATCTCAGGATGTTTTAGCCTAAGTTCGGCCAGTTTTTCGCTGACTTCGCCATCACTTTGTTCTGTTCCGGGCCACTTTTCATGCGTTAGCCGTTCGTATTTTTCTTTAGCTTTTTGCTGTAGCATAGGACCTGCAGCGTTAAATCTGGACATATTTTCGGCGACATACTCTTTAAAGCCGGACCGGAGCCGAAACCACTCATTTAAAAAAGCCGTTTCGTCGTCGTGGTTAATTGGCTTGGCTTTTTTAACTTTCCAGTTATCGTAACCAGCTTTAAAATTATCCCAGTTTTTAACGGCCTCGGCCTTGACCTTTTCAACCGTGAAGCCGTTACCCTCGGCGCAAATATTAAGCCATTCAGCCATTGCTCGGCTTGTAAGGTCTTCCCCGCATAGTTTTTCAAATTCTAATTGTTCTGCGTTTGATATTGTTTCGGTTTGTGGTTCCGTTTCAATCTCGACCGTCGGCTCGGTATCAGGTAAAAAGAACCCGCTTTGCTCCCCGGATATGGCAAGGTTTTCAACATGGGCTGCTTTCATAAGCCGGTTATCCTCGACCGACAACGGCGCCAATTTCATATGCCTGCGGATAACCGTTTTTTTAGCCATCTCGCTGTAGTGGTCTTTCCACGGCCCTATAACCCGACCGTCTTTTGTTTTCGACTTTGAGCCGTCCCGTATCTTATCAATATCGTTAACAGTCATATACTCAAAGGTCGGCGCGCCCTGGTTATAGTGAAAGACCGTCCAGGCGCCCTTAACGTCGCCCCTGTCGCCCTCTGCCGGCACATGGTTAAGCGTTTCATCAAGACCCCATCTGACAGTAAAATCATCGTTGCTGTAAACCACTTGGGCGCTTAACGATGCAAGTTCGCCCGACCGACGGGCCAGGGTGATATAACCCCGATACCCCGGAATAAATGTTGACTCAAATCCGCGCAATTTTGCCGACCAAAACGGCACGAAATAGGCTTGGCCAAGGTATGGTTCGGGCGACAGGCCGAGCATAGCGCAACCCATAACGCATGACATGAGCGATTGCTGGCTGCATTGCAGCAGCTTTTCGTTCTGCCGGATAACCGTCAGCGAAACCCTGATAAGCTGGTCGACGTTCATCATCGACGGTATGGCTCGCGATAGCTGTTCCTGTATATATTGCCCCTCGAATAACTCCGCCACGGTCCCGAATTGCTTCTTTACTAAGTCTTTATTCATTTGTTTTGCTCCTTTTTATCTGTTACGTTTTTAAACCGACCACGACCTCGACCACGACCACGACCACGACCTCGACCCCGACCTCGACCCCGACCACGACCTCGACCACGGCCTCGACCACGACCTCGACCACGACCACGACCTCGACCCCGACCACGACCTCGACCTCGACCCCGACCACGACCTCGACCCCGACCACGACCTCGACCTCGACCCCGACCACGACCTCGACCCTATATAATTAATCGCAATCATTTTATTTTTGCTCCTTTGGTAATGGATGATTCCACGGAAAAAAATCAACCACCGTCGACATGTTTAAATACATCTTGCCGACCGGCTCGACTTCTGACAATTTGCCACCTTTTAGCGCATCTGAAAAACGCCCCGAATCCGCTATCCATGCAGCGTCTTCCAGTTCAAGAATTGCCCCGATCTGCTTAACCACCCTGCCCGTTGAGTGATATGTTACTGTCCGGAAAAAGAATTTTTTGCCGATCATGTCGGCAACGCTGTTAATTTCGATGTCCTCACCCTCTGCCAACTGGCCCTTAATTTTCTGATATGTTTCTTCCGATAATTCGATTGTCCTTTTCATGTTTTACGCTCCTTTTTATGTCCTTATAGATACAATGGGCTTTTCGTAAACCCGAACCCCTGCGATTTGCCGAATCCCGCCGTCGATAGCCGACTGTATTTTCTTGCCGTCAACCGAAAGATAGTTCCGACCGATAACCTTTTCGTCCAATATTTCAAACGTCCATTTCATTCTGACCGATGCCGATCCCGAATCCGATCTAACAGGCGCCTGCTTTTTGGGCGCGACTATTTCCGGCATCTGGACCGGCTCGACCTTTGCTTTTTTTGCCGCTTTGTCCATCTCGGCCTGCAACCGGCGCTGTTCATCCTGGGCGGCTTTTTCCCGTTTCCGGCGCTCAAGTTCTTGCTTGTAAGCATAATCGCCGATGTTCTTTTTTAGGTCTTTTTTAATCTGGTCCAGCGGCGCTTTAAACTTTCTGAAAAACGCATCGATGGCGCGCACGAATTTGTCCGGCTCCGCTTTTGCCGCCTTGCGTTCGACGTCCATCGTCTTTATAATGTTTGCGACCTGTACGCCCATTTCGGTAGCTGCCGCCGCCGATTCGTCGTCACTTACCACCAGCGCCGCAACGCGCTTTTTCCATTCCGCGATAGTCATCTCGTATTTTTTGAACGGTTCCAGAACCCTGTCCAGATTAAACGGGTCCGCCGGCGTGATGTCTTTCTTGCCCTCTGCCATTTCCATGAAATTAATTGCCATTTGTTTCGCTCCTTTTAAGTTATGTAACGATAAACATTTAACGCGCTCAAAAAGACCGCGTAATCCCTCTGGTCGTTGCTGTAAACGGTCGCCTTTGCCGCGCTGCCGTTCGGTTTTAGCCGTAGCGACATCCCGCCGGCCCATTCGATGTCCGGATATGCGATTCGGGCCAGATTAACGTAGCCGGCGATCTGTAATTTCCATGTGTTCGCCTCGGCGATAGGCGTTTTCATGTCGACAATCATGTGCCTGCCGTCGATCAGCTTGCAGCCCAAATCCGGCTTGCCGTTGTATCGCATAGCCTCGTCGACCATGCGCTGCTCAACGAATAAAACCTCGTCAACAAAGTTGTCGAACCATGTTACGAACGATTGAAAATAGCCCCACAGGTCGTCGCGCAACCCCATGACCGGGATGCCCGTCGCGTAGTTGCTGCAAGCCGCATGAACTATCGTCCCGCGTTCGGACGCTCTATCTAATAGGTGTCGCGGTATGCCGGCAGGGAAAAATGGCTGCAGGCATGTTGTAACGCTATAATATTCCATCATTTGTCCTTTTAAGTGATTTCATATATTTGCAGTTTTCTTTGTGTAGCGACGGATCAACAAAAAAAGACCTATCCTTTGGGCCACCTGCACCACACGCATGACAACAAGCCCTATCGCTAAACGATGCCCAAACGATAGGCGCACCATCGAAAACATCGGGCATAGGGTCGCTGTGGTTTAAACCGCAAATACATTTCATGCCGCATCATCCTTGCTGCCAAAAAGTTCTAACTGCTTGGTATTAATCATCCTGGTTCGTGTTTCCTTGCATCGCTTTTCAACAAAATTAATAGTCGCGTCGACCCGAACCTTGCCGCCCTGCTCAAAGATTTTGGCATTAAGTCCGACCGAAACCTCGGCCCCTGCCGTATCGTATGCCAGCGCAATCTTGCCCCTGTTTTCGACAAACAAATCCTTTAACATAACGCTTGCCATGTTAATTACTTCGTCCGGTAAACTCATTTCGCCCCCTTTTATATAGCGTTCAAAAACAGCCAAATACATACGGTGATTGCCGAAAGGATTGCCGACAGGTAAACAAAGTCGACCATAATTTCGATGAATTTATCAATCATGGTTCCCCCTAAAACAAAGAAAGCTGGACAGGCGCAGCGGCCAGTTTCCAGCAGTAATTTAATTTCCCGAATTTACCCGGGACGAGTCGCCCGGTCTTTCGCAGCAACCCGTCAGCCGTTAGGTCGGTCATGGCCCGGCGAACCGATGTCAAGGGCGCGCCCGGCAGAACCCTGTCCTGTATATCGGCAGGCGAAAACAACCCGGTCGGCCTTGATTTAAAATAAGACAGTATCCGGTCGGTTTGCGTTCCGGTTTTTGTTTCGCTGTCCTTTAATCGGTCGCCTGTTTCTGCGGTCGTATTATAATAGGTCATATTTTGATATGTCGTTTTTGGCCGGTAAGACCGTTTTTAAAGCTGATTTTTTTGGATTTGCTCTTGATAGGTAGCATCGCAGCCAGCTCGTCGCGCTCTAATTTCAGCGCCTTGATTGCCGCGTCAATGGTTTGAATTGCGCGCTCGGTCGCGCTTAATTTTTTGAGTGTCATATTAAGCTAACCTTGATGTTTGGCGTTAAGAATGATCTGCTTAAGTTCCAGCGCAGACCCGTCCATCCATACAACCGGGTCAGATCCTGTCGCAGCGCCCAGCTTTTTTGCTAAAAGCCATGACGGTTGGCGCTTTCTGTTGATTACATACGATAAATGAATGTCGGTTATGCCGACGCCCCTTGCGATGTCTGATTGTTTTTTTATTGTTTTCATAACCCTTTATTAACCTGTTAGCTTTATATTGTCAACACTTTTTTAATCTTATGGGTTATTTTTTTAACTTAATATTTAGCTTGACATTATTAAACAGGTGGTTTATGTTTATGGGCATCAAAAACCCATACGGGGAAAAAGGGGGGGGGGCATGAAAAGTAACAAAAGGCTCGACCCGGCGGAGTATCAGCACTTTATCGCCGGACTAAAACAACTACTCAAGCGCGATTGGCATCGGCAACACAAGTCTTTCGCAATAAAGGCCGGCATAACGCCGGAGCATTTGTCGGAAGTGCTGGCGGGGCGAAAGGCGTTCAGCTATGCGACAATGCTGTTAATTGCAAGCGCAGCCGGTACGACTTATGAAGAACTTGTAAGGCGGGGCGAAAGCATCACCGGCGCGCCGGCGGCAAAAGGCGACATTGCCAACAAGATAAGCCTCGACGTTTTAAGTGGCGCCGACTTAGACAGGGGCGATATTGTAAATATACTTGCAATGGTCGCCGACCTGTCCCGGCAATTAAAAAACGAAAAAGCGTTAAGTGCCGACCTATTGGAACACATCAAGAGACTTGAAAAGCGAAAGGATCAGGCCGAATGCAAAACACAAAAAGACGCAGGCGAACCGATATCGATAACCCCGGAGTCGCTAAAGAAAAACCACGGCACAAATACTTAATCGAACACTTAAAAATGCTTATCGCAGAGGAAACCGCGCCAAGAGAGGACGAAAAGCTTATCGATAATTACAGGGGAGTTACGTTTATCGGCACGACCGACAAGAACAACGTTGTCGACAGCCTATCGATAGGGATAGCTGGAAAGTTTTTCGGGTATAGCGATGCGGTATTAAGGCACGACCACGGCACGATATGGGTCGACAGACAGGAAAGAATTGATTTGCTTGTAGCTGCGGAGTTAAACGGTAAGGCGTCAAAGGTCGTTAAGCTGGTGACGCGCGCCGGCAGAATAATTAAAGTGCGGGCGACCGCTGTATTTAAAAACGGCTTGTTGTCCGGGGCGTACGAACTTTTGTAAATGGAGGACAAAAATGGCATTCGCGTTAAATGTTAAAAAAATCCATTGCAACAATTGCGGGTACGAAGGAAAGGCAAAGCTGCAATCAAAGGGCGCCGGCGGAGCGTTCGGTTTGATTATTTTGCTGATCGTTGGTTTTTTCTTCTGGCCGGCGTTCATAGCGGCTTTCGGCGTCCTTGTATTTCTGGTCGTCCGTCCGGCGGACCAGGTTTGCCCGAAATGCAAATTTGCGAACCCGATCCCGCTGGCGCATTACAAAAACAATGTCGTATCATAAACTAAACGACGGCCGCTGGTATGTCCAATATACCGACCCGTCAAAAAAATCCGGTCGGGCGCGCCGGTATTGCGGGCGCGGTCCAGCAGGCGAAAAAAAAGCCGTTACAGAAAACGACCGACTTAACCCCGGCCCCTATCGGAAAAAACAGGCCAGGGCTGCAGGGCCGACCTTTGCCGAAATCGCCGACGCGTATTTTAAAGCCAAAATCGGGACAATAGAAAATTCAAGCTACAACTGCCTGTATTACAAATTAACGGGCGTTATTCTGCCGCTGGTCGGACATGTCCCGGCGCAACGATTAACGCCGTCGCGCATGGATCAGTACGTCGCAAAGCGATTAAAAGCCGCCCGGACAGTTACGACCGGAGCCAAAACAGGCAAACAGAAAAAAAAGCCGTTATTAGACGATACAGGAAAGCCGAAAACAATAAAGCGCTCGACGGTACATCGGGAAATATCGGATATTGTCGCTATATTAAACTGGTCGGTTTCAAGACAATATATAAAGGTCAACCCCCTGGCCGGATATAAAAAGCCAAAACGCGACGACGAAATAATCAGCCCGCCAACCCTTTCCGAAACCCGCGCGATTATGAGCCATGCCGCAGAACATTTAAAACGCGCGATTTCGCTGTCGTATTATACGGGCCTTAGACCTGGCGCCGTCGAATTATTATCGCTTAAATGGACCGACGTTGATTTTGATTCTTGCGCCATCGTGATACGGTCGGCCAAAAAAAACGGTTTGCGATCCAGAACCGTACCCCTAAAGCCGGCTTTTATAAAAACGCTTAAAAAATGGAAAGCATGGGACCGGGACAACCTGTATATAATACGGTATCATGGCAAACCCATTTCCAGCATAAAAAAAGCGTTCGCGGCTGCCAAGCATCGCGCCGGAATAACGCGCCGAATCCGCCCGTATGATTTACGCCACGCATTCGCAACCGGCCTGCTGTCCGCCGGGTCCGACCTAAAGTCGACATCAGAAATGCTCGGACATTCGCGCCCTGATACGACCGTTAGGATTTATCAGCATACGAACCTTGCCCAGCATCGGAGAACCATTGAGAACCTGCCCGACTTATAATAAATCCCTGGTATCCTTTGATACCAAAACAAAAAAGGCCGGACATTAAATGTCCGACCTAAGTGCTTGTTTTTATTAAGTGGAGATGAAGGGACTTGAACCCTCGACCTCGGCGTTGCGAACGCCGGCGCATATCATAACGCCCTTATATATTTATTGTTTATCGCCTCTTTTTTGGTATCACTTTATATGATACCAGCCATATCCTCAGCCGTTTTTTACCGTGTTGTCGTGTACTTGAAAATGGAAATGTAAACCGCGCCCTGTGTCGTGATACAAACAAACCTCTTTGTCGAGCCTGGCCGGGTCATACTGCCACGTTTTGTTTGTCATATATCTAATATGCACCGGGTCGCCCACGATCCAAGAGCGAATATCAAAACCCCGCAGCGGCGTAACTGAATGGACGCTGGAATAGTCCCGTTTTTCATAAGCGCACGTTATCAGCAACGGCTCGCACATGCCCAAAAGCCAGAGATACAGTTCGATTAGTTTCGGATGCCAGGGAACAGCAAGCGCGCCACGGAAAACCTCTTTGTTTTTAACGTCGAATTTTATCACCGCGACCTCATTAATAGCGTGTCGATTTTTTCATCGATGCTGTGTTGCCGTTTTTTTATGTCGCTCACATCTTCTTTAATATTCGCCACGCCTGCCTTTGTAACTTCAATATCTGTTCTCATGCTGGCGATTTCCCTTGCGTGGCTGTTGTGCTTTTCGTCACCCTCCACAATCAAGGTTTTATTCTCCGCCGTTTTTTTCAAGGCTTCTTCTGCATTAAAGCCAATCGTGGTGAACATTGTGATAATGGTTATAATAGCAATTATAACGGGCCAGATGTTCCGCTCCAAGATTTTCTTTACCGTAGGCATCTTATCCCCCCTTATGTGTTAAAAACCGTTCTAAACAGCATAGCATCAGGTTCGGGCAATTCTTCCGGCCATGCTTCTTTTAACTCTGCCGGCGTTTCGTATTTATCAAGATCGAACGCATCCGGCAAATCCCGCAGCGCCTTTTTTCGGGATGCGATTTCAGCCTTCGCCGTTTCGTTGTTTTCTTCAATCGCCATCTGGAATAAAATGTCTTCTTTTTTAAGTTCCTGGTTTCGTATGTGTCGGATTCTGTCCATATGGATTTTACGCGCCCCGGTCATGCTGACCCGTATTTTTTTGGTCGCCTCGGTCAAGTCTCGTTTCCAAGCATTTCTAAACGTTCTGTCCGCAGGGATTTCAATAGGATGTATGTCGCACCACTCCACGCCATCCGGCACAACTCGTTTGACCCAAAACGCCTTCGCATCCTCCCTGTCATACGGAATACTTGTTACTGTAAGCCTGCCGGTTTCCGGGTCTGTCCATAAAATAAAAGATTGTTCCATCGTACCCCCCCCTTATGCTTGATCTCCGAACGCTGCGGCATACCAGAACGACGGGTCCGTGTCTGTGCCGTCCGCTATCTCACATATAAAAGTTATTGCCCCGGCTAAATCCGCAACGTTTCCGTCGACCCTTGCGGCGACAAAACCTGTTGATCTAACGGTTATCTCAACCCCGTAATTTGTACTCGAAAAATCAGTTCCCCATGTATAGGTGATCCGGCCAGCGGCAATATCGGAAACTGTACAATTATATGCCGTTCCCTGTATTGCACCGGCGGCGTTTGCTTTTCCCCATCCCTTCGACGCGCTTTGATGATATTGCTGAACGCTCGGAGTAACCGCTTTTGCAGCCTCGGTGCCGGTTTCTTGGTCCGACTGCGACGCAAACGCTTGCAGTGATGCCGAGTTGATCCCGTCATGATCATGGCCCGAATCTCTGAAATCATAAAATATTATATATCCGTCTCCAGACCGAACGCCGTCGGCGTATATATTATCGCCGGTACATGACAAACGGTCACTCGCGGCGGTCGTGTCGTCGATCTCGTAAATCTGGCCCTTGCCGTTGCCGTTCGTTATTACCAATAGCCTCCCGTTCTGCGAGTCGTTGGTCCAGCTTGGAACCGTATCATAAAAATAACCGTTCGCGTCGTTCGACGGATCGCTCGTACAGGTACTTGCGGCCGCTGTCTGCCAAGTCGCCATCAGTAGTGTTTCGATGTTCATCCGAATGGCGCCGTATGTAGTTTCGTTATCAGGCGAATCGGCGTCGGTTTCCGTATCCAGAATGTTGCGAAAATTGTCTATGCTTGCGAATAGGTCAGCCATAAAATTACCTCATGGTATTATTAAATGAGCGTCGTCGCCGATTATGTCGGGCGCCCCCTCTAATAAAAATCTTGGGTTCTCGGCAAAGCCAGAACTCTGAACAGATACGTCGGTTGTCGCCGTTGTCACAAAAGCAAAATACCTAAAGTCATCTTTAGCTGCCAAAGCCACGGACAGGGTGTCTACTAAAACCGAAAAACCGGTATCAGAATAAATATAGGCATATATTGTCCCGTTGGCCCCGACTGTTTCATCTCTCACGAACTCAACATAATAATCAGTACTTAATGATAAACTTGCCGAGCTTTCCCCGCCAAATTTATCAAATAGTCTAATTTTATGAACGCCCGCTTCTTCATTCCACAACAAACCAATCCTTGCGGACGCTCCAGCTACGGCGGAAACATAATCGGAAGTCGTGTTTGAAAACATTAATAAGCATACAGGTGATCCGTTAGCTGGGTCAGAGGTTAATTGAGTATTAAATCGCAACCGAATATATCCATCAAAATAATCTGTTCCAAAGTCTCTCCTGCTGTAAACCATCGAAAAGGGTACTCCGTACACCAAATCAGTCCAAATAATCTTAGCAGTGATTATCGTCGTGTAAGATGAAAGTAGCGATACAGACGTATAATCGGTCGCCAAATCCTCAACAGAAAAGCCTCTCCCCCCCACCTTGTCACTCGCTGCGGCTATATAACCCCATTGTTTTTGTTCGGTTGTCGCGCTACCGTAATCTGCAAAAGTAATTATATCGCCGGTTGATGGCGTTGACCCCAAGCTATCAACCGTTACCGTTGTTCCGGTTATATCCGTAATCGTGACAGCCGCGACTTTTTCGAGCATCATCGCGTTTTTCAGGCTCACTTCCGGTAATGTAAAGTTTTCATATTTGGCGGCATCGGCAGCGCTAACCTCGAACTCGGTCGCGCTCGTCCCGGTAACAACGGTCATAGTCGGCGTAATAACTTGATAAGTGCTTTGCGCGAATCCCGTATCAAGCAAGTCAATCTTTGTTTTTCCGTTGCTCCAATCGATCGACCTGTTTATCACTTCCATATTCCGCGCCGTGATGCCAATCGTCCCGGCGACTATATCCGGCAGCTTACTATGCGTTATCGGCAGAACATCGCCGGCCTCGGCCAGAAACCTTGAAAACCATGCTTGAACCGATATTTTAATCGGCGGCGTGGCGTACCTTGCGAAAATTGATTTTACCTTGCGGGCAAGCGCGCCGGTCGCGCGGTCAACTTGAGACTTCGGGCTGCTATCCGCATGAAACCCCTTGCTTGATATTACAAGCTGTTTGTTAGCCGTACCCCTCGCGGCAAGGCTTGTCGCATCCGAATTAAAATCAATCGTTAAAAAGTCTGAACCATCGTAATCGTATTGCACCTCGATCTCATTGATCAGCGCTGACAGATTGGCGTCCCAGGTCGGAACGCCGATAACGTTCGACTCTGTAAGTTCGACGGTCGTCCCTGTCGTCGGCAACGGCGGACGATAAACCGTCAAGCCTATTTTCCCGGCGCCGGTAACGCTCGGATATAAACCCAACGGTTTGTAAATCTCGCGGCTGAAAAACGAGCTTGCCGTTTCCCTTGCTGTTATCGAAAAACTCATATAATGACTATCGACAGGGAAATAATCGTCCCTTATGGTTTCGATCCCGGCAACGTCAACCTCGTCGTCGTCTATCGCGAGTCCGTTGCCAGCAGTGTAAACGTCATAGTCGCCGTTCGTGCCGGCGCCGGTCGATGTCATCCAGGCCAAAAGCATATTAATAGGATTGCCGGAGAACGTCGCGGTCGAATCCTCGGCGCCCTTGAATATTTTTCCCTGTAATTTCTTTTGAGGATCAGTTGTACCAAATGCGAAACCACCCCATTGACCCGCCCGTTTTATGGACGTTATCTGGCCGACCATGATCGTTAATAAATCGGCTTCGGCAAGGCCGAGATACCCTGCTTTTATAGTCGTTGTTTTGTTGTGGAAATACGCGTCTGTGTCGGTCGCAATTAAAGCTGTGATTTCATCGTCTTTGTCTATTAGTTCAAAATTAATTGCGCTGATAGAACCCTTGCCCTCTTCCGGCGTGATCTTTTGGCTCAGCCCCGTTATCGTTTTTAGATATTTCTTTAAGGAATTAACCGGCGACGTCGGCGCGAAATTACAATAATCCGTCGTTTCGCTGTCGAATTTTATCAGATACAGCGGCGTTTTCGCTGCCAACGCGTTTTTAGCGTCAAAATTTGCGTTCGTTGTTATGGTCAACTGAAATCCTCACGACATTTAAAATTGAACTCGTAATAGTTCGCGGTTGTATCGACCGCACCCGTTAAAAACGGCGCGAACTCTTTTTCGTTTACAAGCAAAAGCGCCGGATGATAATCAACATGCCGAAAGCTATCGCCCGACGCGTATGTAAATTTTAAGTTATCGACCGCCGTAACCGATACGCCGGCGGAAACCGAAGCGATCTCGACGACTTCATAAGTCAGGCCGGCCACCGTCCGAATCAAGCAAAACTCCCCGGCGGTAAACGCTCCTGTCGCCGTCAACGGGATTGTTTTTTGCGCCGCAGCCGCAGCCGCATCCAGCGTCGTATTGCCGACCAGCGTCGTATCAAACGAAACCGAGAAAGCGTTCCCCTGCGATACATAGCTAAACCACGCGACCAGATCATAATAATATTGTTTCGTAAACCTCGCCGTAAAACTAACGTCAAAAAGAGTATGCAGGTTTATCGTTTCGATAATACCGGACGCCGCCATGTTATGCCGGTTTTCGATTCCGCAAGTCGGCGATGAACCCCGGCGAACAAGGTCAAACGAAACGTTATTGCTGTTAAATGTTATTTGTCGTGCCATTTATGGCCTCAATTCTATCGCTGTTGATGCGTTTAACTCGTACCCCTTATCTTCGACCAGCTCGTTGAACCTGTCCATTAATTTTGTGACCTGTTCCTCGTCGTCGGCCACGATATTTCCGTGAACAATAAAGTTTATCGTCGGGCCTGCCTGCGATTCGGGCGCCGTCGTGGTTTCCGGCAGGCCGGTATATGGGCTTGCCTGGTATGTTCCGACCGAACTCGAATAACCACCGCCGCCTGCCGAAATAGATCCGCCACCACTAAAAGACGTCGACTGTATCGCGCTCACCCTTGCCGCCGCCGCCGCCGCCGCCGCCGCTGCGAAAACGACACCCATTCCCGGTATGCCCGTTGCGTTACCGGCTGCAAATGCTGACTGAGTAGCCTCGATGCCCTTAACGATAGCAATCGCTGTTGATGCAGCCTTGAACAACTCAAACCCGGCCTTGCTCTGCTTGCCCATTTCGCCTATTATAAACTGGGCATCCTTGAGCGCTTGTTTGCCGCCGGCCTGCGCGATCTTTCGGCGCTTTACGTCTTCGGCTTTTTTCTGGTTAGTCAGGTCGGCTTCGCCCGCCATGATCGCAGCGTTTGTGGCGTTGTCCATGTCTATTTGACGCTGTGCGAAATCAGCCTGCAACGCCATTTTAGCTTCATGGTCTGACAAAATCTCTGCCAGTTCATAATCCCGCCATGCAAGATGGTTCGCCGCAATTTCGTCCAGTATGGCCTTTTCCTGATCAACCTGTTCTTTTGTGTAGTCACCACCCACAACAAAACCACCCCCACCCCCTGCAAAAGATGGCGTCGGCGAAACCGGCGACGGCGTGGCGTTGTACGCGGCTGCTTTCGTTCGCTCTTTTTCTGCGGCAATGGTTTTTTCAATCGTGCTTAACTGAATTTTTAGGAGCGCAAGTTCTTCTTTTCGCGCCGTCAGATCCTTGCTGTAGCCTCGTTCTTTTGTGTCCCTGCCCCGCTCAATTAGTTTTTCCCTTGCGGCTATATCTGACAGTATGGCTTTTTGTGTCTTCTCCATCGCACCGATAACAGAACTATCAAAGCCCAACTCATTCTCAATCAGCCATTGCGTCGCCCGGATTAAATCGTTTAAAACCCCGACAAGCATTTTCGCTGCCGGAATGAGAAACGCGCCCAAAGATGCCGAAAGGTTTTCAAGGCTTGCCTGCAACAGTTTGGTCTGGTTGGCGTACCCCTCGGAAGTCAAGGCCATATCACCGATAGCCGCCTTTGAACCCTCGACCATTAAGGCGTATGCTGCTTGCGCTTTCATGCCTGCGGTCAGTTCTTTTTTAGTCGCAGCCAGCCCCATTTCAAGCGCTTTTTCTGAAACGACGGTCGCGTTTAATACGACGCCGTATTTTTTCATTGTCTCAAAATTACCGACTAATGCGCTTTGGATGTCGTTCATAACCTGGGCCGTATCAAGATTGTTAAACGATCCCAAATCAGCCGATAATTTAACGACCTCGTTCGACATTTTCGCGGCGGCGTCGGCCTGCATTCCCATCGGAACAAGCAAATCTTGTACGCTGGAAAGATACTGCTTCGCCTCGCGCGTCGACATTGCATAGCTGGCGACAAGCGTTTTCGTCCACTTTTCGGCAAGAGCGGTCTGGCCTTTAAACACAACAGAAAACTTGCTTGCCGCTTCTTCAAGATCGCTTGCCGCGTCGATAGATTTTTTCATGCTGTAAACAACAGCAACGCCAAAGGCGGCAACGGCAGCGGTCGGTATGTTAAAGGATATATCCCTTATCTTCCGGTTCATCTTGCCGACGGAGTCCGTAACTTCGCCCCGCGCTTTCTTCAAGCCTTTTTTTAAGTTATCATATTTGGCTTTAATTTCGACGTACGCTGTTCCAAGTCTCATCGCAACCCCTGCTTTAATCGCGCCTGTTCCATAACCTTGCCGTATGCTTTCCGTATCGTTTCGAGCATTTCAAGCTGTTCTTTTTTGTCTATCTCTTTTCGGTCCATAACGTTAAAAACCGCGTTTATGTCAAGCGTTACCGGCCCCATGCTGCCCATGATATGTTGATCGCTTACAATGCTGTATGTTTCCCAAACTAAAAGATTGCCGGGCCATAGGTCGATTGTCCTGTAATGGCACTTTGTAAAGTCCGGCTTGTTCTCGCTACCACATGGCGGATTTTCGTTTTCATACGCGCTAAAGGTCGCTCTGCAATCCTCGCAGCTGAGCCGGCCAGCCATTGAAATGCAGAACTCTATCAGTTTTTTTCCAGCGCCTTTTTATCTTTTTCGATGTCGTCGGCAAGCGATTCCCGACAGCTATCAATAAACAATGTCAAACCGTCTATCTCGCGCATGGCCCGCATCTTGTTTTCGTCGGTACATTCCAGCGCGTCGCCGTTCTCGTCATAAACATTTTTCCAATCTATAACAGCCGCACAAAAAGCCGCATCGTTATGCGCCTTTGTGTCCATCGATGTCGTCATTTCTGGAACCAGGCGCCCGTCGACGTCGGCCTTGTATTTCGTTTCCTGTTTGCTTGTCGCATACGATATGTCCATAACCTCGGCGGCTTTTAAATGCCTGATCAAGAACTCGGATTTATCCGGGTCTTTTTCCGCCGGGAACCATCGCTCGACAGTTTTTGTTATACGCATAATAGTTGTCGCCCCTTTTCGCTCCAGCTTAAATTGTGACCCTGGCCGCCGGAGCGTCGCGGCCGGGCCCACATGACCCTGGGTCACAAAATTTAGATAAGCCGCATTGGAGCGCGGCAAATCTGGACACTAAATGCAATCGTTCCGAGCGCGCTTTTGTCTACATCGACGTCGACGCTTTGCACTACAACATGACCGACAGCCTGGCCTGCTAACAACCCACCACCGGCAGCAGTCGTGCTGTTCGGCGTGTAATAACTTGCACTATCGACATAAAACCGAATGTCAGTTATCGTTGCGCCGTTAATCATTGCAGAGCGCAACATGTCCTGGCCCTGCGTATCATCCTTTTTATAATTGCCGTTAAAAGAAACCGTTCCGCAGCGCAGCAGACCATAAAGATAATCGTCCGACGTATCCGCAAACTCGGTATCTTCTAAAAGGTCCCTGTTGAATCCATTCCATGACCAAACGCCCATCCCCAGGACATTATTGGCCCCAATTGTTACCTTGCCTTTATAGCCCGGCTTTGATTCGTTCGCCATTTTCCCCCCTTGTTATTATGTTATGATATAATAAATGCGTCTGAAATCCGACGCCCATAAGTGTCAGATGGTCGACGTTAATCGAACAATCTGTATAGACCGGAATCCCGGCCTTGCGTACCTTGTTAAAAAAATAAATATCCTCGCCCGGTCCATGTTCGCCGTACTCTGACGATTTGAAATATGGCAGGTCGATTTTTAAAAACGTTTCCATCTGGATCAGGACACAACCCGCGCCCGTTGTTTCGATTTCTAACAGTTCGTTATCGTCCATCGCCTGCTTGATCCTGTCGAACTCAAAGCCCCTGGTTTCACCGGCTGAATTTTTAGTCGTCAAGATAGGATCGAACGGCGGGTATCGCCTGTGAACCGGCGCCGTGACAATCGGCTTATCATGCGCCATTAGTTTTTCGAGCGTGTCGTCATCATAATAAATCTGGTCGGTATCCGTCAGCCAAAGATGCGTACAACCGACGACTTGCGCCTGCCGGACAATATCGTTACGAACCGCGTCGATATTGCCGGGATATGTCGGCATGAAAAAATCGTAATGCGGTAATTTCATCCGCATAAAACCAATCGCAAAATTAGTGTAAATGGTTTGATCTGTTACCGGCCAGCCTATGCCAAGCCGAACGCCCTGCGTCGCTTTCGTTCGTTCTATCTTGCGCCCGAAATAAGTATCCTGGTCCGCCTCCCATTTGCCGTCGTCGTAAGCCTTGGAATATGTTTCATCATACGGAGCCGTTTCGTTTACAGGATGGTTATGTGTTATCTTGCTGTCGGCAGCGAACACCCACCTGTCTAATCCATCCGAGATGTCGCGCAGTTCTATGTCGCCGAAACAATGCC
Source organism: FCB group bacterium (assembly GCA_024231695.1). Lineage (GTDB taxonomy): Bacteria > Zixibacteria > MSB-5A5 > GN15 > JAAZOE01 > JAAEQF01. The sequence goes on from JAAEQF010000463.1 coordinate 18,802, forward strand.
TATAGACAGTCGGGAAAAAAGCGCCGCCCGGAATATGTTCAAGTATTTTCTTGTGGGCCAGCCAATGTGCATATTTATTACTGCCCTGCGGGTCTTGCGTATTCAGCCCGACCACGCCCCAGCCGCCCGGCAGCTTATCCATTTCCTCAATAGCTGCTGTTAAGAACCCAGGCTCCGGCTCGGTATCATCGCCCAAAAACATAACAAGGTCATGCTTTGCTCTGGCTGTCAGTTTTTCGACCATTTTCGGGCAGCCGATTCCGTTTATGTCCACTTCTGTAATGATTTCGTACTGGCCGGCAGGTATGTCGGCGTTCTCTTTAATCGCCGCGACACATTTCTCAGCGCAGGCCGGTCGAATGACAGGTATTATTATTGAAACTTTCGGCATACTCCAGAACGTTTCAAGACGGTTTTCGCCCTGCATCTTTTTGCGCCCGACAAAATACAGGTCGTTGGGATCAGAGTTCGCGGAAAACTTGAAGTCGTCGCCGAAATACAATTCGATGTCGATTAGTTCCCTGATAAGTTTTTCGGATAGGTTTAAATAATAATCGTTTGTGGCCGGCGAATCGTATGGCTTGCTTTTTGTCGTGCCGTGTTCGGGCCGGCCATCCCTGGCGCAAGTAAATACAAACAGGCCGCCCGGCTTTAATAGGTTTGCAACAATATTGTTAAGGCTTTCCCCGATGTTCGGGTCATGCTCGAACGCCTCGGTCGATATTATCGTATCGTATTGCCCTTTGTGTTCATGCGCCGAGCAAACAACGTCGACATTTTCGCCCTTAGTTAAATCGATGCCGACATAACTGCAGTCGGTAAACAGGCCGCGATTGCTGCCGTTGATGTCAAGCGATCCGACATCTAAAACCAGCCCGCCTGTAAAGTCGTCCGGAAATTTTTCTTTGACCCTTTCGCAAAATCTTCTTTGCTCCGTATGGCTCATAGCGCCCCCTATTTTGCCTTTTCAAGTAAGATTGTATATTGAACCGAATAGCCGAACACCGGCGGGTCGGTCGTGGTATCGTTATTGCTGAAAACAAAATCCCTTGTCATTTTTAGCGCTCTGTATCCCGTAACCGTTAAAGCCGCATCATCATAAACCGTTTTCAAGTTGCCCAGGATAACGCCGAGCGCCAACGCCGAATGATTGCTGTTCTGGTCAAACAGGTTAAACTGGATTATAAATTCTTCGTGTTCGTCTGAAAAATCGTACTCATGTTCCGCGCTTACAAGAAAATATACGCAATACGGAAACGCCACGTTCTGCGGCGCCATGTTGATATAGAACCGTCCGCCGAGCGCCGTGTTTAATGCGCTCCCCGCCTTTTCGCCATATATGCCTGTAAATAAAGCGTTCATTTCAAAGCGTCCCTGTATAGTCCGAATATTTTTCGTTTGTTATGATGCAACGCCGGGCGCATAAACGGATTAGACCCGACCTTTTTTCGCCTTGTTGCCGTTAATTTCCAGTTCCCGGCGCCCCTCTTTTTGCTTTTGTCGAAACCCTTATTGCGAACCCTTGCAATCGTTCCCGGCGTTCCGAGTTCGACAAAGGCCGCGTAGTATTCTTTTTCGCCACCCGCGACAACCAGATAACCACCATCTACAAACTTTGATTTCTCGGTATGTATGGTGCGCCGCAGGTCGCCCGTTTTTTCCGGCACAAGCGCCCTTGCCATCCTCGCGACCATTTGCGCGCCGCGCTTAGATATTGCATCAGTAACAAGCCGAACCTCGTCAAGCAGTTCTGTATCGCGCCACAATATAGATTGTCGACCGCCCCCTGCCTGCTGAAAATAAAACCTATCGCTCATACGTCCTCAATCGCCAGAAATTCCAGCATTACATTTTTTTTGTCAGCGTTAATTATGCTAACAATATTAAAATATTTGTTTTCCTCTGCGATCTGATCAAACCACTTTATCCGCATGTCGGCAGTTATGTTCCGGCGCGGATGCCGGATTCTGATTCGATGATTAACGTTTAGCTCCAGTTTCATCGCGTCAAGAATTTCGCTTGCCCTCATGGGCCAGATTGCCGCCCGGCACGAATAGTAATCGGACCAGGTATCGGTATAGCCCCCGATGCCGTCGCTCGTTTTCGTGGCCCTTTCAATAACGATGCCATGTTTTAAGTCGCCCGACCTCATGTCGTCGCCCTTTCAAATATCCGAAACGGCCATAAAAGACCTGTTGATATTCTCATGTCCTGAGATAATACGCCGACCAGCTTGTCGCCGCGATTATTATACAGGTCGTCGATAGCCATAACCATCGCATGCTTTATTGACGGCTCGACGCTGGACCCTGTGGTCCCGTAACCACAAACGAACTCGACCTCGACCGGATTTAAAGGATTCAAATCAAACGACGGCCAGGGATAACCGTACTCTAAAACAACGCGCCCCGGATCGCTGTCGGTATCAGCATTGTATTCGGTCGCGCTCCAGGTAGTTTGCGTTCCGCTCGTTTCGGTGTACTTGACCGTCGTAACAGATTGCAGTTTTCCAAACGGTAAAACGATGGCATCGCCGGTCGGCCACGCATCATAATACGCATACCATGTTTGCGTAATCAGGCGACGCTTTAGGTATTGCTCGACCTTGCTTGTCGCGACCGCGATGGCTCTTTTAAGCCACTCGTCGTCATCGGTCCAGCCGACCGTCAGGTTTAACTGCTCTTTGACTTCCTTTAACTCGACCGGATATTTTGCCGGCCCTGTTTTTATTACAGGATTCATGCTGCGGTATCCTCCGCGTAAACTCTTGTAAAATCAAATTCCATTACAGCCCCGCTCGAAAGCGTTGCAACCATTTCAAGCGAGTATCTGCCGGCGCCAGCCGTTGCCGGGTATTTTAAATTGATTGTCATAACCGTATTTGTGTTTGTCTCTGAATTAATCATTTGCGCGGTGACATCCGTCCCGGCTTCGTCAAACGCCTTTACGACAACGGTCGCGAGTGTCGTCCCGGTAGGGATTGACCCGTCGTTAGCCGTCGCAGAACTGGCCGCCGCGACCGTAAAAGTATATGGAACCGCGTCCGATCCCGGCTGCAATTTAATATCCGCCACCCCTTGAAATGAATCGCCCATATTATGGCCCCGGTTTAGCCGTGTAATTAAACGACTTGGTTTTTGCGATAAAGTTAAAGATTTTATTTATCGCGTTAAAGTTAAAGGTCTTATTGCGCGCAATAAAATTATACAGCGGGCCGAAAGATATTGCCGCGAGTCCGCTATACATCCATGTGACCGCCCAGCGCTCGCCCTGTGATACCCCCGCCGTATCGGGCCAACAGCCGCCACGGAAAGGCATTAATAACCCCGTTGCTGAAAACCTTTTTAGTGCTGAATCAACTGCCATTATTCACCCGCTCCAAATTTGCCCCTTGTAAATGTCGTGCCGTCGTCTGATATCGTTGCCGTTTGATCCTTATTTGCTCCGGCGTCATTGTAAACATGGGTTTTTGTTGCCGTTGTTTCAATCTTGTTTCGTAAAAATTTAAAACAATAACTGATCTTGTTGACCAGCGTCGTTGTCGCTGCCGGCGCTTCGTCGCCCGGCTCCGCAAACGTGTCAACGTTTAAAACATCTAAAACCTGCTCGTTGACTTGCGCGGGCGTTGCCGTTCCGTCCATCTGGTCGCTTAGTGTTTCCAGCGTATCGCCGTCAGCCCCGACCCTTGCAACCTGTGATGCCCCTGTATCGGCAGACAATAACGGCCATGCTGTCGATTCGTCATATGTAACCTTTTTTATTGAATCCGCTGCCAATGTCATCGCGTCGCCGGCTTCGGCGGGCGTTTTCCCTGCTACCGTTCCCGATACAAGACCATCAACATTTCCCGCAACAGAACCGACAGCGCCACTTACACTACCGACCGTTGTAACGCCTGCGATGGTATCGCCCACAACAACGTAGTCGGCGGTCGGCATTGAACGTGCCTCAAACTGCGTGTTTGTCGGAACAATGGTCGCCGCTCCAACGGATGCGTTAATTGTAACCGCAGCACCAACGGTTAACGCCTTGGTCTTTAGTGTATTAACGTCAACTTTTTGAGTGTCGGGTACAACCATTTCTGAACCAACAATAGCTATACCACTTGCAGCACCAGCTATCGCATCAGGCTGGGCATAAGTCGTATCATAAAGATAAGCTGTGCAATCAACATCTGTATCCGCAGCATTAGGACTTAACACCCTCATTATTACTTCGTCACCGGCAACAATAGGAAATGGGGTTGTCCAAATCATGCCCCTTACTGCTGTTGAAAATGTGACTGTTTGCGGGCTTGGTTGAACCGTCTGGCCCCCGACAGTAATGACAAGAGAAAAATCACCCCCCGTTCCGTCAAGGTCTTTCACACCATCGCCAAGTTTTATTAATCCTATCAAGACACCACTAACCGCTGGGGAATCCGTAAGAACGGTAACAAGGGAAGAAATATCACGGTCTGCGTTTTCGGTATCAAGTTGATGTAAAGCCATAAATTCTCCTTATCTAAACGGGCCGACTTCAAAAGGGCCGACTGTCGGTCCACCACCCGTACTTACACCATCGTCAAATTGATCAAAAGTAAGCCATATTAACGGTCTTTTTGTGGTTGTTTGTGTCCAGTCGGATTCTTCGATGGGCGGGTCTGTATTGTTTGCTGTGTAATGAAATTCATCTCCACCACTCATTGCATCCATATCCGCAGCAGCTTCAAAAGTAAAATGATATAGTCTTGTATCTGTTCCAGAGGTCGGAACAACACACACTCTATAATAAGTATCTTTTGCTATTGATGGCCTGTCACCAATGGCTATGTTATGGAAAAGCACATCAGCAAGGGTGGCGGGTCTTACATCTTTATCAAATGTTCTACTTGTATAAAGAGCATTTGCTTCTATCCCGTCAGAATCATAAACAACAAATTTAAAGTCACCGTCAACATCCATATATGTACTAATACCGGAAATTCGAGCAGGGAACGGTAGTTTAAAATATAAACCTATTCTATCAGGTAAATCAGTATTATTAAACAAATCATACGCAAGCGTTTTTGCAAAAAAACCCTGTGCAAGGGGGTAAATATCGGTTGTGTATCTTAAAGCACAAATCGGAAAATCATCGTTTCCTGTCCACCCACCGGCATTAAGTAGTGAGTACGGAAACAGCGAAGCACCCAACAACATAGGACTGCGCATAAGTAGATCAACATCATTACCTGCTGCCCAAGTTGTAAAACTAATTCGCACCGCTATTAACTGCCCTGCCGTTACTGTAAGTGCGGTGTCAAGATTTGCCCAATAACGAGTATTTGATGCTACGGCAATTCCTGTTTCTGTAGCACCTGCTGCTGCAAGGTTTCCGTCAGGTACAGATGGTTGTACGCTTTCGTCTACATCTTCAATCCTTACCGTTAAACCGTTGGTTGCTTGGTCTACAGTTCCCGTTATAAAACCAACATCCGTTATGTCCCCTGCTTTCGGACACTCAATAATAAATGCAATTTCTTCGTTCTCTGCGTCCATAGTTAGAGAATTGATTGCCGATGTGGTCATAAAACCGTCAGGAATAACCAAACCACCCTTTATTGTTTGAAGTGTCATATTTTATAAACCTTTTTTTCAAGATTGGTTTTTAGTGTGTTTATCGTGTCGGTATTCTCAACCATATCTTTTTTAACCTGTGGTTCGATTAGTTTTATAGCCCCTGTAAGTGTTTCTGGATTATCAAGCGTTTTTAAGTCTTCATATAAGTAAGTTCTTCTTATTGATTCCTTACCGGAAATATACGTTACATGAATATGACCACAAGCCGGTTTTTCTATTTTTACTGTTATGTCCATTACCGCCTCAATTACGGGTTCCAGCAACTTCGTTATAATGATACACTTTCGCCGTATCGACTTCCCGCCACCGGGACCCATTCGGAACATTGTTCCCGGCGGCGGCTGTCGGCTTCGTTTCGGTAGACAGACCCGAATAATTATGTATCGACTGTTCGTAATAATCAGCCATTATCTAATATACAAATACACCGTTGCGGCATTACTGGAACCCACGTTCGCAATGCCAAGCGTTAATGTATCGTTCGCGACCGCGCCCATGCTTGCCTCTTTTGTATGCTCGGTCGTCGCCGACCTGTTCGCGCCCGCGCCGATCAGACAATCAACTGACGATTGATCCTTGACCGTAATATCCCAGGAGGCGGACGGAGCCAAACCACCGGCGCCGCCGACAGTCGTCATCGCCCGGATATTGCCGTTAAAAACAGCCGTTGTCGTCGTGGACCCGATACTGTTAACACTCGCGCCGGACCCGGCGACAAAATCGAACTTAATCTTTTTAATGGTCCCGAACGTTTCCTCGGTTATCGTGCATGTTCCCGCTGAACTTGCCATAGCGTACCCCCCTTACAGAATCGCTGAAATATAAGCGCCCTCGGACATCGGATAGTAATAAACATGCCCGGTCGCTGTAATCGTCGCGGCCTGCGTCGCATCGTCGCCCAGCATTCCGATAGTTCCAACGGTGTTGGCGCCGGCTGCGGTTTCTCCGCCAAGGATCGTCATATTACCTGCAAGGCCCGACATATTAACATCGGTAACACCTGGCCCGTCTGTCAATGATGCAGCAGAACCAACAGCGCCGATAACTGTAATGCGCTGGTGAGCCACCAGGTTCGCAATGCTTGTGCATTTCACGCACAATGCATTAACCGCGATTGCCGGAGTCGTGAACGTTGCATTGACAACTACCTGTGTCGCGTTAGCATCCGCGGCGGCGGTCAACTCAATGAAAAGCTGAGTTATACCGACGCGCCCGACGATATTGAAAATTTCGGTTTGCGTGGTATCCGTAAAATGCGTTGCGGTTAATATTGCGTCAGTCGTTTTAACGTGCATCCCTGTCATCAGGTCCGCGATTCTCATTCTTGTTGATGGTGCATAGTTAGCCATTTGCCAGCCTCCCCTTTAAGTTGTTATTGCCTTGCTCCGTTTTTTTACTTTTTTTGATACAGCCCGTTCCTTTTTCGGTTTCTTTTTGGGCTTTTTCTTTAAGCCTTTAAATGTTTCGTTGTCCAACCGTTCCGACCACGGACAGCACACGCCCTGATAGCATAGCGTTCGCCCCAGCGGGCGCGGGATATATGTTTCTTCTGCCGCCGCATGGTCAAGATAATCTTTTAAAAACGCGACTCGCATCATTTCGACACCGGCCCTGGTTCAAGGTCTTCAACCTTCATATGATGATAAGTCACATATGGCGGATAAATCGGTCGGTCAGGGTCAATGTAATCCAGCGCGGTTATGTCGCCGACGCTGTAAGCGTGTTCGACCCAGCGCGCCTTAACATAGTTTATGCCCATGCGCGATTGACTTCGTTTCTGGTTGTCGATGTTAAATGTTTCGTAAATCTCGGTTTCGATTTCCATCTGGTCTTCAAAGATTTCCCATTTGTCCGACGGTCCGGCCAGTTCTTCCATTTCGGTACAGGCACGCTTCAATATAACCTTTACGTCCGGGCCGAGTTCCGGTTCGTCGTCGACCGCTTTCCGCACTTCCTGATAGCACTCAATGCCCTGCTTTAATCCGCGATTATAAAAATATCCGCCGTAGTTGCCGAACACATACGCCCGTCTTTCGATGCCGCACTTGCAGGGACGATTTAACCCCTCTTGAACTTTCGCCAGGGCGAACAGCGCTTTTAATGTCTGCGGCCTTACAACGACCTTAAAACAATTCTGGCAGCCGGACGGTAAAAATTGTCGGCCGCGCGTGACCCATTTCGGCAAACTCTGAAACATTACTTTCCACATGAACGCCGACCATAACTGGCAGTTAATAGATTCATGCGGATGGACATGGTACCACGGCGTCTCCCAGGCCAGTTTGCCATCTGCTTCCAGCTTGCCGTCGACGTCGCGCTGATACAGGGCGCCGGATCGCAAAAGATTTTGCGCCATGTTCAAGACGTCTTTTTTCCCGATTTCATTATAAAGATATTTCATTTTTACATCGCTCCGTTTTTTGTGGCAGGGCCGGCCAGCAACCGACCCCGCCGGATTAACGTTATGCCAACGCTGTAGGCATTACTTTCTGTTTATACCGCGCGTCGCTAAGAATCGCTGTTACTGTTACAAGCGTTGTATTCCATGTGGATGAATCGAAATACAGAGCAACGCAATCGTTTGAACTTGCGAGCTGGCTTGCGCGTACCTCAAAAAGAAATATCGCGCTGTCGTCAGCGTTCGCAACGGTACAGCCGCCATAACTTGAAATGCTGTCGCCCGCGCGCCTGGTATAAGTATCAGATGCGCCGCCGGCGTTCTCGTAAACGTAATCGACGTCAACGCGGCTTTCGGATGCAACCGTATCGCCGACAGAGTCCATCTGCCGAACAGATATGTTGCCGCCGGTCGTAACCGTACCCACGCCGACAACAAAGGTCACTTTCTGATACTTGTTTAAAGTTATTACATCAGTCGCGGCAACGCTCGACACGGTTTGTGTCGGAAACAGCGCCGGAGTCACTTGACAGGTTTCTACTAAAGAGCCACTCATAATATCACCTCGTATATTTTAAAAAGTTATCGTCAAATATTCCGTTTCAGCTATCTTGCCGCCATCTTTATAAAATGGCTCAAGTCGGCGGTCGCCGTTGTCGCGCCTGCCGTGTATGGCGTGATCGAACTTGCCAAGACCGGCTGACCGTCAAACCTATATACAAACCTAAATACAGATTCGTCGTATATAAACCGAACATGAATACTTGCGTCGCTCTGCATTCCGCCCTTGTCAATGGCTTTATACTGGCTGAAATCGCCGAGTATAATGTCGCCGGTATCGCCCAGGATCGGACATTGTTCTATCGGAATAACCGGGCGACCGAATAAGGTCGAATACGGCGTGGCGCTTGCCCCGCCTGCCGGCATATATACGGGAACGCCGCCTGTTCCAACTGCAACGGACATAGTATGTAGCTGCGGTTCGACGTCCTGGTTGATACACCAAACAGCGTTCGTTCGGCTGGATGCGATTAAACGACTCCACATGTTATTGACATTTTCAAACAGCAGAGTATTTGCGCTCTGGCCCGCTTCGGCGGCAACGCTGACCATGCAGCCGGAATTAATAATCCCTAATGGCTGGCCGGCGCCCGTTCCGTTTATGATGGCGTCAACTAATTTAAAATTGAACTCGGCGGCGAAACCCTCGCGTATGGTAGCTTCAAGCGCGGCGGCGTCGTCTAAGAGTTCGTCGGTCGCGTAACAAAGGCCGATTAATTTATTCAGACTGAGTTCTATCTGTCTGAATTTTGGCTTGCTTGCGGTCTTCTGTGCGGCCTCGTCTTTCCAATATCCGCGAATCCCGCCTGCCCTGGACCCGTCGCTGCGGTCCGTTTCATCCAGCCCGTTAAACTTCATGCCGGTTTTGTTGCCGGATAAAGTAACCTTTGAAACCCGGCTCAATATGGGATTCTCGTTCCATACTGTTTTAAGGATTCCGGCAGCCATGTCGGACTGAACCAAAAACCCGCCGTCGGATGGTACGGCCTCGGATAAACCTGTTGCCGCCCTGTTTGATAGTCTCTGGTCGACTGACCCACCCGGAGCGCCTGCCCGCATTACGGCCTGCAACTGTTCGCCGAGAGACAAAAAGCTATCGCGCTTTTCCTGTGCCTTGACTTCCTTTCTGGTATCAACAGGCGTTTTGTCGGCTTCGCCGTCGGACTGTTTCGCCTTGTCATGCGCGGCCTGGGTCCGCTTTTCGGTTTCAATCAGTTCGTCGATCTCGTCGATCTCTGCCAGATGACTGTTTGCCAGCTTGCGCTCGTCGGCGGACGGGTCGCGATTTTCCGCTATACACTTGGCCTTCATGTCGCCAAGTTCGGTCAGCAACGCTTGTTTATCGTCCCTTAACTGCGTTATGTTTCTCATTTTTACACCTCGTTCGCTTTTAAAGTGTTGTCGATCCGCTCCAGGATATTGTCGTCGTCCGTCGATTTTTTGCCCGCCTGGGCATCGTCGGCGCCGTCAGAACCATTGGCCGCCTGGCTTGATTCCGACCGTTCGCTGATATATTTTAAAGCGCGCTCAAACCTGTCCGCGCCTGTTAAAATCAGATTGTCGTCGCCGATTGTAATCTCGACCGTTTCCTCGGTCGGCGGCGCTTTTTTTGCATTTTCCATCGACCGCAGCGCGACCGTCGTATCCTGGTATGCCGGATAAGTTACAGGCCCGACGTCATATATCTGGTCGATTTCCGTTATGGTTCGTTTCGGATTATCAGTATCAAGGTCGCTCCATTCGTCGCGCTTTACCGTGAAATTGAAAGATTGACCCGTTAAAAGGCCCAGCCGTACTTCCTCGGCGACCTCGCGAAACGTTTTTGTATCAATCGGCGTTGCTTCGTACCTCAAACCGTTTTTGTCTTCTTTAATCGTGAGATTAACGCCAGCCCTGCCGAATATCAGCGACGCGTCGTGATTTTTAAGCGCCCGAATGTCAGACCGTTTCAGCGCCTTTCTGGCAGCACCAGGCGCGATCTGTTCGATAAATCCCATGTCCTCGGAATCCTTGTTGTAGACAATCGGATAACCGTAAATGCTGCCCGGCGTTCCGTCTTTTCGTTCCTCGACCCTTGCCGACATGCTGATAACTCGCGTTTCTTTTTTCATTTTTATCTTTTCCTTTCGGGCAACAAAAAAAGCGGCAGAATGAGAGTATGGCCCATACTGCCGCTTAAATTTGTTAGCTTTCGCTTCGCCAGATGATCAGTCCGGTTTAGCCCGTTTTGTGTTTATGCTATCGTCACCCCGCGCTTACATAGCAATCGCACCCTTGATGTAAGGGCGGATGTTTTTTAAGTCCATAAAACCGCATTTTCCCGGTCCCGTCTTTCGGGTCCAGTTCGTCGCCGGCTTTGACAAACGACCCGCCGGCAGATATTTTTCTGTTATTTAACGACTTGCAATAAGGACAGGTCTTGTCGCCACGGATGCGCCATACAAGCGACAACCCCGCGCCAAACACAACCCACGAAAAAGCCGCGCCCGATGCTCTGACCGATTCGTCGGTCGTTATCTTTTCCGGGCGCCTTTCTTGCCACTCGTCTGCGCGCGTATCAAGCGCAGTTAAATCATCGCTTTCAAGCAACGCGGTCATTTGCCCATGACTTGATGACGCGTGGCGGTCGGCGTACCCCCAGACATATTGTTTTATTTCAACGTCAAGGTTTATGGCATCGCTCCCGATTTCCTTTTCTGATTCATCGATAACCGCTAACAGGTACGACCTTAAAACCGGCCCCATTTTCCGCGACACATATTCGGGAAATTTTTTATAGAAATCGTTTAAAAAGTCGCCCATGCTTTCAGCGCCCGCCCTTGCCTGCCTGCCGGCAATCCGTCTTTTAATCTGCTCGGTTTCGCGCCGTACAACCGCTTCGGCGGCATCTAATATCAAAGGTTTATAGCGCCGGGCGATCCGGTCGCGCATTCGCACCGAGCGCAGGGCGCTATCTTTTTTGAAAAATTCTCGGAAATTGTCTTTTTCTTCTTCTTTCGGCTCGACCTCTTTAGCCTGTATCTGCATTTCCTCGGCCTGGTCCAGCGGAACCATGTTAAGCATAACAAAATGTTGATCCCCACCCTCAACCGGATTCATGTTTTCAAGATTCAATATTTTGTTTGGTGACATTGCGCCAACCTGAAATAACTTGTTGTAATAGTCAGCCCTTGCCGCAGAATCACCCCTAAGTAAACCCTGCACTTGAAACTCAAAAAACAGGCCGGACCGCCGTTCTTTTTCAGTTAAAAGCTGTAAGCTGATTGCCGATTCCCATCGGACCAGCCAGTGCATCAGACAGCTATCAACATAGCTTGCGTTTTCTTGCTCCAAATTATTGTAGTTGCTGTTCTGGCCGTGTATTGCTATTTTGTGCGGCGGCACATGGTACATGCCGCAAATCTCTATTTTTTGATGGTCGCGCGTTTCTAAAAATTGCGCGTCGTCCATCGGTACAGTCAAAGGCGTGTATGTTTCGCCGTTCTGAAAGACCATGACCGAATGGCTTTTGCCGACGCCCTCGTAATTAGTTTTTAATGCTTTTAAATATTCCCCCTCGGAGTCGCCCAAATCCACATCCATTGACAGAATCCCGGCGGGATGCGTACCCTGCGAAAAATAATTACTGCCAAAGGTTTCCGCTGCAAGACCCATTCCGATAGCCTCGCGCGCGATTCCAATCATGGACATACCGACCAAGCCGTTAAACCCGAACCCCGGAATATGAAATATCTGGTCCCGGCGCCGTGTTACAGGCTTGCCGTCGACCTCGTATTCGTAAACAAGCGCACCGTTTCGCCGGTACACTCGGACCGCGCCTGGGTCTGGAATCGGCCAAAGCGCAATGATATTGCCGGCGTTGTCGCGCTCAATAGACGAATAATGATTGCCCCAGTATAATAAATGCCCCTGCGATGTTTCCCGATATAGAAACGACGACATGTCCGGGTTGGGCGCGTTATGTAAAACATCGTACATTTTGTGATCTGTTACCGCGTCCTTGCCCCCGCCCTTTCGTTTTCGATAAAGATTAAGAGGCAGGCGCCCGACATCGCCGGAAATTAAACTGGTACAGGCAAAAACGGTTAGATATTTCGCGGCGTCCTTTTCAGAAACCAACACCCCGGAGCCGGTCGGCGAAACGACAGGATTATACCAGTAATCGTTCGACGGCCCGTATTTTCGACTTTCAAGAAGTCGCGGCAATATGCCCATTATTTTTTATTTCCCCCCCAGCGCTCCGGCCAAGTAACCCATGCAGAGCAACAGCCCGCCCGGAATTGCAAGCGCAGGGCCGATGCCAAACCAAAAAAAAAGACCAATCCCGATAAGGACCAGCCCCAAAAACATAAACACATCTGAAATGTCGATCTTTTTAATTAGTTTCACATAAAAAAACCGCTATATATTGTATAAAAATTCAACTTTTTGAATAATTAAGCACAATATACAACGGTTTATTTAATTTTGTCAAGATGTTTAAGCCGATGGCTTAATTATGGAACCCTCGCCCTGCCGAGCCAAGCCTAACCCTGCCGCGCCTCGCCAGACCTTACCACGCCAAGCCTGACCTCGCTGTAAATCTAAATTGATTGAACCCTCGCCCTACCCCGCCGGGCCTTGCCAGACCGTGCCACGCCCCGCCGTGCCAAGCCTAACTGCTAATCTCCTTTTTCTTTTCCGGCGCCGGCAACTTCCGCTTTCTGAATGCCGCTTTAATAAATGCGATCCGATGCAACTTGCTGAATTGCAATTCCTTTCCTTCCGAGTCAAGCAAATCAGCGTCCACGTTTGCAAGCGTATTCATAGACCGCGACAACGCCTTTTGTGATTTTCTAAAATGATATTCAGCGCCCTTTCGGACCTGTTCGTTTGGATGCAAAACCTGATAGCCTTTACCGACAACAGGATGCAAGTATAGATTATATTCTGTTAAAAGTTCCTCTTTTGTCCGTTCGATGCCCGACATATAGTCAAGCTGTTCTTTTTTAGCGTCGTCAATCGTTTTGGCCTGTTTTATCCCCATAAGTTTTTTTAGGTCTTCGTGTTCAACAACCATGTCGTACGATTCAGTTTCAAACTGTCCGATTATCGCCTCAACCGCTTTTTCCCACATCGGATATGGTGGCAAACATTCAATATTTTCCATTTTTTACCCCTTTCTGTTTTTGGTTTCCTCGCGTTGCCGTGCCTTGCCGTGCCCGGCCTCGCCTTGCCATGCCTTGCCTCGCCTTGCCGTGCTGTAAAACTAAAGCTGTTTGGAACCCTCGCCTTGCCCAACCCTGCCGAACCCCGCCTCGCCGCACCCTGCCCACCGTGCCTCGCCTCACCAATCCCCACCGGGCCATGCCTTGCCAAATATATTAATCTATAACTTCAACCGAAAAGCGCCCGAACTGGCCGCCCTTTTCCGGTCGCCAATCGCACATTCCAACCAAGCGCCCGGCATCTTTAGCGGCTTGAACAAGCGCCTGTTCGTTTATAACGCTACCATCATATAAAGCCGTGAACTCAAGCGACCAATCCTTAAATATCGGCCTTGACCGCAATATTGACGCTTGCCCGACCTTAACGATAGATTGATGCAAATATTTCTTAAAGTGCTTATCAAGTTCTGGATTCGGCACTTCATCGCGCATCCTAACGCTGATTGTTTTGCCGGAATAGCGGACCGGGCAATAATCTTCTTCAATAAAGCAACCTGTTTTCCACAACATTCCGTTTTTTTGTTTCGTCGCCCCGCGCTCCATGCATTTATTGACAACCCGAACAGGTAGCTTAATTTCGCCATCGTAAAAATAAAGCCCACCCTCCCACTCTATCCGGGCCAATTCCCAAATGTCTTCTGTTGTTTTTTTGCGCTTGCCCGACTTTTTGCCCATTTCTTGAGCGTATTTATCAAGCGGATTAGCCATTCGGTTGTTGTGCATTAAAAGTTCCGTTTCCCCTGTCAATTTAAATTTAATCTGTTCCATTGTTTCGCTCCTTTGTTAAATGTTTTTGCCTCACCTTGCCTGGCCTAACCGCGCCACGCCGAGCCGAACCTTGCCAATCCTCGCCGAACCTCGCCTCGATGTAATCCTAAATTGATTAAACCCTTGCCCTACCCCGCCGGGCCTTGCCAGACCGTGCCACGCCCTGCCCTGCCACGCCATGCTCAAACCACCAAAGGTATCTTAATTTTAGCCGGCGGCTGGCTCCGCATTAGCCTGTCCAATGCGTACAGCATCGATACAACGCCGTCGATTTTGCCCTGCGATTTATCTTTATCCGGTTTCATATAGCCGTCGGCGTTAGTCGAAACAGCAACCGAATCGATCATAAACCGTAATATTGGATTGTTGCCGTGATTTATTTTCTTTTCCAAAAGTCGCCTTTCCAATTCCGCGCATATAGGCCCGATTTTTTGCGGATGATTCGTGCAGGTGATAATTATCGGCCTTTTTTCCGTATGGCCCAGGTCTTTGCCGAGTTCAATCGAAAAACCCATGCCGTCAAACGCCCTGTCGACCCCGATTAAGCCGATATTAAAAAATTTGGAATCCTCGACCACTTCGCGCCGTACGAAATCGTAATCTATCGCGTCGCCCTCGGTCGCGTGAATCCAGCCCTGCTGCGCCCAGGATTGATATAAATCCCGATATTTGTTCTTTTTATCGTAAATTTTATGCTCTGGACACCATGTCCGCATAAGAACATCGACTTGCAGGCGATCTTCGTCATACGGAAACAGGTACGCGGCGCATGTTAGGTCGTCCACGCTCGACAGGTCGATGCCGGCGCAGGCAAACCGGCCCCTGTGCATTTCCCTGGTCTTGTGCCAGTTTAATTTCAATTAATCGCATCGCTTTCCGCTCCGTTTAGTCGTTAAAACAATAAACTTCCCTTGAATAATTCTCGTCCCATAAAGTTAAGTCGATCCAGCGCGTTGCCTGCTGGGTCCAGACGTTCATGCGCTTTGTCAAAAAATTGTTAAGCGCCGCCGGAATCTCGCTGGCATAGACGGCTTTTTTCCTTACGTCGTCGATTCTGGTCATGTAACCCGGTATCTGGTCGCCGTTTTTGTCAATTCCGTACCTCTTTCCGCTTTTTGTTATGCCACATAGCCCCGGCATTGCCTTAATCCATAGGTCTTCGTCTTGCCAATCGTCTTCTGGCGTTCCGGTCGGGTCGACCTTGTGTTCCTCAATCGTCTGCAACCCCGGCCAATCTTTTTTCGTGTCCAGCGTAAATATCATGCCGAAAAACGTATCATCGCCAAAACCTTTCAAAATTTTGGTCAGATATTCCCGGCGCTGGTAGCAAATCCCGCTCTGGTCGAACCCGGCTGTCGTGATTATCAGAATAAGCGGCTGCGACCGGGCGCCGGTCGAATCGTCAATAAGGTCGTGAACTTCCGGCGTCGGATGCGCGTGTAGTTCGTCCAGGCTTGCAAAGTGAGTGTCGAGCCCGTCAAGGCTTTTTGTATCGCTCGACAGCGGTTCGCACTTGCTCCAAGTGCTTTCGATAGATAAATTATGCTTGTGGTAGGTAATAAGCGGCGCAAATATCGACGCCCTTGTCAGATTTTGAATGTTCATCCAGACATATTTGGCCTGATCTTTCTTGACCGCGCCGGCGTAAATCTCCGCGCCCGATTCGCCATCGGCAACGAAAAAGTAAGCGCCCAGTCCGCCGGCGAACGTTGTTTTAGCCCCTTTTCGGCCCATTTCCAGGTATGCCGTTCTGAATCGCCGGGAACCGTCGGCATTGTGCCAGCCCATAATATTTGAAACAATGAATTGATAATGCGGAGCCAGCACAAATTCCCGGCCCTTATATTCCTTGCCTTTCCATAATTTCAGATGGCTGAAAAATTCCAGCGCGCGGTCTGCAGCATCTTCGTCGAACCGCAGACCACGCTTGCCGCCGTTCTTTAGATCGTCAAGATGCCGTTTACAGGCCAGCTTGACCCATTCGCAGGCGACGGCCTTGCCGGATATTACGTCTTTTGCGTATTTTTTTGATGGATGCAATTATTTAACCCGCTCCAATTTTTTTCCTTTTGCCATAAATTTTTCAAGGTCGCTGGCCGCATCCTGTTTGTCGACAGCAACCCGCGTTCGACTCGACGGCGTTGCCCCGAACTCGACCAACCATTTCCGCATTTCAGCCATTGCCTTTGTCGCGATAGACAAATAAGGCGACTGCATCGGGAAACCGCTTTGCGCTTTTATCAGCATGCCGTGTCTTTGTAGTTGAGCCTGGGCGTCCAGCCATATCGCATAGGTCGAGCAATACGCGGCCAGCGCCGTCAGGTCCAATTTTGTAAGCAGGCCAATCGGATGCAACTCTTTTGATATCCGCCGCCACTCCTTTTGACCCTCTTTGGTTAGATGCCTCGGCGCCAGCGGTATTCGATCCGATGTTGCCGGCTCCGGCTCGTCTTTCGGTAATGGGCGATGCGATGTTTTTTGCCCGCCCTGTAATTTCTTGACCCTTGTCGGTTTTGGTTTCGGTCCTGTTTTAGCCATTAGATTAAATCCCTCGCGTCGTTAAAGGTTTCGCCGAATATCGACCCTTGTTTCTGAAATGCTTTCCGAAACTTTTCTTTATTATCCTGTGGGCGTACCTCAAAACCTTCGGCTGCATCTTGCCCCGACCACACCTCGTCGATGATAGCCTGTTGAAATTCCGCGAACGCGATGTCGTCGGATATTTCAAAGTTTTCAAAACGCGGATTATAATTTAAATTCATGCTGGTTCGGATAACCAGGTTCCAACTGGCATTCCGTATCAATACATATTTGGCATGCGTAACAGTTACCCGGACGGCGTCCGGTCCAAAGGTCGCCAGAAGTTCCTGGCAGAACTCCGGCTTGCGGCTTTTAAAAGAATAGTCAACCAGAAACCGCAGCGACCGGATGCGACCGTTTGATAAAAACTTATGAGCGCGTTTTATATCGCCCGCAGCTGCCGACCAGGTCGCGATAAAAACATCAGCCGGGCCGGTACAGGTCAGGCAATGTTCGATTAAATCAATTAAGGAAAACTGGCCCTTTGTAAATCCGTATATCTCGCAGCCAGGCGTAAGCGGTCCGACAGCGCGCCCGGCGCTTTCGCCTGCAAATGCCCGGATGGTCTTGCGCCGGGTCCGCTTGCGCTTGTGGATGGCCGGCGACTTGATGTTTTTTAGGTTTTTATTTGCCAAAATACCCCCTATTGCAATATGCGCTTATGTGCGTGAGCC
>JAAEQF010000464.1 GCA_024231695.1 FCB group bacterium
CGCCGTGAAGGACCGGGCCCGTCGCGAGAACCGAAGCGCCGGCGAGGTGCTTTCCGACCTTGCCCGGGAGGCATTGCTGGGAATCGTTGGCGCGCACGGAGTCGCCGAAGGCGGCAGCTTCTACGGCTTCGAGCCCTTGCCGCACCGAGGGGACGCAGTCTCCAACGAGTTGATCGACCGGTTGCGCGAGGAGGAGCCCGATTGATGCGGGCCCTGCTCGATATCAACGTGCTTCTGGCACTCCTCGATGCCGACCACGTCGACCACGCCAGGGCGCGAGCCTGGCTGGCATCCGAGATCGGTCACGGATGGGCCTCGTGTGCCCTGACCCAGAACGGCTTCGTACGCATTATCAGCCAACCGCGGTACCCGAGCCCCGTTCCTCCCACCGAGGCCATGAGGCGGCTCCTGCTGGCAACGGGCAGCGAGTATCACGCCTTCTGGCCGTGCGACGTGAGTCTTCTCGATCCGCAGATCGTCGACCGAACCCGCATCCACGGTCCACGACAAGTGACCGACATCTACCTTCTCGCGCTCGCGGCGTCCAAGGCAGGACGGTTCGTCACGTTCGATCGCTCGGTTCCTCTCGAAGCCGTTCCGAAGGCCCTCGTCGAGAACCTGGTGGTGCTTTAGCACTTCCTCCCAGGGCTGACGCCCTGGGCTATGCTGAGCCGCCCTCTGGGCTCCGGATGTCGGGCATTTCCTCCTAATTCACTTTCATTTTTATACCCAAGAAGATCAGCAGCAATACCACGGCCGGCCCTGATGCGAGAATTGATAGTTTCGCATAAAGGGACAAATCAAACGATACTAACGCAGCCAAGATAGCCAAAATCAATGGTGTTGATATGAGGTGTAATCGTTTCCTTATTTCAAAAAGGATACTTCTCCTTATCCGAACTGGTGCGCATTGTCCAACTTTCAACTCGTTCCTCGCATCGTAGTCGAGTAAAATCGGCTGAAGATCAACGCTTCCCATATTAGGCACTTCACCGCAATTAAATATATAGTTGTCGCTATCGCCAACTCTTCGCTGCATCTCCTCATTGAGGTCGTCTGATAATTCCAAGGCTCGCATCTTAAGCCTACAATAAGGCGATTCAATGA
This sequence comes from FCB group bacterium, assembly GCA_024231695.1. Taxonomy (GTDB): domain Bacteria; phylum Zixibacteria; class MSB-5A5; order GN15; family JAAZOE01; genus JAAEQF01. Next base: position 1,108 of record JAAEQF010000464.1, read on the forward strand.
CGACCAGATCCCCAGGCTCGATCCCGATTATACTCATGCTCTCTCGCTTGATTCTACATACCCTTATTTCCATGTCGTTATACGAAGATTTTCTCAGGCGAACCAAGTTAATCTGAACACCAAAGAACGAGCCTACGAATCGCTCAAGAATATTAGACTTATTGTTAATAAACTTGCCATCCATCCTCTTTATCGGATAAACAAATACAGCATCCCCCTTCTTTACCGCCAAGGCACATCTAAGTTTCTGGTCTAGGTTTATTTCAGTCTCACCTATTTGCTCATCGCTCAAGTATTCGATTTTCGCCTGAATATTGAACAACCGATCGTCCCTCTCAAGGAGGCAATAATTGGAACTTTTCTTGCCGCGGAAGAATCCTTTGTTGACTTGAACGGCAACCTCTCCGTTTCGCTTGATTTTACCGGTTGATCGGACGGTCATCTTTGTTGGTTCACTTTTTATTACTTCATCAATGACTCGCTCCAAGCCGGCCCTGGAGTAAAAACCTTTAATTCCGCTCAACCCTGAGAAGTAGTTTAGAATTTCATCCCTGCTTGTAGTTTCCGACTCCCTGAGACCGCGCATTAGGGTTTTTAAGTACCTCTTGCCGGGCTTCTGGAATACTATATCCTCACTTGACCATTTAGATGTAAAAGTGATTACGGGGAAGCCCTCATCTTCGCCGATCATGAGAACTTTTCCGTATAATCTGTTTTTGTCATCGGGACCCAAGCAGATGGAGCCATTGCTTTTTAATTCTTCAAAATCTATCGCAAGAGATGAAGAGTCTACAAAGCCGGCGTTTTCTTGGCGGACAACGTCATTGAATTGATCGGCTGTTATCAGGTACATACGGCAATGTGTATAAGTGGACTCATTTTTAATGTCACTTATAAAGGAGACGGCCATATTTTCCCAAAATACTACTTTTTCCGCAAAATACATCTCGTACGGAATATCACAGAAGCGACTCTTGACCGGCAGGGTGCTGTCTGAGCAGCCCGGATATACTTTATTCACCAGTGGTGACGTCCCCCCGAGGAGATACAGTTTAAATCTTTCAAATGATAGATTCGAACCATATGAGCAATACCAAACATGATTTGTCATGTCCCTGAAGCCTCATCCTTGAATGGTGGGAGCCACCCCATGAATCAGATGCCCTTCGCGGCCCGATTCGGAGGGGGGATTTTTGCCCCGATCCCCGTGAAGGCCCTTCTGGCCGAACGCTCCTGCGCCGCTTCCTTCGGCAGACGAGCTGGGGCCTACCCGACACCGGTGGATTTCCACCCGAGCGCGGACGACACACTCGGCTCGGCCTGAGCGAGGAGCCGAAAGCAGGTCCTGATCTGCTGACCCCATACAGATGGATACGGGGGTGCCCGGACAACGGTTCACCACTGCTTGCCGATTTCCGATTTCCGTCCGCGACGAGCTCGAGCAGCCCCTTCCCAGGGCTGACGCCCTGGGAAGGAAGGGTCGGTCCTCAGGCCCCTGCCTCCCCGGGCGGCTTCGCGTCGACGGCCATGGCGATGGGGAAGTTGGGGATGCTGTTGGGCTTCGCCATGGTCGGGGTCTGCAGGCCCTCGGTCAGCGCCCGGACGCGGCGGTCGAGGAAATGGCCCAGCTCGTCGATCATGATGGCGCGGTCGC
>JAAEQF010000465.1 GCA_024231695.1 FCB group bacterium
ACAGGCTGAGAAGCGAGGTAGTGCCGAGCATGATGAAGAAGACCTGGCGATGACCGACGTAAACCGATTTGTCGATCAGGATCAGAACGGGATCAATCAGCAAAACGGCCAGGGCGGAAAGGACGATAATACCGCCAATGATCCCCAGACTCATTTTTCTCATCAAGGTTTTGTATCGAATCAGGTCACCCTGTTGATAGGCGGAAATGATTTTGGGGTAGAGGATCATAATGACGCCGGTGAAAATAAAAACGCTGATGGTGTTGGCGATACTGGCAAAGAAAGTATAAATACCAACGACAGCTTCACCCCAGAAATGCTGTAAAAAATAGCGATCGATGTATTGGATGGCCACAAAGGACATGGTGGCGAAGAAAAACGGCAAGGAAACCTTGACCCCCTTGCGCATCCAGGCCCAATTGATGGAAATGCGGTTTGAGTTTTCCCAGGGCATGCGGCGCAAAGCCCAGGCGGTTAGAACGACGCTGAAGACAACCCCGATACCCCAGCCCATCCAGATGGCGGGCAGGCCGCGCAAATCAGCTTTCAGATAAGTTGTGGCCACGACGACATAGATCCAGGCGCCGCTGCGAAGAAACAACACTAAATTGGCCATGGCCGGCCGTGAAAGAGTGATTAGGAGGCGTGAGCATTCCTGAGACAGGTGTTCGAGGATGAGCAGGAAATAAAACCAACCGATATATTTCCAGGCAATTAATTCCAACCAGAAAACTCCCGTCAAAATCGGCAGGATAACAACATAGGCCAGCCCGTGAAAAACAAATTGATCACGAATCAGCGGCATACGGTCGGCCTGATCCTGGGCCAATATTTCCCGCGTGTTGAAAACATAAAAATCCATTCCGAGAAAGTAGAGCGAGAGGGCAACTGTGACGTTCATTAATCCCCAGACACCCATCTCTTCCGGCGAGAGATAACGAGCGATGAACAGTAACAGCACAAACTTGCTGGCAAGAGTCAAGGCTCGCAAAAAAAGATTAACGAAACTGGTCTTGAGCATAAGTTACAAATTCCCTTTTGTTGACCACGAAGACCGATCTTGAATCACATCCCTGCGCGGCGCGTTCATCTTCGAATGCTCGGCCAGTGCCCCCATTTTATGTGCCCGCTTATCCTTCTTTGTTCACACATTAAATAGCAATCGCCGGGATTGTATTCAACTAATTTATTTATTCTTTGCCCAACCGGGTTGTCATACCCCGCTATCGGACGAAATGATTCAGCTGGAAACAATAAAACGGCCCCGTTATTTGTTAGTTTCCCCTTTTTGATTGCTGTCTTATCGACAAACGGGAACCGTCTGATGGCATGCGGTTCCAGTATTTACTATCGGCAGAACCGGCGTATCCATGAGCGAACGCATGCGAATAATGTATTTTTTTGAAATTTCCGAGTATTTGCGCACTTCGCCAAAGGTCAAGGCCGAAAATTAAGGCGTCGCCCGAGCATGAAGGCTTCAGCTGCATCGACACCGATAGTGGCGCCTCGCCAGCGAGCCAGATGTTCGACAGCGCGGAGGGAACGCGGATGCGGCCAAGGGCACATTTCCGATCCGTATTCGCTCAGTGCTTTGAGTTTTCGATCGAGTGCGGAAGATATATCGGTAAACCAACCGGGAACAAACGGCGCTGAGGTATCGGGCGGTTGCCATTCGGTGCTGGAAGGAACTTCGAAAAACAAGAGAGTGTGCGGATACTTATGACCGGGCAGAGGGCGGCAGGCGGTGACGACGGCATCATGAACCACTCCGTGATCGACATTGACGTCGCCGCGGTGATGAGTGTAGATAATGTCAGGGTTAACTTTTTCTATCAGACTTTCGACAACCTTGATAACGTCCAGTCGTTCCAGCCCATCCATGCGGTTATCGGGGAAATCGAATAGAGTGATGTCGGTCACACCCAAAATGGCATTGGCTTTATGGACTGCCTCATGCAGTCGAGCCAGCTCGTTTTGCCGTTTAGAACGATCTCGTTTATCGTCCCGGCTGGTGATTCCCTCGGCCATAATGGCCGTGTGAACTGAGTCACCGTCATCAATATGTCCGGCCATGGCGCCGCCACAGCCGAGAATTTCATCGTCCGGGTGGGCGGCGATAACCAATACAGTGTCAGCCATGTTGGACCTCGATGGATTCGTTTTTCAAATTATCTTCTATGGCACCGACAATTATCCGGGTAACCCGCTTCGCTCCAAGTCCATCAACCAGGGCGGCAGCTTTTTGGCTCCACTCTCTGAGTCGTTGAGGATTTTCCAACACTTCTACCAGTCGTTTTTTAAGGCTTGCGGGCGTAACTTGATGATGATGGCCGAGATAGAGACCGATGTCGAGTTGGCGGCATGACTCGGCCAGTTCAATTTCATTGTCGCTGGTGGCCCAAAAGATCGTCGGTAGCCCCAGGCAGCACCGTTCCCAAGTAGTGGAACCGACAGCGCCGAGGGCCAGATCGGAGTGGGCCATGAGTTCGGCCATATTGTCAACCTGAACGTGAAGGCGGCCATTCGGAAGATCGGCACAGAGATCGGTAATTTTTTCCCGATGACAATTGGCGGCGCCGATGATGATTTCGACGGCGATTTCGGACCGGCCAAGCATGCGAACGGCCTCGACAGCCTTGACCGTTTCACCGGTGGGATCGGGTCCGCCGAAGAAAAGCAGTAAGCGGGCGATCCGGCCCGAAGGTTCGGTTAGAGTCTGACGAGCCGTGTTGAATTCGCGCCGCAGAAGAGCGTATTGCGGTCCAAGGAGTCGAAGGCTGCGGTCTGGCACGAGACAGTCGTAGCGAGTTTCGTAATCGTTATAGAGATTTTGATCCAAAAGCAGGTCGCAGTCGTGGTGGCGGTCGGCCATGTCGTCTATGACCATAATATGTTCAGTTTGGGGTCTCATAAGGGTATGCCAGGTATGATCCAGATCGTATTGATCGACGATGATCCAGTCGAGTGAGTTCGCAGTTTTTAAAACATTCTGGGTGGCGGCGGCATCGGCGGCCTGATCGGGCAGATTTTCAGGAAGGAGAAGAAGGAGGAAGCCGTGTTCGTCGATAAGCCTATTCAGATTGCCGGGGAGGTCGCGGCAGGCAAATTCTATCTTTGCCCCGGCTCGACGCAACTCGTCAGCCAGGGTCAGGCAGCGCATCAGGTGACCGCTACCTATATCATGCGAAGAATCTGTCCGAATCAGAATATTCATGTTCATGCCTGCCATCTGAATATGGCGAATGCTGCCATTTCCTGCCATTAAAACTTTGTCATAGGGCAACCATCCGAACGGGCTCAGGTCAAGCGTTTGAAACCGCACTGAGCCGGTTCGCCTTTGAGGGCGGAACGGGATTGTCCGCTTTGGCTAAGAGCGGCGATTTCGCTGAAAACCTGATCGCATGCCTCCAGATATGACTCGACATGAGTTTCCTTGTGGGCGTACATGGCGTAGAAATCAGTGGATGCCAGAAAATTACGATCCATCATAAGCTGTACGAACAGAGCCCGGTCAACGAGTGGTTCCTCGGTTAAAAAGGCAAAATGGCTGAGCGGGAATATGCCGCCGATCTCAATAGGCAGGTTGTGACAAGCCGCATTTTTGCGCCAGCCATTTTGAACGGCGCGGCCGATTTTATCCAGATGGTCGGCTACGCCAAGTTTTCGGTGTTTGCGAATAGTGGCCAGGGCGGCTGTTGGGCCGATCCGTTCAGTCCAGTTGGTACTGCTGATGAATGTCGTGCTAGCCGCATCCATGACCTCAGCCCGGCCGATGATGGCGGCTATCGGGTAGCCGTTGCCAAGGGCTTTGGAAAACACGGCCATATCCGGGTTCAACCCAAGTTGGAGGTGGGCGCCACCGGAATTGAGACGGAAGGCGGCGGTTATTTCGTCAAAGACCAATACTGCACCACAACTGTCAGCCAAGCGACGTACGCCTTCAAGAAAGCCTTCGGCCGGATGATGATCGCGTAATGGTTCCATTACGATAGCGGCCAGCTGACTTCCTTCCCGGCTGACGATTTCCTCGAGTTCCTCAAGATGATCATAACGAAACGGCAGGGCCGTTCCGGCCAGAGAGCGAGGTACGCCGCGCGGATTAAGACCCGGCAGCAAGTGTTCACCGAGAGCGTTTTCGGTGCCGACATTGGCGGCCAGATACCAGTCATGCCAGCCGTGATAACCACAGAAAGCGATTTTGTCCCGGCCGGTCAGAGCGCGAGCGATGCGAACGGCAACAGCCATGGCTTCACCTCCGGTACGAGCATATCGAACGCTATCGGCCCAGGGGTGAATCTCACAAAGTAGTTCAGCCAGTTCGACTTCCTCGGCGCAATTGAGCGAACTGCTGGTGCCGGCATTGATGGCTTTGTGGACGGCTCCGTCAATGTCCTCATCGGCATAACCGAGAATATTGGCTCCGATACCGCTGATACTCATATCGATATAGCGGCGATTATCGAGATCCCAGATTTCGGCGCCTTTGGCTCGGCTGAAGTAACCCGGCCAGACACCGGGGGCAAATAATTCGGGCCGCTTGGATAAAAGCTGAGTCATGCCGGGGATTCTTTTCCGGGCTTTTTCCTGCATTGCCAGCGATGCCGTTGTTTCGGTGGCGATCATACGATAACCTCCCCGGTAGTTCTGAATTTTTCATCTTCCTGAAGCGATTTTGTCATGCCCTCATTGCGTTCAAAACCGGCATTGATCTTTTGCAGTTCCGGTTCCCGGGCCAGAAGGGCCAGGATATCGTCCGTTGAAAAACCAGGACAGCGCGGATAAAGCCTTTTATAAACCTCGGTAACAAAGGACAAGTCGGCCGGTTCGTCCACTGTCCAGCGCATGTGCGACCGGTCGGGATCGGCGGTAAAGGAACCAAGTTTAAAAATCTCGGGCTGGGAATGAATAAAGGGCGTGACATGTTCTCGCTGCGAGGGCAAGCTGGCTTCGCGCCAGGCCTGTTCCAAGGCCGTATAGCGAAACACTTCAATATCCAGTCCGTCCGGAAAGGTTGGCTGAAGAGCGTTGCTGGAATAATCGTATCGACCATCCAGATGGAAAGTAATGACAGTATCGATAACTTTTGGATCGGCCAGCGGGCAGTCGCCGGTCAAGCGGACGATATGTTCTGCTCCATGCGGTTGAACGGCTTGATAAAAGCGGTCGAGAACATCGTTCAGACTTCCGCGATAGCAATCGATTTCCAGTTGCCGGCAAAGATCAGCCAACGGATTGTCGGATTTCTCGTCGCTGGTGGCGATAACCAGACGGTCGATCAGGCGGGAGCGACGAACTCGCTCAATCTGCCTTTCCAGCATGGGCCGTCCCAAAATAGGAGAGAGGACCTTGTTCGGCAAGCGGCTTGACGAAGTGCGTGCCTGCATTACGGCCAGTATCATTTCCTCTTATTCCTCAAGTAGTTTTTCAAGGTTATTCCCAGCATTATCAGATTGGCGGTTTCCCCCTCAATGAGACAATGATCGCGCAAGTATCCTTCCGCCCGATAACCGCATTTTTCAAATGCCCGGGCGCTACCGCGGTTGGCTTCGTAACAACTGGCGTTGAGCTTATTAAGGCTGAGAGTTTCGAACGCGAAGCGCGTGATCAGAGAAATGGCCTCGGTGGCGTAACCGCCTCCCCAGAATTCTTTTTCGCCGATAAGTAGACTAACTTCGGCCCGCCGATGCATCCAGTTAATGGGACCCAGCTTAATGTTGCCGATATGTTGTCCTTCATCCTTGGTACAAATAGCCATAAACGGCTCATCCGCCTTGCCGTCCAAACGGCGCACGAAAGTGGCGATGTTTTCCAGCGATTGCGGAACATAACGAGTTTCCAAATATCGGGTTATTGCCGGATCACTCATCCATTTATAATAGCGTTCATTGACATCACTGAGCCGGACTTCGCGCAGGTACAGACGATTGCCGGAGATGATCGGGTTAAACTTCTCCGGTTCGGGAAGCGATTTTTCCGGTTGGGTTATTGTCTCTACCGGTGCAATTGGTTCATTATAGATGGCTTCAGGCGGTTGCTGGTTCATGTTCGTCAACTTTCCATTCCGAAGGGTTTAGGATAGCGCTGTCATTCAGGGCCAATGGGGCGAAGTCTGCCAACCCCGGTGGCATGTTTTCGATGGACTGAATTATTTCCTCCAATTGCTTCAGGTTACATACGCCGACGATAATGCGATCGACGGCTTCGAGGCCGAGAGCGAAATCCAGAGATGTTTGCAGAGGCGTTTGGCCAGTCTGCGAAGATAATTTCCGGAAATTTATCAGGTGATTTTTGACCGGGCGAAAATAGCCGGGTAAATGATCCGGGTCAATCAGCAGAAGACCTTGCAGAAAGATCGACCGGGCGTGGATTTCGACGCCTGCTTGATGCAAGCGGTCTATCTGCCCGCCCTGAATCAGTCTTTGATCAAAAACATTCAATGGGAGTTGGATCAGATCGAGCGAATAGTTTTTTAGCAAAGTGTCAATTTGTTTGCCGGAATAAACGGAAACGCCTATTTTTTCAACCAGACGTTTTTCCTTCAGTTTTTGCAGTGCTTCATAAAGGTATTCGCCGCCTTTGGCGAGAAGGTCATTGGCGTCATGGATCAGTAATCCGTAAACCCGGTCAAGGGCCATCTTCTCCAGAGAACAAGCGAAGGTTGTCATTAGATCATTGACATGCTTTGGAGAAATTAGCGGAGTATTGAACTGACCGGTCTTGGTAGTGATTTGAAAATCATGTCCGGTAGGAAGAGTACCTCCCAGGACCTTTTCAGATTGACCGTAAAGCGTGGCGGTGTCAATTGTCTTAATACCGGTGGCCAAAGCCGTTTGCAGAATTCGGCGGACACTTTCTGTTTTGGTTCGGCCGCCGGGATTACTGACACCGTAATCCAGACCGAATTGAACCGTCCCCAAACCCAGTTTGGACAATTTAGATTCAGTTTCATGCATGCGTTGCGACTCGATTCAATATCCGCTCCAGTTCCTCAACAATTCTTCGACAGTCGGCTTCGGTCAATTCCGGATACATTGGCAGAGATAAAGCACCGGCATAATATTTTTCGACCCCGGGCAGAGCGCCCGGCACGGGAGAGCCCAGCTTTTGGTAATAGGGCTGAAGATGAACGGGAATATAATGAACCTGAGTGCCGATACCCTGGGCGCGCAATTGATTCATGACCACGGCACGTGAGATTCCCAGACGTTCAAAATCTATTCGGACGACAAAAAGGTGCCAGGCGTGGTTGACGTTGGGGAGCAGTTCAAGCGGGCGGATTTCACCAGCGGCGAATTTTTCATCCAGCAAATGATGATATGTTTCGGCTATCTCGCGCCGCCGGGCCAGAGACTCCGGCAGGCGTTTCAACTGCGACCGGCCCAGAGCAGCCTGAATATCGGTAAGGCGATAGTTGAATCCGGGCTCGCTCATCTCATGATACCAGGGATTGGCCCGACCGTCTCCGGCTGAAGCCATTGATTCGTTTTCAAACCGGTCCCGGACGATACCATGGTTGCGGAAACGACGCATTTTTTCGGCCAATTCGGGATCGTCGGTAGTAACGGCTCCGCCTTCGCCCATGGCCACATGTTTGACCGGGTGAAAGGAGAAGACCGTCAGATCGCTGTGCGGATTGTTGCCAAGTTTAAAAGTCTGACCGTCGCTGTCATAAGTGGCGCCGATGGCATGGCAGGCATCATCTATGATTTTTGCTCCGTATTGGCGGGCAATCGATGCCAGAGCCGGAAGATCGGCCGGCTGACCGGCGAAATGAACGGGAATGACCGCTCGAATGCGATGTTCGCTGTCATGCTCGAATAGGCGGGCAACACTTTCGGGATTGATCAACCCGGTCTCCGGGTCGATATCGGCAAAGAGAACATCGGCTCCAACATAACGGGCGCAATTGGCTGAAGCGAGAAAAGTGTTGGGTGTGGTTATAATGGCATCATTGTCACCGAGGCCCAGGGCCAGAACAGCCAGATGGAGCGCTGCCGTACCGCTGGAGCAGGCTACGCATTCGGAGGCGCCGGTAATATCAGCCAGGGCATCCTCAAATTCCGGCACGGCCGGTCCCTGAGTCAGCCAATCCGAACGAAGAACGGCGGTGACGGTCTGTATATCGTCATCGGTGATATTCTGCCTACCATACGGTAGAAAAGTCGGCTTTGTCATTTTATCATCCTATGTTAAAAAGCCGTTACGTTTTTACCCGACCATCTCAGGGAGTTGAGGCGAATTCCTTTTCAATTTTATCAGTTTTCACGATTTTTCGGTCGCCCATCGTGGTTAAGGCGGCGATATCCTCGGAACCGCGAATCAGGGTAATCCGCTTATTGACAATTGCCGACGGCGGTTTGTCATCGACGTTAAAACTGGGATCGACCTGAGTACGAATAAGTTCGCGAATATCTTCGACCGTAAGCCATTCGGTGTTGTTACCACTGCTATAGTGGAAATTATCGGGGCAACGTTTACCGTTGAAGGCCTCGGCGAACTTATCCACATTCCAGATCGGCATTGACGGCAAGATGACATAGTAGCGGTCGAATTCGATGGTGTTGAGGGAATCGGTCTGAGTGATCATCTCCTCATGCAGTTTTTCGCCGGGACGGATACCGATAAAGGTTTTTTTGCTATTGGGGGCAATGGCCTCGGCCACATCCATGATTCGGTAGCTGGGGATCTTGGGGATAAAAATTTCCCCGCCCCACATGTGGGTCAGGGCATTTAGAACAAATTCGACGCCCTGTTCCAGTGTAATATTGAAACGGGTCATGCGCCGGTCGGTAATCGGAAGGACATCGCTTTCCCGTTTCTTCATGAAAAAGGGAATGACGCTTCCTCTGCTGCCCATGACATTACCGTAACGGACCACGGAAAACATAATGTCATGTTTGCCTTTGAAATTGTTGGCCGATACAAACAGCTTGTCACTACATAGTTTGGTGGCTCCGTACAAATTGATCGGGGCGGCGGCCTTGTCGGTACTCAGGGCAATAACCTTATTGACGCCCTGATCCAGGGCTGTATCGATAATGTTCTGAGCGCCCATGATGTTGGTTTTGATAAACTCGAATGGGTTGTATTCGGCGGCCGGAACCTGCTTGAGGGCGGCGGCATGAATAACAATGTCGATATCCTCCATGGCTCGGCGGAGCCGGTCATGGTCGCGGACATCGCCCAGAAAGAAACGGAGCATTGGATACTGTGATGTCGGGTAATCCTGACTCATGTCAAACTGCTTCAATTCGTCACGGGAATATATAACCAGTCGGCGAACTGACGGGTACTGTTTGAGCAGGGTGGCGACCAGCTTTTTCCCGAAAGAGCCGGTGCCGCCGGTGATAAGTATTGATTTTCCTGATAGCATAGTTGTTACCTTACTTTCCCCTTTTGTTCGTTTATGTGCAAGATGCAATTTCATTGAATTCGAATCCATACCACAATCTCTCATTGCAGGCGGTCAATAATCAAAACTGTGGTAGCTACCCCCGTTATGATCGAGGCCCCGGCAGTGATATACTTAAACCAGTTCCTCTCCTTTTTTATTTCGGCGGGGACTACAATAACATCGCCCATTTCCACCCGGCGATTTAGAGTATTGTCATAAGCAAAAACCCTTCCGTCGGCCTTGACCAGACGAGTGGCGCCCCGGTCGGCACGATTTGTGAACCCTCCGGCCAACTCGAGATAATTCTTGACCTTTTTGTCCAGTTCGAATTTGATAGTACCATTGGCACAGGCTTCCCCTAAAACTGAAATCCCGGTTGGAATTTGGGGGATAAATATATTATCGCCAGCCTGAAGTTGGAAATCTCCTTCTGCGCCACCGGTGGCAATTATCCGATCAACGTCAATTATAATCCGGTCCATACTTTCCGGGCGCATGTCTGGGGTTTTGGCGGTCAGAAGAATACCGGTGCTGTCGGCAATCATTGGCTGTGAGGATTTAATAATATTGGGAATACCGCGCCGCAGGAGATCATCAACGATCGATTTGCGCTGAAAAACGGTACCGGCCGCAAAAGCCTTATTAGTAAATCCGCCGGCTCGTTGTAACAGCTCGTGGAAGGTTTCTTCCCGGTGGGTCAGAGAATATTGACCGGGGAATTTTACCTCACCTTCGATAATCACTGTCCGGTGAATTTGATATCCGGGGATTTTACGAACAAACAGATGGTCGTTTTCCTGCAACATGAACCGGTCGCTTCCGCTCTCAAGAGTAAGCGGTACGTTGATAATGGAAGTTTGGCCCAGGCTGTCGATTCGGGCCAGTTCACCGGAAAGGAGATAGGCGCTTTCCACCAGATTACCGGAGAGAAAAATGAGGTCGGCAATGGTCATATTGTCATAAAGAGTGTGCTTCTGCGGATTCCTAACTTTGCCGTCGATATAAACGTGCTTGACTCTATGCACTTCGTCGGTACTGTAAATATAGAGCGAATCGAGATCGTCAAGGGTGAAGTCGGCGTCCGTATTGTCAGCCAAAATAGCGTTTAGGTCAATGGGTATGATTTCGGTCCGGCCATCCTTGTAGTGGCGGTACAAATCGGCCCGGTCACGAAAGACGTTATTAGGAAGCAACTGGCCCATTTTCAATAGATCGCCAGCGGTCATTCCTTCGGTTCTTTCAAAGGTACCGGGATGTTTGACCATACCATTAACCCAGACAATATTATGACGCATCTGGTAAATGGAAAAAATCGAAAGATCGTCGCCGTCATTTATCTCCAGGTCTTGAGATTCGGCCAATGTGAAATCGACGTCGAAAATCTCGCGGGCATCATCCCGGGAAATGCGATCGAGCATGAGGCGTCCGAGATAGGCATCGGCAGTCAATCCTCCGGCCAGTTCGATCAAATCCGGGATTTTCTCACCGCCGACCAATTCATAGATGGCCGGTCGTTTGACCTCACCGCGAGTAATTGCTTGGGCGCCGACAAGAGGGACAAAGATAACATCGCCGGATTGTAATGGAAGATCGCAGCTTTTGTCTCCGGTGATTAGAAAGTCGTAAAGATCTATAACCGTAGGTTGGTTATCTCGCAGTAGTCTAATCTTGCGAAAAGACCCGTTGGGAGCCGGACCGCCGGCCATATAAAGGGCGTTAAACAGGGTGGACAAAGCGGAAACGGCGTATCCACCGGGCGCATTGACTTCACCGTAGATAAAGACCTTGATCGTTCTGATTTTACCCAAGGTGACCCGTTTTTTGTATCCTGTATACACTTTGGAAAGCCCGGCGTCGAGACGCTCGGTAAACTGATCCAGAGTCATACCCCAGGCCGTAATTTCTCCAACTTTGGGTATGAATATTTTACCTTGGCGGTCAATGGTGAGATTCCATTCCTGCTGAACCCGGCCCCAGAGACTTATAATGATGTTGTCGCCTGGTCCCAGAATGTAACTTTCGGGGATCAGGGAAGTGTTTATCTCGGCCACCTGTGGATTGGTAAACAGGTTTTGGCCGTAGCGGTCAACTTTGCTTCGTAATGGAAGCACCAGTTGTTGCTGAGTACGAGTGCCGACGGCCAGACCTTCTGGTTTGGCAGTGGAAGCTTCGACGTTTGGGGTTGTCGGTATTTCCTCTTCGAAGATGGCTGGCGATTCGTAGGCGGTTGAGGGAGTTCCGATTTTGGGCTGTTGCTTGAGTCTGGCCCACTCTTCAAGAACTTCTTTCTGATCCAAACCAGTCTGAGCAAATCCGTCGCTCATCCAAGTGACACTGACCAGAATAATGATCAGAAGCGCCAATAAAACAGACTTTTTCATATTCAAACCTTCCATGGTTTTCTAAGGAGTATTGCATAGCTGATGCCAATGTGGACAAAAACACCGTAAGCGTGTGGGACGCTGTAACATATGTGATGTGATCGCCTTCTGTAACCGGGGCGTGAGGAGCTTATGCGGAAGAAATTGTAGCTGGGTGAGGAAAAATGTTCCTAATAATTGAAAAAAAATGGAGGTTGGTTCGTCATCATTAGAAGGTCGCATGGTCGCTTCTAAAAAAGTGACCCTCAGGCTTGACAAGAGTTGGAGGATATTGTACCTTGGGTTTTCATTTTTGCCGTTTTGTGCATGGTAGCGATGCGGAAGCGGTGGTGGTATGCAGGAACTGATAACGATCAGTATTCAATAGATGTGGAGTTGAGGATGAAAAGAGCTACGGTCACCATATTATGTTTAATCTTCACGGTGAGCCTGGCTCTGCCCGCGTGGGGCGGAGGCATGGGTATTTGGGGTGTCGGCGCAAAGGCCAAGGGTATGGGCGGCGCCTATCGAGCTGTTGCCAACGACTGGTCGGCGGCCTATTACAACCCGGCAGGCCTATTTTATGTAACTGACAATCAGTTGACATTCAATGAGGTCATCACCAATTATCAGGCTAAATTTTCTCCGTCGGTTGCCTATGGAGATTATAAGGTTGGATTTTACGAAGGCGAGATTTACAATCGTTATGAAATTTTGACCAATCCAACTCTGGGTGGATATTTTAAATTGCCCGTGAAAGGCACCGATTTCGTTACCGGTCTGGCGATCTTCCAGCCATATGATATGAATATGTCCTGGCAAATGTTTCAATCGCTGAATAACTCTTTTGGCTTACCCGGTCAACAGATTGAGCACAATTTTGATGCGGTGGCCATCAATTGGATCGGGGCTTTTGAATTGATGGAAAACAAGCTGAGTCTGGGCTGGTCAGTTGGATTTTTAAAAGCCGATTTGGTTTATGGCGGCTTTTTCCTGCGCCCCAATCCGATCGATCCGGAAGCGTCATATTACGACCATGTAGCCAGCCGGCCAAATGATCTGATTACCCAATGGCAGCGGAGTGACGGCGAAGGTTTCGCTCCCAATCTGCGTGCAGGTATTATGTTCAAACCTACGCCGAGATTTTCCCTGGGGGCTTCGGCCGCTTTGAAAACGACAGTGACTGTTGACGGTGATGCGCTTCTGTATTACTACATGCCGGATATTCCTGATTTCTACAATGTCAACGACATATATCAGGATTCGATTTTCACTATCATGTCATCGGGGAGCCGGTATCAAACGGAAACCACCTTTGAGACGGAAATTACACTGCCGACCCAATTGGCTGCCGGTGTAGCCTATCAGGTCACGGATAAACTGCTTGTGGCTGGTGATATGGAATATACAATGTGGTCCGATTTCAAGGGTTATAAGTTTGAATACAAATTCGCTGCCGACCCAATCACCCGCAGCACCGCTTTGGATGAGTGGTTCAAGCAGAATCTGTCAGTTCCGGTTAATTGGAAAAATACGATCAAAGGATCGGTTGGCTTGGAATATCTCCACACCGACGTTATTACCCTGCGAACCGGCTATTCGGCCGATCAATCACCAGTTGAAGTGGGAACAATGAATCCGTCTTTCTTCGATCCCGGTTTGAAGCACAGTTTCAGCCTGGGTCTGGGTTTGAATTTCGAAAACGTCACTTTGGATTTTGCCACCCAGTATATAAAATTTGACGAGTGCACCGAGAGTGGCAATGTCTATCTGGAAAGCGATGGACAAACGGACGATATAGTGGATAATATAGCCGGTGTTTACAGCGGTTCTGTTTGGGAATCGATTGTCCAGATTACGGTCCGGTTTTAACGGAGGTTGATGATGAAGTCAGGATATACATTGACAGGTTTGCTCGTGGTGCTTTTAACTCTGGGCGTCATCGGGTGTACTGATAAAACAGGTGACAACCCAACCAGGGCGGAAGTGGGCGAGCAGGGTCTGGTAACCAACCAGAGCAATCATACGTTCTCCATATTTTTCTCCACAGCCAAGGATCCCGGCTTTAAACCGATTCGGGTTTATTTACCACCGGGATACGATTTGAGTGGAGGCGGTATCCGCTATCCTTCCTTATATCTTCTACCTCCCTTCCGTAGCGACGAGCTATATTACTTCGAACACGGTCTGGCGGCGGTCGCTGACCGTCTGATCGCTGAAGGCAAGATCGAACCGATGATTATCGTTACCCTCGATGGCCGGTCACATTTGGGTGGTTCTTTTTACACCAACTCTGCCTGTCAGGGTAACCATTTTACGGCCTTGTTCACGGATACGAGTTTTCAAGAGTATGCCGCTCCGGGAACCGAAAGTCTTTATCCCGATGGCGGAGTATTGATGTACGAAGCCGAAGCAACCATTACCCGTATCGACGATATTTTCCGCACCTTCGATGATCCGTCCCGGCGAGCTATTGGCGGCGTTGGTATGGGTGGCTACGGAGCTTTCCGAGCCGTCTTGCAGACTGATCTGTTCGGATCAGTGTCGGCAGTTAATGCACCTTTGGATTTTGATGGCAACGGTTCGGGCGGATTTTTAACCCTGCTGGATGAAGTATTTATCAACGACTTTGGCGCAATTGACACAGCCGAAGGTGACCTGGAAGCATCATTGATTTTGTCCGCCTCAGCGGCTTTCACACCGCACATCGCTGCCTTTGATATTGATTCGCTTTATCAGGATGTTTTCGGACAGCGCACTTTTACTTTTAGCGTAGACGATACGCTGACGGACGATTTTCGGTCGTTCAAGGCCGAGTATAACATCCATTTGCCCTATGACAGTGCGGGTGCTCGCCATGACTACATTTGGGATTTGTGGATGGAGAACAATATCGCCAATCTGTATGCCGTTGCCGATCCTGCAATTGCGGCCGATTTTATGACCATGAACAAACTGTTGGTCTCCTCCTCTGACGCCGTTTTTCATTACGGTGAACAGATGACCGCCTTTACCGGTTTTCTGGGTAGTAACAGTATGACCTATCAAACCCAGACTTTTAACGGCACCGACAGGCTTTCTGCCACCGCCAACCACTATCTGTATGATTTGCTGGAGGATATCCTGATTTTCCACTCCAATAACCTGAACCCGACAAACTAAACAGGCGGTCTAAAGAAGAAAATCCGGCCGGGAAGTAAGTCTCTTCCCGGCCTATTTTATTGTTATGAATTACGATTTGATATCCATAGGCGCTCACCCGGACGACGTTGAAGTCGGATCCGGCGGCGTGTTGATCAAAACGGCTCGAGCCGGGCGCAAGACCGGAATCATCTACTTGACGGAAGGCGAGAAGGGTACCGGCGGTGATCCGGCCCTGCGGCAACAGGAAGCGGCCGAGGCGGCAGCCTTGATGGGTGCCGACCTGTTGAAAACATTCGATTGGAATGATACGGCTTTGACCGATACCTATGACCGACGATTGGCACTGGCGGCGGAAATTAGGAAGTATCGACCATATATAATCCTCTGTCCTGCACCTTGGGTCGGTCATGGGCGGCGGCAGTCGCACGCCGATCACATCGCCTGCGGACAAATAGCCCAGAATGCCGCCAATCTAGCCGCTTTAAAAAAAGCCGATGTAGTCGGCGAACCGCATCAGACGGCCCGCTTGTTTTATTATTTTCTGCCACCGGGGATGATGCCCGATCTGGTAGTCGATATAACTGCCGAATTCAATGGCTGGCTGGAGGCCCTCAAGTGTCATCGCAGTCAGTTTCTTAATCCGGATAAGAAAAAAGATTATCTTTATACTCTGGAAAGTATGGCTCGCTCCTTCGGATTGATGGGGGGCGTGAAATACGCCCAGGGCTTTAAGGCCGATCAAACGCCGGTTGTGCAAGACCTGTTTGATCTGGCCCGGGATGAGCGCTTTTAGCTGATCCTTTTCGATGCCGAAGGAAACGGGATAATAACTATCCGAGAGTGGAAACAAAAAGAGAATTGACGGGGTTCTATGATTACCGGTTAAAAAGCCGGAGAGGCGGTAAACCGGATGAGAGGCTCGTTTTTGACGATGGTGGACAAGAACCGGTCGAAATAGGCTTCGGTTACCCTAACCTGATATGAGACAATGGATTCGGTGAGTAGAATTTGCTTGACAGAAACTCGCTTTTTGTGTAGCTTAGTTAGCTGTGATGCTTGATTTACAGGCCATAAATGAGTTCCCGGCGCGTATAACGCTTGAGGGAGAGTCTTCCGGGTTGGAGATAGAGGAGGGCGGTGTTTCTCAGGCGGGAACCGCTTCGGTTGAACTCAACATTGTTCTGAGCGATAATATATATTATTGCATCGGGGAAGCGGCCTGTGAGGTGAAAATCGAGTGCAGTCGATGCCTCGAGTCGTACTCGCTGAATTTGCGCGGCGCCCTTGACTTTACTGTCAGGGAAGCTGCCGAAAATGCATCGAGTGACGAGGAATTGCTGGACGGAGAATTAATAAAACCATCCGGCGCGGGGCAGGTTGATATAAGCGATCATGTGCACGAGGCGCTGGTCTTGGAGTTGCCGCTCAAACCGCTTTGTGTGAAAGACTGCCGGGGCATTTGTCCTCATTGCGGAGTTAACCGGAATGAGGAAGATTGTGACTGCCGGACAGAAAGCGAAGATCCCCGTTGGGACGGGTTGCGCGATTTGCAGCAGTAACGAATATTGATGATTAAGAAGGATTAAGGAGATACCATGGCTGTACCTAAAAGGAGACACTCACGCGCCCGAGGACGGAAGCGTCGCACACACTGGAAACTGCAATCGCCTACGGTGGTAGACTGCAGCCATTGTAAACAACCGAAATTGGCGCATCATATCTGCCCTAGTTGCGGTTTCTATAAAGACGCGGAAGTCATCGCCAAAGATTAGCAGCGTGATACGACACACAGTGAGTCAACGGCAGGATTTAAAATGGTAAAACTGGCGCTTGATGTAATGGGCACCGATAACGGACCCGGCGCCATAATCGCCGGCGGTATTGAAGCCGCTCGTGATTTCGGCAATGATACGACAATAATGCTGGTTGGCGATAGCAACATGATCGCCGACGAGTTGAAAAAATACCGCGGCTTGCCCGGTAATCTTGACATCCATCATGCGGACGGTGAAGTACACATGACTGATCCGCCGGCCGAGGCAGTACGCCGCCGGGATACCTCGATTTCCGAGTTAATTCGTCTTCATCATGAAGGCACGGTTCAAGCGGTTGTTTCCCCCGGTAATACTGGTGCCGTGATGGGCACGGCGATGCTTCGGTTGGGACGTCTGCGCGAGGTGAAACGCCCGGCTATCACTTCCTTTTTTCCCTCGGTGGACGGAGGGACTACGGTGGTTCTGGACGTCGGGGCCAATTCCGATTGCCGACCCCTGAATCTCTATCAGTTTGCTATCATGGGTTCGATCGTATCAGGGCATATGTTTGATAAGAATCGGCCCCGGATCGGCCTGCTTTCTATCGGTGAGGAAAAAAGCAAAGGTAATGATTTGATCGTGGAGACGCACCGACGTCTGGCCGAGAACAAATATTTGAATTTTGTCGGCAATATTGAGGGACGAGATATATTGATGGGCAAAGTGGATGTGGTCGTTACCGACGGTTTCGTGGGCAACATAGTACTGAAATTCGCCGAGTCGATTGAGGGATTTTTGACTACCTCTATCCGGCGGCAGGTTTCGACCAATATCTTCTCCCGTGTCGGGGCTCTGTTGATGTACCCGTTTTTGAGGCGGTTACGCGGCACGTTTGACTATTCCAAAACCGGCGGAGCGCCGCTTTTGGGAATAAACGGCGTTTGTATCATCGCTCATGGCAACTCGTCGAGCAAGGCGATTCTGGGGGCCTTGCGGGTGGCCCGCGAAATGGTTTCCCGGCAGGTGAATCAAAAGATCGAATCAATTCTGTTGAACGGCGCTAAAACTGCCAGCGATGCGATTGATTTTAAAATGAACGGCAGCACTGGCGTCAGCGGTCAATAATGCATCACCTTAGGTGGAAAAAGAGAATATGACCAGAGCAAAGATCATCGGTCTCGGTGCCTATGCGCCCGAGCGGATTTTGAGCAACCACGATCTGGAAAAGATGGTTGACACCACTGACGAATGGATTTTTTCACGAACCGGTATCAGGGAACGCCGCATTGCCGCTACGGGAGAGGATACTTCCGATATGTGTGTCAATGCCGCCGCAATGGCCTTTGAATCGTCCGGACTTGCGGCGTCTGATATCGATCTGATAATTGCGGCCACCGTCACGCCTGACTATCGCCTGCCCTCAACGTCCTGTATGATTCAAAAAAAGATAAAAGCCGTCAATTCGGCCACAATGGATGTGGTGGCGGCTTGTGCCGGTTTCATCCACGGCTTGTCGATTGCTCAGGCATACATTGCCACCGGTGTATATCGTAATATTATGATTTTTGGAGCCGAAAAACTGAGCAGTATTACCGATTACGAAGACCGCAACACCTGCGTTTTATTCGGCGACGGCGCCGGAGCGGCTATTCTGACCGCGGCCGATGATGACAGCGGAATTCTGTCTACTTATTTGAAATCGGACGGCAACCTCGATCGACTTCTTCATATTCCCGGCGGTGGAACGAACAAACCATATGGCGCAAATGGTAATTACGATCGCAAGGAAACGCTTTTGCGAATGAGTGGCAATGAGGTCTTCAAGTATGCGGTCAGGCATATGGGCGATGCATCCATGCGTGTGATTAAGGATGCAGGGCTTTCTCCCGACGACATTGACTTGCTGGTACCGCATCAGGCCAACATCAGAATAATCAAAGCCACTGCCGATCGCCTGGGTATGCCTCAGGAAAAAGTTTTCATGAATATCGAGAAATTCGGCAACACTTCGGCTGCTTCGGTGCCATTGGCTTTGCATGATGCGGTGCAGCAGGGGCGTATAAAAAAGGGCGACCTTGTTCTAAGCGTCGCTTTTGGCGGGGGATTAACATGGGGAGCGGCAGTGATCCGCTGGTAGGATTGTGAATAAAGTTATTTTTCTTTTTCCCGGACAAGCTTCACAGTATGTCGGCATGGGCCGCGAACTGCATGAAAAGTCCGATCAGGTGAAAAAATATTACGACCAGGCCTCTCAGCTTCTGGGGGATGATCTGGCCCGGATATCGTTTGAAGGACCTCCGGATAAATTGAAACAGACCATTTTCACTCAACCGGCCATTCTGATTCATTCGCTGGCTTTGCTGGAGATGTGCGGCGATGTTTTACCCGAGCATACTTATGCTGCGGGCCATAGCCTGGGTGAATATGTTGCCCTGGCCGCATGCGGTGCGCTCAGCAGTGAGGATGCCATCACCGCCGTTTGTACGCGGGCCAGACTGATGGAGCAGGCCTGCCGGGATAATCCCGGAACAATGGCTGCGGTGCTGGCTTTAAGCGATGACAAACTGGACGAAGTCTGCCGGGCAGCGTCGGCCAAGGGTGTAGTGGCCATGGCCAATATCAATTCCTCACTGCAGGTGGCTGTCTCCGGCGACCTGGCGGCTGTGGAAGAGGCCTGTCGGCTGGCCAAAGAAGCCGGAGCTAAGCGGGCGATTATGCTGGAAGTCGGCGGCGCCTTTCATTCACCCCTGATGGCTTCGGCCACCGAGGGAATGAAAGCTTGTCTGGATACTATGACGGTAAGAGATGCCGATCCGCCGATCGTGGCTAATGTAACCGCCGAACCGGTTCGAGCTGCCGATGAAATCCGACAGCTTCTGGTCGAGCAGATAACTTCGCCGGTTCGCTGGCGGGATACCATGGCTTTCTTCCAAAAGGAAGAGGTTGATACGGTCATTGAAATCGGCCCGGGAAGGGTTTTGACCGGTCTGGCCAAACGGGAAATGCCGGGTGTCAGTTTGTATAATATCGATAAGTTGGCCGATTTGGAAAAGTTTGAAACGGCCGTATCCTAAAGGGACGGGATTATGAAACCATTGGATGGAAAAGTCGCCCTGATCACGGGGTCGGCTCGTGGAATAGGTAAAGCCATCGCCGAAAAACTTGGTTCGCTTGGCGCCCGGTTGGTGATCTCCGATATTCTCGGTGACCTGGCCGAAGAAACCGCCGCCGATCTAACCGGAAAAGGTTTTGAATCCATGGCCGCCGTCAGCGATGTAACCAAAAGCGAGGACGTGGCCCGGTTGATGAAGGAAGTTACCGACCATTTCGGCCGGCTGGACATTCTGGTGAACAACGCCGGCATCACTCGTGACGCACTGCTCATTCGCCAGACGCCCGAAAGCTGGGATATGGTCATGAATATAAATCTCAAGGGGGCTTTTTTGACAACGCAGGCGGCCTCCCGGATAATGATGAAAGTCCGCTCTGGCAAAATTATAAATATCTCATCGGTCGTTGGATTGATGGGCAACGCCGGCCAAAGCAATTATTCTGCCTCCAAGGCGGGATTAGTCGGGTTGACCAAGTCGTCGGCCAAGGAACTGGCCGGCCGAGGCATAACCGTCAACGCAGTTGCTCCCGGTTATATTGCCACGCAAATGACCGAGGAATTGCCGGAAGCGGCCAAGGAAGCTTTTTTAACCGTCATACCCCTGAAACGACCCGGAACCGGAATAGATGTTGCCGGTGCGGTGGCTTTTCTGGCCTCGCCGGATGCTGATTATATCACTGGTCAGGTAATTCAGGTGGATGGCGGCATGCTGATGTAGAAATTTAAAACAAGTATGGCAATAATGAAAAGGAGTATGAGAATGTCTGTTGAAGAAAAAGTCAAAGAAATCGTGATGGATAAGCTGAATGTGACAGCCGAACAGATCACCGGCGACGCTTCGTTTGTGGATGATCTGGGCGCCGATTCACTCGATCAAGCCGAACTGGTTCTAGCTCTTGAAGACGAATTCAATTTGCAGATATCGGACAAGGATTCCGAGAATATTAAAACCGTCGGAAATGCCGTGACCTATATTCAGGGACACGCCAAGGAATAAAGACAGGAAAATTATACCGTATGAATAGCAGGGTTGTTGTAACCGGTCTCGGGGCGGTAACGCCTTTGGGAAATTCCGTGGAAGATTTGTGGAACGGCCTATTGGCCGGAAAATCGGGAGTCGGCACGATCTGCTCATTTTCGACTGAAGAGCTATCGACAAAAATAGCCGCTCAGGTTAAGGGTTTTCACCCGGAAGAGTATATCGATAAGAAAACATTACGTCGGCTGGACGCCAATGAGCAGTATTGCCTCGTGGCCTCTCAGGCGGCTTATGATGATGCCGGATTACAAAGTGACGGTCTGGATCTGGATCGTTGCGGTGCCGTGATCGGATCTGGTATCGGGGGCATTAAAACCTTTGAGGACCAGCATCAGATATTACTTGAGCGTGGTCCCAAGCGGGTATCGCCCTTTTTCATTCCGATGATGATTATTGATATGTGCGCCGGTATGGTGGCCATGCGCTTTAATTTTCGGGGTCCGAATTACGGTACGGTGTCAGCCTGCGCCTCATCGGCCCATGCCATCGCCGATGCTTTTCGGATTATCCAGCGGGGCGAGGCCGATGTGATTTTGAGCGGTGGGACGGAAGCTGCCGTTACGCCGCTTTCGATGGCCGGTTTCTGTTCAGCCCGAGCTCTTTCCCGGCGCAATGACGAGCCGGAAAAAGCAAGCCGTCCCTTTGATCGTGATCGGGATGGGTTTGTCATGGGTGAAGGCTCCGGTATGGTAGTATTGGAATCGCTGGAATCGGCCAAAGCCCGCGGCGCCCGTATTTATGCGGAAATTATCGGCGCCGGTATGACTTGCGACGCCCATCACATTACAGCGCCGTTACCGGATGGAAACGGCGCGGCTCGGGCCATGCAGGCGGCGATGAAAGACGCTGATATAAAACCGGAAAATGTGCAATACATCAACAGCCATGGTACTTCCACCGGCTTGGGCGATGTGGCCGAAACCAAAGCGCTCAAAACCGTCTTTGGAACGCATGTCCGCTCGCTGGTCATCAATTCGACCAAGTCAATGACCGGCCATTTACTGGGTGCTGGCGGAGCGGTGGAATCGATTGTCACAGTCAAGACAATTCAAGAAGGCAAACTGCATCCGACGATTAATCTGGATAATCCCGATCCGGAATGTGATCTGGATTACATACCCGAGGGTTCCCGGGAGATGAAGGTCAATTACGGCATATCTAATTCGTTCGGGTTCGGCGGTCATAATATCAGTTTGATTTTTGCGGCTCATAATTCGGCGTGATTCAATATGGGTGTTTGGGAAGCGGTAAAAGCGGTTTTTGGAGCTACCCAGTCTGATAATCGAATCAGACTGCTTGATCAATTCCAGAAAACTATTGATTACCGGTTTCGCGACATCGACCTTCTCCAAGTGGCGCTGACCCATCGTTCTTTCGCCAAGTCGGGTGAGAAGGACTGGATACCCTCCAACGAGCGCTTGGAATTTCTGGGCGACTCGGTTCTGGGCCTGATCGTCGCCGACATTCTGTATAATAATTATCCGAACGAACTTGAAGGCGGTCTGACCAAACTAAAATCATTGCTGGTCAATGAAATAACTCTTTTTCGCACTGCTCAACAACTTGATCTGGGACGTTATGTCCTACTCTCGCCAGAGGAGGACCGGGCCGGGGGCCGTAATCGACCTTCCATAAACGCCGACACTCTGGAAGCGATCATTGGCGCCATGTACCTTGACGGCGGCCCATTAGCGGTCCGAAAACTTATCGAACGATTTTTGTATTCGCAGATCGATTCCATCACCGCCGATACGACTTTCCGTAATTTCAAAGGCGATCTTTTGGAATATTTGCAGGGTCGGGGATTGGGCATGCCTCGGTATGAGGTGATCAGCGAGAAGGGCCCCGATCATGACAAGACCTTCACCGTCGTCGTTTATTCCAACGGGGAAATCATCGGGCGGGGAGGCGGGAACTCCAAAAAGGATGCCGAACAGCAGGCGGCCGGGCAGGCCCTAAAAATTCTGAAAGTTGAATAAAAACGAAACCCTCTGATTGACAGCGGCGGCGATCTTCATTAAATTCAGGCAGCATGGAATAACATTCAAGAATACATGAGGCCGGGTATAAAGGCCATTGGTTGGGAGGATTTGTGAATATAGTTGTAATTATAAAACAGGTACCGGAGATAGAATTGGTTCGAGTCGATGAGTCCGCGGGACAGGTAACCCTTCCTTCAGGTCCGGGCGTGGTTAATCCGTTCGATGAATATGGTATCGAAGAAGCCCTGAAAATCAAAGAACAACTTGGCGGCAAAGTGACTCTGCTGACACTTGGCAGTGAGCGGGCGGAATCGGCTTTGCGTCAGGGATTGTCGGTTGGCGCTGATGAGGCGTTTTTGGTTACTGACCCGGCTTTTGAGGAATCGGATCCGCAGGCGACGGCTAAAATTCTGGCGGCGGCGATCAAAAAGGTCGGCGAGGTCGGTTTGGTTCTGGCCGGAAAACAGGCTATCGACGATGATTCGGCTCAGGTGCCGGCGGCGGTGGCGGCCAATCTGGACTGGCCCCAGGTGCTGTTTGTTCGCAAGACCGAAAGTATCAGCGACGCCGAGGCCGTTTTTCAGCGCATTAACGAAGAGGGATATGATACGGTGACAACCGCTTTGCCGGCTGTCGTATCGGTGGTCAAGGAAATTAATGAACCGCGATTGCCTTCGCTCAAAGGCAAAATGGCCGCCAAGAAAGCGCCGGTGACTAAATGGTCGGCCGCCGATCTGGATGTCGATGGTGGCGTCGTTGGGAAAAACTCGCCGTCCAAAACAATTACGGCGTCGTCCCCTCCGCCGCGCCAGCGTGGTGAAATAGTTGAAGGAGAGACACCTGAAGAAATTGCCGAGAAGCTGGTACAAAAGCTTCGCGACGATCAGGCTTTATAATATTCAATCCGCCTGCTGTCATGTGGGCGGATTTCAAAAAAGTGCTTGCTTTTCGATTGCCCGTTTGTTTATTCAAAATGAATAGAAAATAAATGGGCAGCAAATACAACTTGAGGTTGGAATATGCGTTGCGATTTTTGCGGCGAAGAAATTGAGGGCCAGCCGTTTCATAAAGAGGGCATGAGCTTCTGCTCATTGGAATGCTCGGATGCAATGGAAGGCGGCGAAGCGGTGCCGTTGGGCGAGGAAATCCTTGATGATCCGGATGAAGAGGATGATGAAGAATCCGAAGGTACGGATGATGAAAAGGGTGATGATATCGATCTCGATGATCTGATAGATGGCGATCCTCTTATCGATTCCAAGTATTAGACCATATCTACTTAATGAATTTCAGGCGGTCGCCTGACTCGGCCGATCAGGTAAGAGCCCCTATCAGCCGATATACTGAATATTGAAACGTATAACTTTCGGGTTGACAGCGAAGGTAAGATGACCGCTTTTCTTGTTACAATAGCCGTTTTGGCGACGGCCTTGATAATCCTGATCCTGGTGACGCGGACGACACTGACAGCGTCTCATCGCCACCGGGAAACTTCAGTTTCATTGACTATCGCAAATTGCGGTTTCAAAACATATCTGAAAAGCAAACGATTCGGCCTGATTTTGGCCGGGCGGGTCTTTCTATTCGGGCCGCGCAAAGAAACCACTCGGGCCAAAAAAGAAACCACGCCCAAGACCAAACCGCCGAAAAAAAAGGCCGAAAGAAAACTATCTTACTCGGTCTGGATCAATATCATCAAGGCGGCAACATTGTTCACCGGCCGAATACTGGCCGCCGTCGAATATGAGGGGGGACAGTTCCAGGCTCGCCCGGTGATTTCCAATCCGGCTCTGGCCGGAATGGCTTATGGCTGGGGGCAGGCCTTTTACGGCGTCTTTCCCGGTCTTCGCCGGAAGGTTGAGGTAATGCCGGCATTTAACGGCGGCGAAGGGAACTGGTCGGGGCATCTGACCGTATCAATAAGAAATCGAAAGATTATCTATGAGCTCTATCGTCTGGCGATGGATTTGCCGATAGTAGAGATAATAAAACAGAAGTTTTTCAAACGAGGTGCATGATGGCCAATAATGTCATGGAAGTCATTAAGGGGATCGTCGGCGAATTGAAAGAGATCGCTTCGGCTGAATCGATTGTCGGCGACGCGGTCACTATCGGCGACAAGACGGTCGTGCCGGTAGTCAAGGTCACGGTCGGTTTCGGCGCCGGTGGCGGCGAAGGCGAAAAGGAAAAAACAGGCGGTGGTTATGGCGCCGGCGGCGGCGGGGGAGCCATCGTTGAACCGGCGGCCTTCATCATCATGGATAAAGACGGTATCTCCCTTCTTCCGGCCAAACCGGGGAAAATTGATTCGCTGGTCGAGGCCATACCCGGAGTAATCAACAAGCTGTCCAAACTGAAAGACAAAATGTCCAAATCGGACGACGGCGATTCAACCACCGAACCGGCCGACGAATAAAAATATCAGGCGTCGGTCAACTAAAGATCGACGCCGTCTTTTTCTTATGACTTACGATGAATCCGAACCGAACGAATCCGAGCCGATTGAATATCCGATTGACGGTATTCTGGATCTGCATCAATTCCGACCCGATGAAGTGAAGGACGTCGTCCGCGATTATATCGACTGCTGTCTGGAGAAAAAAATCCACGACCTGCGTATAATTCACGGTAAAGGGATCGGAGTCCAGCGCGAAATCGTCCACGCCATATTGCGCCGTCATCCGGCGGTGGTTTCGTTTCGTCACGAGGGCGGTTCCGGTGGCGGCTGGGGAGCGACGGTGGTGAAGCTGGCCGCAAAATAATCCTGAGTAAATATTAAATATCAAAAAGGCCGCCCGATAAGAGCGGCTTTTTTTGTGTCTTTTAAGCAGTTGGGTGTTATTTCAACAGCAGCATCTTTTTGGTCAGGCTGGTATCGTCGTAGCGGAGGCGATAGAAATAAATACCTCCGGCGACCGTTTTATTCTCACGATCGGTGCCATCCCAGACAAAATTATGCTTTCCGGCGGCCAGGCGGCCGTCATGCAAAACTTTGACCCGGCGGCCGAGGATATTGAAAATCTCCAGCACCGCTTCACCGGTACGCGGCAGACTAAATGACAAGGTCGTGGCCGGGTTGAACGGGTTGGGATAGTTTTGAGCCAGAGCGAACTCAGTGGGCAGAGGTGGCCGAGTGTCGTCGATATCGGTGACGATATCCCATTTTTGCTCGGCCAGAGTCGCCGCCTCCATAAATTCGGTCCAATCGGCTCCGGCAATAATGGCAAATACAGCCGTATCGGATTGACCGGGGCCAATATTGAACGGCCCGGTGGTGGTCACATGGGACAGATCCGTAATTGCGGGCGGATTAGCATTGATAAAATTGTTGGACAAGGCTGCGTACTTTTTCTCTTCGGTCAGATTACCATCAAGAATGTCATCCCATATAAATATGCGATGATTGATCATTCCTTCCGAGTTCAATATTTTAACGCCCCGAAAATCGGACGAATCGACGGAGTTGAAATAAAACAGGAAACCGATTTCGTCATTAGGTAGGAATGAACCATAATTGGAACCGGCACTGGTTATATCCCAGTCGAAGAACAGCCCGGCCCTGATGCCGCCGATGGACCCGCCGGAATTGTTGCTGATGATATATTCGAGGATGATGAACTTATCGTCCGGCATGTCGGCCCAGCCATAGGTGTGCTGTTCGATATTAAGACCGATGGGATGTTCAGCGAAACTGTCATCAAAATGGGATACTGTTTCCTGATCGGCCTCACTGCCCGGCTCGAAGGAAACGATCGATCCGCCGGGGACAGGTGCGAAATCGTTGTCCGGTTCGAGGGCAAAATTGCGGGCGCAGTCGGAAACATGCTCGTCGTCAGTGCCGATCAAAAGCGCGCCCTCGAACATATCGTTGACTGTGGTGTCGAATTGGAAACCGAGAAAATCGAGCGGGATATAGGAGCCGGATGAGGCGTTGTTGCCGCTGGTACCATGAAAGCCGAAGGCGCCGTAATTGGAAATAGTGAATTTGGTTCGACCGGCGTCGTGATGGAAATAGGAACGTTGGCCCGGCGAACCGACAAAGAAACTCAGGCGCTGATATTTGAGATGCCCGTCCTCGTCGAAAATATTCATATCAAGCGAATAAAACCGTCCGGTTTCCAGTGAAAGGTCGAACTCCAGATCGAGAGTCGATTGGCCGGGGGAGGTATCTTCGGATTGTATTTTACCGAAATCAATGCTCGTGGTATGGAGTGTCATACCGCTTTCCGGGTGGGAAAATTCGGCAAATACGCCGTCGGTGGAAGCTCCGGAGTTTTTGAGTACCAGTTCCAATTGCAGGAAATCACCCGGTTGAATTTCGGAATATGCCAATTCCTCGATCTGTAGCGACGGCCGGGTCAGCAAATCGATCTGTTTGAGAGCTTCGACGATATCGAGAAGACCCCAGCCGAAATTATTGTCTTTGCCAAATGTGCCTCGATCCTGAGCCGAATTGAGCAGGGCGGTCTTGATTTCATCGACGGTGGCTTCGGGATTTTTCTGGCGCAGAATGGCCACGGCTCCGGCAACATGCGGAGCAGCCATGGAAGTACCGTTGGCATTCTTGTAGTTGCTGTTATATGAAGTTGAGCGGATGTACCATCCGGGGGCGACCACGTTCGGTTTGATGGAGTAGCTGTCGCAGGGAGACGGCCCGCGGGCTGAACTGGAAACGATGACATCATCATCCTGATTATAGTTGCCGACGGCGAAATTGGTCAGTGAATCTTCGGCCCGGCTGGCGGGGCTGAGGATGGTTGAGGAACTCGGACCGTTGTTACCGGCGGAAAAGATATTGACTATGCCCAGCGCCTCGGTGTTGTCGATGACGTCCCAGAAAATATCGAAACATTCGATTTGGGGCAGGCCCCAGCTATGATTGATGACATCGGGCAGATCGGTGACAGTATTAGGATTGCCGTCGGGGTCGGCCGCCCATTGAAAAGCCTGAAAAATTGATGAACCGGGGACGTCGATGGCCACGGCCGCGATCCAGTCGGCTCCGGGAGCCACGCCCACGGTGTCGCCGGTGGCGTCATCATGGCCGACCATAATACCCATCGTATGCGAACCATGAAAGGCGGAGAGTCCGGC
>JAAEQF010000466.1 GCA_024231695.1 FCB group bacterium
GCGGCGATCGTCGACGACGTAGAAGGGCAGGTCGACCCCGGCCTCGATGGTGGCGGTGGCGACCCCGGCCTCGCCGGCCAGGTCGCTGATCACGTCGCCGGCTGCCTGCTGCTCGTAGCTGCGGTTGAGGCGCAGCCGGGCCAGGGCCGAGCCGCCGTTGACCGCGGTGATCCGCATCGTGCCGTGGATCGAGCGGCCGACGCTTTCGACCTCGCCCGCGAAGACCTGCTCGGCGGAGGCGTCGTCGTAGCCCAGGGCGACGGTGCCGGCGTCGCCGACCGCGGCCGCGGGTCCGCCGTTGCCGGCGGCTGCGATCACCTCGACGGCGTCGACTCCCGGGCCGATCCCGGCCTCGACGGTGACCGACACCAGGGCCTCGGCCCATGCCGCGGCGTCGCCGTCGCCGAAGCGGAGCTCGACGGCGGGGCGGCGAACGGCGGGAGCGGTGTTCATGGAGGCGAGGTCCACCATCGTTCAGTCTCCGGGCTCGGTTTCCTCGAGGGGACGTGGCAGGACGTTCTGTCCCGTCGGCGCCGCTTGCTCGACCGGAACCTCGGCGCCGAAGTGGGTGCGGTTGGTGACCGGCGGGTGGAGGCGGCGGGTCTGTCCCGGGTTGTCGGGGTCCGGTCCGCGCAGCTCGCGCTCGATCCGCACGATGGTGTGTGTGCCGTGGGCGTCCAGGGTCACCTCCCGGCGGCCGGCGGCGAGCGCCTGATCGGTCTGGGTGAAGGTCCAGGTATAGTCGTCCCAGGTATGGCCGACCCTTGCGAGGTCCTCCTCGAACTCTTCGCCACCGCGAAAGTGAGC